>NZ_SZWU01000015.1:52394-74894 GCF_005280935.1 Citrobacter sp. wls757 | reverse complement strand
AGGCGTGGTGCGACAGCACCCGCCAATTAATCGTGCGCCAGCGGCCTGCCACTGCGGCAGATAATCCGCCAGCTGCGCACAATGCTCACCGTGATGATGCCAGGTTTTGCTCACCGCATTGTACTGCTCGCCCGAGTTCGGATACACCACCAGCGGCAGCGCCGTTAAGCCGTGTAAATGCTGCAACGCAGCGGTGGTGTTTTCCAGCGCAATACAGTTAATGCCTAGCGCCACCACCTGCGGATAACCCGCCAGCAACGCAACCACGTCACGCAGCGGCGTACCGTCGCTCAGGTGCTCGCTGTCGCGCAGGGTAAATGAGAACCATGCCCGCGCACGCGGATATGCGGTCAACAGCTCAGCCAACGCCTCAATCTCGGCGAAATTCGGCAGGGTTTCGCAGGCCAGCAGATCGGCCCCGGCATCCAGCAAGGCTTCCACGCGCGGGCGATGAAACGCCTGAAATGCCTCAACGCTACAATGATAATCGCCACGGTATTCAGAGCCATCCGCCAGATACGCGCCGTAAGGCCCGACGGATCCCGCCACCAGAAGCGTTCCCGCCTGCGGGTTCTCTGCCAGATACGCTTCACGGGCTTTACGAGCCAGCTCCACGCTTTTGCCAATCAGCGCTTTCGACTGCGATTCATCCAGACCTCGCGCGGCGAAGCCCGCCGGCGTCGCCTGATAGCTGGCAGTGATCGCGCATTGCGCCCCCGCCCGGTAGTAATCAAGATGCACTTCGCGGATAAGCTCCGGGTTTTCTACCAGCACTTTGGCTGACCACAGGCTGTCGGCTAAGTTACACCCTCGCGCTTCCAGCTCCGTCGCCATCGCGCCATCCAGCAGCAGGATATCCTGTTTATCAAGGAGAGCGCGTAACGGATTATTCTGCGACATGTTCTGGCTCCTGTTTTGCGTTTCGGGGTTGAGTAAGGAAATAAGCACCATAGCACAACGCAACAAACGGTAACCCGCACCACAACGCAATTCTCTGCGCTGGATCGAATGCCAGCCCTACACAGGCCACCAGGCACAGCACAAAACCTAATACTGGCACCAGCGGATACCACGGCGCGCGATAATGTAATTCACTCAATGCCTTACCTTGTTGCAGATGACGGCGACGAAAAACAAAATGCGAGGCGCAGATACTCAGCCACACCGCTACCACCGCAAACCCGGAGATTGCCGACAGCGCAACAAATACCGTGTCCGGGGCCACCACGCTGGAAAACAGCGCCAGCACACCACCGAGCATACTGACCGACAGCGCCGTCAGTGGAACGCCGTTTTTCGTTACTCGCGCAAAACAGGCCGGTAGCGTACGTTCATTCGACAGCGACCACAGCATGCGCCCGGAGGCATATAACCCGGAGTTCGCTGCAGAAAGAATAGCAGTCAGGATCACGAAGTTAAAAATATCAGCGGCGTACGGGATCCCTACTTTCTCAAACACCAGCACAAACGGGCTTTTCTCCACGCCCGCCTGCTGCATCGGGATCAGCGCCGCCAGCACAAACACGGTGCCGATAAAGAAAATAATCAGTCGCGCGATGGTAGTACGAATCGCTACCGGGATAACTTTGCGCGGGTTTTCCGTTTCACCGGCGGCAATGCCGATAAGCTCGGTACCCGAAAAAGCAAAGTTCACTGCAACCATAGTCATCAGAATCGGTAAGCCACCGTGCGGGAACCAGCCTTCCGCCGTGATATTACTCAGCCCCGGCGCGGGCGAGCCATCCTGCATCGGAATAAAGCCGAAAATCGCCGCCCCACCGAGGATGATAAAGGCGATGATAGTGACCACCTTGACCAGGGAGAACCAGAACTCCCCTTCGGCAAAAAAGCGCGTGGAGATAACATTCAGACCAAAAATAATCGCGCAGAACACCACGCACCAGACCCATACCGGCACCTGTGGAAACCAGTACTGCATACAGAATCCGGCGGCGGTAAAGCTCGAACCCAGCGCCACGGTCCAGGTCAGCCAGTAGAGCCAGGCCACGGTATACCCGGTAGCCGGACCAAGATAGCGCGCGGCATAAACGTGAAACGCCCCGGTCTCCGGCATCGCGACCGACAGCTCGCCCAGACACTGCATAACCAGCCAGACCACCAGCGCGCCAATCAGATAGGCCAGCAGCGTTCCCGCCGCTCCAGTGGTGGAGATGATGTACCCGGTATTGAAGAATAATCCTGTGCCAATCACGCCGCCCAAGGAAAGCATAATCAGGTGACGCGTTTTCATTGTGCGCTTCAGTGGCGCATTTTGTTGTGTTGTTTTCATATAACCTTCTAAACGTATGGACATCTAAACATCCAAAGAAGGTTTGTTATACCGCGTTTGTTAACAGAATGCAAAGTCAACCCTGCACCAGACGCAGATGACCGCGTCGGGCGCTTAATAGCGGGTGGGGATTAATAATCAGATACAAAAAGGGCCGCCAGCTCATAACGCCTCCGTTGCCATGTTTTATCTAAACTTTGGCAACACAGTTGACTGACGGCGTTCACCCGGAAGTAGGAACCAAATCTCCCCACTCCCACATCCGGATGAATGCTTAAGCACCGCTGGCCGGGATCGGCATCTGCGATTTGCGGCTCATCAGAATAAATACCGCCAGGCCTGCCAGCAAAATGCCCGGCGCAGAAGCCGCCATCACCCCTACCGTTCCGGTACCGAGCGCTAACATTTTCCCTGCCAGCAGCGGGCCGCTCATCGCCCCCAGACGCCCGACTGCGACGGCGGTGCCCACACCTGTGGCGCGGATCTGCGTGCTGTAAAACAGCGGCGCCAGCGCATACAACACGCTTTGCCCGCCGGTGGCGAACATCCCGGCCACAAATCCCGCCATTAGCATGCCGCTCAATGACGACACCGTACCCAGCGCCAGCAGTGAAGCCAACATCCCGGTGTAGATCAGCAGCGACATCACCACCGGGCGCAGTTTATCCATTAACGCCCCGAGAATTAACGTGCCGCTGGCCGCGCCAATTTGCAGAGCAAACATTACGCCTGCCGCCTGCGATGGTCGAAAGCCCTGCTCCACCAGCAGCATCGGCAGCCAGTTGATCAGCATATACACCACCAGCAGGGTGAAGAAATAGCACAACCACAGCAGCAGCGTGGCACTCGCCGTCGCTGGCGCAAACAGGGCACGCAGCGGTGCGGCGGCCACTTGCGTTTGTTGGGTATAAACCTGTGATTCCGGCAGCCAGCGCATCAACAGCGGCACCAGCAACAGCGGGATCACCCCGCCTACCCAGAACACCGTTTGCCAGGCGGAGGCCAGACCGCTAAACCCAAGCGCCGCCGCCAGCGCCGCGCCAATCGGCACGCCGCAGTACATCAGGCTCACTGCCGTACCGCGAAAACGCGGGCCCGCCGCCTCGGAGGTCAGCGCGATCAGATTCGGCAACGCCGCGCCCAGCCCGACACCGGTCATCAGACGGGCAAAAACCAGCGATGAGAAATCCCAGGAAATCGCCGTCGCCAGCGAGAACAGGCCGAACAGCGCCACAGAGGCAATGAGAATACGCTTGCGGCCGTAGCGGTCAGCCAGCATGCCACCCACCAGCGCGCCGGGCAGCAGCCCGAGAATGCCCGCACTGAAGATCCAGCCCATCTGCATTTTATCCAGCGCAAACGCGTGGGCGATACCGACGGCAGCGATACCGGCGGCCTGTAAATCCAGCCCTTCCATCAGGGCAACTAAAAAGCAAAGCCCAACGGTCAACGTCAGGCGGTAAGATGCGGGGGTACGGGTCGTCATAAGATGTCCCTCTGAGGTCACGATGCAGGTGAATCGCGGCTGATACGTTGCCAGCCGCGTAATCATTTTTATTTGCGGTTGCGCAGGTCCAGCGCTACGTCGACGATCATATCTTCCTGGCCACCCACCATCCGACGTTTGCCCAGTTCCACCAGAATATCTACTGCGCTCAGGTCATAACGTGCTGCCGCCACTTCGCAATGACGCAGGAAGCTGGAGTACACCCCGGCATAGCCCAGCGCCAGCGTTTCACGATCCACCCGCACCGGGCGGTCTTGTAGTGGGCGCACTAAATCGTCGGCGGCGTCCATCAGTGCGTAGAGATCGGTGCCGTGCTGCCAACCAAGCTTATCCGCAGCGGCGATAAATACCTCCAATGGCGCGTTGCCCGCGCCTGCGCCCATCCCGGCCAGGCTGGCGTCGATACGGTCACACCCTTCTTCTACCGCGGCAATGGAGTTCGCCACCCCAAGACTCAGGTTGTGATGCGCATGCATTCCGGTTTCTGTTTCCGGCTTCAGCACCGCTTTCAGTGCGCGGAAGCGGGCGCGAATATCGCTCATGTTCATTGCGCCGCCGGAATCGACCACATAAATACAGGTCGCGCCGTAGTTTTCCATCAGCTTCGCCTGCTGTGCCAGGTTCTCCGGTGTGGTCATATGGCTCATCATCAGAAAGCCGACGGTATCCATGCCAAGCTCACGCGCATACTGAATATGCTGGGCCGACACATCCGCTTCAGTGCAGTGGGTCGCCACGCGCACTACCCGTGCGCCGGCCTGATATGCATTTTTCAGGTCATGAATAGTGCCGATACCCGGCAGCAACAGCGTGGCAATTTTGGCATGCTTCACCACGTCCGCCGCCGCTTCAATCCACTCCAGGTCGCTGTGCGCACCAAAGCCGTAGTTAAAGCTGGAACCTTGTAAACCGTCGCCGTGGGCCACTTCAATAGAATCAACCCGTGCGTCGTCCAGCGCTTTGGCTATCTGGCGCACATTCCCCAGCGAATATTGATGCCGAATGGCGTGCATACCGTCGCGCAGGGTCACGTCAGAGATATAGATTTTTTTACCGTTCATGCTGCTTCTCCTGCCTGACGAGCGAGGGACTGCGCCATCTTCTCAGCGGTCGCCAGCGCGCTGGAGGTCATAATGTCGAGGTTGCCCGCGTAGGCTGGTAAATAGTGCGCCGCGCCTTCCACTTCCAGATACACCGCGGTTTTCAGCCCAGAGAACTGGCCGATACCCGGCAGATTCACCGGTTTATCCTCCGAGATGACTTCAAACTGGACACGCTGTTTCAGGCGATAGCCCGGCACGTAGGCCTGCACCGCCGCCGCCATCTCATTAATCGACGCTTCAACTTCAACCTCAGAGGCCGCTTCGCTCAGCACATACACCGTGTCACGCATCATCAGCGGCGGCTCGGCCGGGTTAAGGACAATAATGGCTTTGCCTTTTGCCGCGCCGCCGACCACTTCAATCGCCTTCGAGGTAGTTTCGGTAAACTCGTCGATATTGGCGCGGGTACCCGGCCCCGCCGATTTACTGGCGATCGAGGCGATAATCTCGGCGTAATGGACTTTTGCCACGCGAGAAACTGCCGCCACCATTGGGATGGTTGCCTGTCCGCCGCAGGTCACCATATTGACGTTCTGCTGATCAACGTTGGCTGCCAGATTCACCACCGGCACGCAGTAAGGACCGATTGCCGCGGGCGTCAGGTCGATCAGGCGGATGCCTGGTTTAACGGCACGTAGCGCGGCGTCGTTCTTCACATGCGCGCCTGCGCTGGTGGCGTCAAACACAATGTCGATATCGGCGAATTCCGGCATGGCGATAAGCCCTGTCACCCCTTCATGGGTGGTGGCAACGCCCATGCGTCGGGCACGCGCCAGGCCATCAGATTCTGGATCGATACCGACCATCACCGCCATTTCCAGATGCACGCCGTGACGCAAAATTTTTATCATCAAATCGGTACCGATGTTGCCGGAGCCGATAATGGCGACTTTACGCTTACTCATGACTGACTTCCTTTTGTAACCGCCGCTGAAAAGGTGGCGGCGACTGAACCAATACCGTCGATATGGGCTTCGAAACGATCGCCCGCATTCACCGCCACCATCGGGCCTAACGCTCCGGTGAGAATAATGTCTCCCGCACGCAGCGGCTCGCCGAGGCTGGCCATTTTGCGCGCTAGCCAGACGGCGGCGTTGATCGGATGTCCCAGGCATTCGCTGCCGCGCCCGCTGGAGACCTCTTCGTTGTTGCGCGTCATTTTCATCGCGCAGTTTTTCAGATCTAATCCTGCCGGACGCTGTGCCGGACCGCCGACCACATACACGCCACAGGAGGCGTTATCCGCCACGGTATCAACAAATTTGATCGACCAGTCGCGGATACGGCTGCCGACCACTTCCAGCGCGGGAAGTACCCACTCTATGGCGTTGTAAAGCTCGTCAAAAGTGGTGTCGGTATTGGGCAGATCGCGGTTCAGCACCAGCGCAATTTCGGCTTCAATACGCGGTTGCAGCACACGGGAAAACGGGATGGTTTCGTTATCGCCATAACACATATCAGCAAACAGCGTACCGAAGTCCGGTTGATCGACACCCAGCTGCTGCTGCACTTTCGGGTGCGTCAGCCCCACTTTGCGCCCGACCACGCGACGCCCGCGCGCCACGTCGTACTGTACGTTGATGCGCTGAATGGCGTAGGCCGCTTCGGCGTTATCCACACCAATCAATTCACGCAGCGGGGCGATGGCTTCCCCTTTTTCTTCAGCCTGACGTAAATCGGCGGCTAGCTGCTCAAGATTACGATTCGTCATGTCCGTTCCTTAAGGGCGTGCGAGGAAGTTCAGCACCAGTTGGTTAAAGGCATCCGCATGTTCCCACTGCGCCCAGTGCCCGCAGTCGCGGTAGATATGCAGCTCAGAACCGGCAATTCCGGAGAGCAGGCGCAGACCGGTATCCATCGGTACAAAGCGGTCATTGCGTCCCCAGACAATCAGAGTCTGAGCTTTGATTTCACCCAGACGCGGGCTGAAATCCGGGAACTGTTTCGGGTTGGCCTCCAGACTCTGGACAAAGTTTTCCAGGTGATCGCGACGCGACAGCATGTTATTCAGGCGCGCCTCAAACAACGCCTCGGTCAGGTCGCTGGTGTCGAAGACAAAGATCTCCATCATCAGCTTCAGGTTCTCGATGGTCGGCTCACGATACAGCTGATTCAGGCGCTTGATACCTTCGGTCGGCATCGGGGTAAACAGGCTCATGCCGCCCGTTCCGCCGCCCATTAATACCAGTTTGCCCACGCGCTCCGGCCAGCTCAGGGTAAACGCCACAGCACTGTGACCGCCCATCGAGTTACCCAGCAGGTGGACTGTTTGAATATCCAACTGATCGACCACGCTTTTCAGGATGCGGGCGTTGAGATCGGATCGCGAACCGCGGTTAACGATCCCATCGCTTTTGCCCCAGCCAGGACAATCCAACAGGATCACCCGGTATCCGGCCTGTACCAGCGGATCGATATTGCGGCTGAAGTTTGCCCAGCCCGTCGCGCCAGGACCGGATCCGTGCAGCAGCACGACGGTCTCTTCGCCCTGCCCACAGTCATTGAAATGCACGCGTAGGGTTTCGCCTGCTTCCTGCACCTCCAGAAAACGACTGGTAGCGGCTTCGGTTTGCGGTTGGTAAGTCATGATGTTCTCCTGCATATTCAGTTCTGTTTTAGTTCTGCGTAGTGGCGCTCAGGGAGCCGAATCCGGCGATCCACTCCGGGATCGGGCGGTAATAACGGCCTTCGCTGCGCCAGTTGCCAAAAGCAGAAATAGCGGCGAAGGCGGCAACCCAGGTTTTCACTTCGTGCGTTGATTTGCCCGCCATCGCGGACAGCTCTTCGTTACTGACCGCGTCCAGCTCCTGCAAACGCCCCTGCTCAAGCAGGGACATAAAACGGTTATCCCAGACAGGGTTAAGCGGGTGTAGCGTGTTTTGATCGACCACAAACTTCTCGGCGGCGCTGATCACCCGCTGCTGGCGCAGCTCGCGCTCGTTTTCAGGTAACTGTTTGCCGCTGCCGAGCAGGCGGTCACGCATATGGGCATCAGCCTTCGCCAGCTCCGGTACCGGCGGCTGATGCGACAGACCACCGGAGCCTAAAAACAGCACGCGCTTATTCAGCGAGCTGGCGAAACGGCCAATCGCTTCACCGAGCATGCGGGTACGCTGAAAGCCCGGCAGCGGCGTGGCGACACCGTTAATAAACACTGGCAGCACCGGCACCTTATCTAGGCCGCCGAGCAAAAACTCCAGCGGCTGCGCGAAGCCATGATCGACCTGCATGTTGTAGGACACGGCGAGATCGATACCGCTTTTCATTACCGCGTGGGCGCAGGCTTCAGCCAGATCTGTCGGCACCGGTAATTCCCCCGCCGCACTACCAAAATCGCCGATCGCTGTAGCTCCAACGCCTAAACAGAACGGCGGCATCACGTCGTAGAAAAATCCGTTGTAGTGATCGGGGGCAAACAGCACGACCAGTTCAGGTTCGAACGCCGCAATACGTGCCCGAGCACTGGCGATCACGCCGTTAACCTCGTCGAGCACAGCCTGTGCCGGGTCGACATAGCCCACCAGCGGCGAGTGGGAAAGACAGTGAAGATAAGCGTGCATATCAGGCAACCTTTTCAACAGGAATGTCGGCAGTAGCGCGAGTGAGCGTCATCACCGACGCCAGTTTATTCAGGGTGCTGCCCAGGGTTTGCGGAATGGCAATGGCGGCCACGAAGCGGTCCGGGCGCATTACCACCAGCGCAGCGTTGTGCTGGGCAAACCACGCGCGCAGGCGGTTTTGCGTATCGCCAATGCGGGTAACGCCGTCGTGGTTATCCTGATCGGTATGTATCTGCGTATCCGGCACGACCTGGATAAAACGCGTCCCCAGCGCCTGCCACTGTTGGATCTGCGCCTCGCTCATGCCCCATAGTGGGTTACAGCCCCAGCCAATCACCGCGAAATTCGGTCCGATGACGTTGTCGAGCAACGTCACTTCGCCCGATTCCAGCGTCACCTTCGGCTGGATAAACATCTTGCCGACCGGTGAAGTTTTCGCGTCGCCTTCACGCACCAGCGCCCCGGCGTGGTACTGCGGCATCGGCTTAAACCGCATTTCAAGGAAGTAACGTTTGACCGGCGGAATATAGTTCAACAGCCAGGAAACCCCATCGCGTACCGCGCCGTGCCAGCGTTTGGGCGGCGCAAGTACGTTGCCAGCGGTCACGGAGAGGTCGATCATCGCTTTGGCGTGGTCGCGGCGTTCCTGCTGGTAGGTATCCAACAGCGCATCGTCGGCTTTACCGTTAATCACCAGCGCCAGTTTCCATGCCAGGTTGAAAGCATCGCGCATGCCGCTGTTGTATCCCTGACCCTGCCAGACCGGCATAATGTGCGCCGCATCGCCCGCCAGCAGCACGCGGTCAATACGAAAACGTTCGGCCAGACGAGCATTATGGGTATACACGCGCTGGCGGATCAGCTCGACGTTGTCCGGGTTCGGCAGCACTTTGCTCAGTAACTGGCGCATATTCTGCGGCTCGCTAAGCTGCGCTTCGGTTTCCCCCGGCATAACCATAAACTCAAAACGGCGCACCGCGTGCGGCAGCGCGGCAGAGACATACGGGCGCACCGGATCGCAGCACAAATACACATGCGGCGTGCTGAGCGGATCGTTGGCGATATCCACCACAATCCACTGATTCGGCGCGGTTTTACCTTCAAACGGCACGTTCAGAGAACGTCTGACGTTGCTGCCGCCGCCGTCGCAGGCCACCAGCCACTGGGCCTTCACCGTTTCACGTTGACCGTCTGGCGCTTTCAGATTTAGCGTCACTTCGCCGTTTTGTTGGCTGAAGGCCTCCAGTTCGCGGGAGAACAGGCAGCGCACGTTGGGAAAACGCGACAACCCTTCCAACATCACCGCGTCCACCTGCGGCTGAATAAAAGCATTGCGGCGCGACCAGCCAAATTCGTCGGTCATCGGCTGGATATCAGCAAAACAGCGGCCTTTCGGGGTAAGAAAGCGCATCGCGTGCCACGGCGTGGTGTGCGGCAAAACGTTCTCGACCAGCCCCACAGACTGCATAGTACGCAGCGCTTCATCATCAATGCCGATGGCGCGAGGATAGTCGATCAGCGTGTCGAGCTTCTCCACTACCAACACCTCAATGCCCATCTGCCCAAGATAGTTGGCCATCATCAGCCCTACCGGACCAGCACCGGCAATCGCCACCTGCGCGGTATGCTGCACAGCGGGTTGGATATCCGGGTTTTTTGTTGTCATTTCAGAACCTCACGACTCGGACAAAACGCAATTGCGGACCCTGGTGAGGCGCAATTTGTTTTGTTAAAAATATGTGAATAATTTTTTGTTGTGCGGTCAGTATAGAAGCGAGTTTTTGCGCTACAATCAAAACATGCCAGGATGTGCACTAAGTGCACAACGTTGTTTTACCTGTAGATTTGTCAATGAATATGAAAAATGACGAGAGCACTGAGTACAAAACCGTACGCGGATTAACGCGCGGATTAATGTTATTAAATATGTTAAACCGGCTCGATGGTGGGGCCAGTGTTGGCTTGCTTGCTGAGTTAAGCGGCCTGCATCGCACCACGGTCAGACGGCTGCTGGAAACCCTGCAGGATGAGGGTTACGTCCGGCGCAGCCTGTCCGATGACAGCTTTCGCTTAACCATTAAAGTCCGCCAGCTCAGCGAGGGGTTTCGTGACGAGCAGTGGATTTCTGCACTCGCCGCCCCGCTGCTGGGAGATTTGCTGCGCGAGGTCATCTGGCCGACCGACGTTTCCACGCTGGATGTGGACGCGATGGTGGTACGTGAAACCACCCACCGTTTCAGCCGTCTGTCGTTTCACCGGGCGATGGTAGGGCGTCGTTTGCCACTGCTGAAAACCGCATCCGGCCTGACCTGGCTGGCATTTTGCCCGGAGAATGAACGGCAGGAACTGATTGAAATGCTTGCCTCCCGATCGGGAGAAGAGTTCCAGCTTGCGCGCGAGCCGCTGAAGCTCAATGCCATTTTGACCCGCGTGCGAAAAGACGGTTTTGGGCAGAACTTTCGCGGTTGGGATCAGGAGGAGAAAATCGCTTCTATCGCCGTCCCCATCCGCAGCGAACAGCGGGTGATCGGCTGCCTGAATTTGGTGTATATGGCCAGCGCCATGACCATCGAACAGGCCGCGGAAAAGCATCTTCCTGCCTTACAAAAGGTGGCGAAACAGATAGAGGACGGCGTCGAATCGCAGGAGATTTTGGTTGCCGGGAGGTGAGATGGATCACAGTTATGCGGATCATCTGATTGATAGCTGGCATAACTCACTATCCGGCCGATAAAACTCTGTGACCTCTTGCCCAAAAAATATCTTCATTACATAGTGTGCATTCGTTTTCTGCCAGGAGGCTGCATGTTAAAGGTCATTGCTGAGGATTTCATCAAACCTGAGTATATTGAAACTGTTCTCCCGTTGTATCGTGAGCTAATAGCGGCAACGAAGAAAGAACCGCACTGCATTGCTTACGACCTCTATATTGATGAAAAAGATCCGGGGCATTTTATTTTTATCGAAGAATGGCCAAACCACGCGGCTCTCGATGAACATTGTGCCAGCGAGCATTTCCAGCGACTTGTACCATTAATCGATCAATACACGCGCCAGGAAGCACGTTACATACTGATGGATGACGTGGTAAATCCGGCAGTCTCGTGATAATGAAGAAAGTAGTTGGAATACTGTTAATTATGTTTTTGGCAGAATGCTCAACACCAGGAAAGACAGTCTTTTACTTCCCTGGTCGCTGAGGGCTTAAAGCCTCTTCAAAAGAGGCTTTAAGCTTTGCAACAATGCATCCCACGGATTACAAAACGGAATCATCACTGTTCCAGATATTAAGCGCATTTTTACGAGGCCATTTTCATCGCGGCACCAATAACTGCCATACACATACTGCTCGCAAGTAAAACAATAAACCAATATATATAATTATTAAACTTTGTAAATAACCAGATAAATCTAAGCAATGACAATGCAGCAATAGAAATAGAAGACACAAACATTGTAAATATATAAATACCAGAAATTATCCATCCTGCTTCTTCGTAAATACTCTTCATTGTAAAAATAAGGATAGATAAGTAAAATGCTGATAAAGCAAGCCCGCTCAGAAAATCATAATAATCGATGTATGTGATGTTTTTATCTTTCTGCGGAAGAGCTATAAACTTTTCAAATTTCTCATTGTCTACTCGTGACAAAAACCGATTAATTAGCGGAGTAAACATCACTAAAATCATCACCAAATGAATGAATAGTAAAGAAAGTTTAATTCTGTCATCAACCGATTCATTCTGTGGCCAGATAGATATTATTTCATAATCCATTTTTGCAAGGAGAAAAAAGCAAATGGCCGATGGTATATATTCAGAAGATATAGCTTTCCATATTTTTTTAAAAATCACTTATATTACCCCATTAGTTATACCGGTGAATCACTATTAGTTAACCGCGCTACTAATCTGCAAATAGTTGACGATCATATTTATTTAATACGGATAATATATACCTATTCAGAAACGGATTGCTACCTACTAATTTTATCACTACATACCTGAATCACGTAAATTACACATATCAAAAAAAAACCGAAACCCGCTCCTGAAAAGAGCAGCGTTCCGGTTTTTATTCAGTCCGAAGGGTTTCAGACTTTAAGCAGTTTCACCGTCGCGTCGATGTCGATTTCATCTTCCGAGAAGATCAGCGTCGTGCCCTGGAAGGTAGTGATGGCCAGCTTTTTCAGCGTACGCATTTCACCAGGCTTTACGTCTGATTTCGGTCGGATGCTGTTCATCAGCACGCCGACAGACAGCACAGCATTTTCTTTGTCGATACGGGTCTCTACAGGGACTTCTTCGCTGTAGACCAGGAATGACTTGATCGAAGTGAGCTTCAGACGCTCGCCTGCAATATAGATGTACTTGCTGTCTGGTATGACTTTTACCGCGTAGGCAGACAAGCCTTTGTTGTTGGTGGTGGGCTCAAAAGTCACCGCCGCGTCTTTCTTGATCAGCTCAGGATTAGCAACCTTAATCACATGAAAATAGCGGTTGTCGCCGTTTTCATCTTTGATAAATCCAAAGCCTTTATCTTTAAACCACGTTGTGATTGTTCCGTTCATTGCTGTTTCCGCCTGATTAAACCTATTACTTGTAGAGTATACCTACTCAATTTGCGCGCAGTGTAAAACACAGGCCATGTCTTTGGCTACTCGTTACCCCAACGATTGAGGAACTCCGCAATATCATCGATACGCTGAGCGTCGACAGCTGCCACGGTAGCCATCTCCTGCTGCGCTTCTTCGCTGATCTCTTCGTTGTTCATCAAACGAGTGATCAACTGCTGGAAGTAGTGCGCCAGCGCGTCACGTTCTGTGTCGCTCACCGGCTTTGCGGCCTCGGTCGCGTACTCGTCGGCGATATCATAATATTTTAGCGGAATGTCGTTGTTCATCAGTTGCTCCGGGGTAAATGCGTGTGCCAGCAGTTGCCTGCCGCGTCTGGTGTGAATGATAGCATTCTTATTTCATGGTTCGCGATCTGTTTTA
This sequence comes from Citrobacter sp. wls757, assembly GCF_005280935.1. Classification (NCBI taxonomy): domain Bacteria; kingdom Pseudomonadati; phylum Pseudomonadota; class Gammaproteobacteria; order Enterobacterales; family Enterobacteriaceae; genus Citrobacter; species Citrobacter sp. wls757. Next base: position 61,435 of record NZ_SZWU01000015.1, on the reverse strand, counting down.
TTTGTCACTATGCATTACATATATCAATAATGTTTTCCGGCACAACTTCGCATTTAATAAACCTTTCCGTATTTAAATAATAGCATTCTTATTCAGTTCGATATAATAGCTACTTATTAAATAACGAGCCACCAAGGAAATATTAAATTACTTTAATTCTAATTACATTATCGACATCTGTAATCCGCAGTTGGCCCAATCCCATCGCTAGTCGCCCATTTGCCCACATTCATCTTCTGGACAACACTCTACGATGACACCACTGACCCAACACGTGGAGCAAACACCATGAACATCACGCAAATCCGTCACGCTACGCAGCACATCACTTTTGGTGGCAAAACCTTTCTGATCGACCCTATGCTGGCGGCAAAAGGTACTTATCCGGGCTTTGCCGGTACGGCACGCGCCGAGATCCGCAACCCGACCGTTGATCTGCCTGTCGATATCGACACCCTGCTCAACGTTGATGCGCTGATCGTGACCCATCTGCATGAAGACCACTGGGATGAAGCCGCGGCTCGTGTCGTGCCGAAAGACAAACCGATTTATGTGCAAAACGATCGCGATGCGCAGGTACTGCGGGAACAAGGTTTCACGCAACTGACCGTACTGACGCAAAACACTGCGCTTGGTGATATCACCCTGCGTAAAACCGGCGGCCAGCACGGTTCGGATCGCGCTTACGCAGTCCCGCAAATGGCTGAACGTCTGGGTGATGCCTGCGGAGTTATCTTCCAGCATCCGGCGGAAAAAACGCTGTATCTGGTCGGGGACACCATCTGGCGCGACGAGGTGGAAACCAACATGCGGACTTTCCAGCCAGGCGTGGTCATTCTGAACGCAGGCTTTGCTCACGTTATCGGGTTTGGCCCAATTATCATGGGCGCGGAAGATGTGCTAAAAACCCACTTCACGCTGCCCGAAGCACAAATTGTGGCGACCCACATGGAGGCGATTAACCACTGTCTGCTGACCCGCGCGGCCTTGAAAGAGTACGCCTGCGACAACCAGATTGCGCAATTCGTTAACGTGCCGGAAGATGGCGAAACCCTGACGTTTTAAACTCCACAGAGGACTCGTATGCAACCGCTTAACGTCGCCATTGTTGCCGTGGAAGATTTCAGCCCGTTTCACTTCTCGGTGCCGTGCATTATTTTCAGTGACAAAGTGGCGACGAAAAAGCGTTTTGAGGTGCAACTGTGTGCAGAACAGCCGGGCATCGTTTCCTCGCAGGATGGCTTCTCCATTAACGCAGCCTACGGCTATGAAGCGGTGGAGGCCGCCGACATTGTGGTGATCCCCTGGTGGGGTACCACGGCACATCGGCCACCACAAAGCCTGCTTGATGCGCTCAATCGTGCGCGACAAAACGGCGCGCAGATTGTTGGGTTATGCCTGGGCGCGTTTGTCCTCGGCTACGCCGGTCTGCTGGATGGCAAACGGGCGGCTACGCACTGGGAGTTCGAGCAGGATTTTCAGGCCCGCTTTCCGGCAGCTCATCTGGATATCAACGCGCTGTACGTGGATGACGACGGTATTATTACCTCGGCAGGCACCGCCGCTGCGCTGGATTGCTGCCTGTACGTCATTCGCCAGCGTTTTGGCAGCACGGTGGCGAATCAGATTGCCAGACGGATGATTGTGCCGCCACATCGCGAGGGCGGCCAGGCACAGTTTATCGAGCAACCGGTGGCGAAAAATACCAAAGATCAGCGCATCAACGTCCTGCTCGACTATTTGCGCCAGCATCTCCATGAACCGCATAATCTTGACGAGCTGGCGCAACGGGTGATGATGAGCCGTCGCACCCTCACCCGTCATTTTATGAAGGCCACAGGGTCAAGCGTGGCCGAATGGTTGATTGCCGAGCGCCTGCGCCGTAGCCAGACGTTGCTGGAGTCCAGCCAGTTACCCGTTGAACGCATCGCAGAACAGGTTGGTTTTCAGTCGCCCGTCACCTGGCGCCAGCATTTTAAATCCCACTTTGGCGTTAGCCCGGCTGAATGGCGTAAAACCTTTCGCGGTGATTAGCCTCTTTTTTGCGCCAGCCAGATGGTATGCCCGGTGCAGTGCGGATCTTCCATCACCATCTCGACCACCGCAAAACCGTGTGCTGACAGCAGTGCGCGGTATTCATCCGGCGCGAGGCTGGCGTGAAACAGCGGCTCACCTTCAAATTGCCCCATCGCGATGCCGTTGTCCGTACCGCTGGTAAACATCAGCGCGCTACCGGGATGGCTGAGGCGGTCAAAAATCGGGAACATCTTTTGCTGGTCCTGCTGAGTTAAATGGAAAAAGCTGTCCCAGGCGATCAGTCCATCGAAAGTCTCATTGAGTGCCAACTCGCGCATATCCTGTTCCAGCCAGCGCTGTGCAGGATAAGTGTTTCGGGCCCGCGCCAGCATCGCCGAGGAACCATCAACGCCGGTAAGCTGAAAACCTTGCTGGATAAAATAACCGGCGATCGGCTGACCGTTGCCGCAGCCAATATCCACAATGCTGCCCTGCCCGCCCATCACGGAAATAAATTTATCGAGCCAGCTTTTCTCGAACAAGGTGCGCGAGCGCTGGCTGGCAAAAGCATCCGCATGGCGTCGGTAGATGGACAGAATATTTTTTGCCGCAGAATCGCTCACAATGTCCTCGCTTTTTTCTTCTGTTAGGTATAACAGCGATAAATCTTTCAGCACGCTATCCTCAAACCCTGGAATGCGCCTCGCAGAACCCATGCGCAAATCCCCCAAACCCGTCCCGCTGTGGCATCATAGCGCACAGATAACGTCATGACAGGGGTGATAAACGTGAAACCGGTAACGCTATACGATGTGGCAGACCATGCAGGTGTCTCTTACCAGACCGTCTCTCGCGTCGTGAACCAGGCCAGCCACGTTTCCGCAAAAACCCGACAGAAAGTTGAGGCCGCGATGGCGGAACTCAATTACATTCCTAACCGCGTTGCACAGCAGCTGGCTGGCAAACAGACGCCACTGATTGGCGTTGTGACGGCAAACCTTGCCCTGCATGCCCCCTCACAAATCGTTGCTGCCATAAAATCCCGCGCCGACCAGTCCGGTGCCAGCGTGGTGATCGCCATGGTCGAGCGCAGCGGCGTTGAGTCCTGTAAAACCGCGGTCCACAATCTGCTTTCTCAACGCGTAACCGGGCTTATCATCAACTATCCGCTGGATGAAGAAGATGCCATTGCCGTGGCCGCTGCCTGCGGTACAGTGCCGGTGCTGTTTCTCGATGTCTCTGACTTGACGCCAATTAACAGCGTGATTTTCTCTCATGACGACGGCGCGCGCCTTGGCGTTGAACATCTGGTGCAGCACGGACATCAACGGATCGCCCTGCTGAGCGGGCCGCACACTTCCGTTTCGGCAAGGCTTCGGCATGCGGGCTGGCACAAGTATCTGGCACATTACCAGCTACAACCCGTTGTGGAGCTGGAAGGCGACTGGAGCGCGATGTCTGGTTTTCAGCAAACGATGCACATGCTGAATAACGGTAACCTCCCTACCGCCATGCTGGTCGCTAACGATCAAATGGCGCTGGGCGCGATGCGGGCAATCAGCGAGTTCGGTCTGCGGGTTGCAGTGGATATATCGGTAATTGGCTACGATGACACAGAAGACAGCGCCTGTTACATCCCACCGCTGACCACCATCAGGCAGGATTTTCCGTTGCTGGGTGAAACCAGCGTCGACAGGCTATTGCAACTCCCCCGTGGCGGCTCCAGCGTGGGTAACCAACTGCTTCCCGTCACCCTGGTCAAGCGCAAAACGGTTCTGCCTCCCGATACGCAAACCACCACTCCCCAGGCGCTGGCTGATTCACTGATCCAGCTGGCGCGGCAAGTTTCTCAGCTCACACCCAAATTGTGAACGCATAACAATTGTGTGAGTCAGTTCACTTATTGAACGCCCCATCCTTTACAGCAAGGAGCGCTTGTTCGTATTTTGATTGAAATTGTGAGCGAGTAACAAATTCAAACAGGATACCGTTATGAACCTGAACACAGATTCACTCTCCGCTGTTCTGGCCCGCCGCGACTGGGAGAATCCCGGCGTCACGCAGCTCAACCGGCTGGAAGCACATCCGCCGTTCTGTAGCTGGCGCTCAGCGGATGATGCACGTACCAATCAGCGTTCGAGTCAGTTACGCTCGCTGAATGGCCAGTGGCAATTTGCCTGGTTTGCCGCGCCGGAGGCTGTGCCAGAAAGCTGGCTGACAAGCGATCTGCCACAGACAGACACCGTCAACGTCCCCTCTAACTGGCAGATGGACGGTTATGATGCGCCAATTTACACCAACGTCACCTACCCAATCCCGGTGAATCCTCCGTACGTTCCGGCACAGAACCCGACAGGATGTTACTCGCTCACATTTAATATCGAAGACGCGTGGTTAGAGGAAGGTCAGACGCGCATTATTTTTGACGGCGTGAACTCCGCGTTTCATCTGTGGTGCAACGGTCGCTGGGTCGGCTACGGTCAGGATAGCCGTCTGCCGTCTGAGTTTGATCTTAGCGATTATCTGCTGCGCGGCGAAAACCGTCTGGCTGTGATGGTGCTGCGCTGGAGCGACGGCAGCTATCTGGAAGACCAGGACATGTGGCGCATGAGCGGCATTTTTCGCGATGTCTCCCTGCTGCATAAGCCCACTACGCAAATCCGCGACCTGCGCATTAATACCCGTTTTAATGACGACTTCAGCCGCGCCACGCTGGAAGCGGAAGTCAGAGTGGGTGGCAACGAGAACGAAGATTTACGCGTCACCCTGCAATTGTTGGAAAGTGAAACGCTCACCCACGAAACGACCTCACCGCTCGGCAGCGAGATCATTGATGAACGCGGCGCTTATCATGACCGGGTGACACTGCGTCTGAACGTCGAAAAACCGGCGCTATGGAGTGCCGAAACGCCCAATCTGTATCGCGCCGTTGTGCAGTTACACACCGCAGGCGGAGTACTAATTGAAGCGGAAGCCTGTGACGTTGGTTTTCGTCAGGTTTGTATCGAAAACGGCCTGTTGCTGTTAAACGGCAAGCCGCTGTTGATTCGCGGTACCAACCGCCATGAGCACCATCCGGTCAACGGCCAGGTGATGGATGAGGCGACGATGGTGCAGGACATCATCCTGATGAAGCAGAATAACTTCAACGCCGTGCGCTGTTCCCATTACCCGAACCATCCGCTGTGGTACACCCTGTGCGATCGTTACGGCCTGTATGTAGTCGACGAAGCCAACATTGAAACCCACGGCATGGTGCCGATGAATCGCCTCACCGACAATCCCGCATGGTTGCCTGCCATGAGCCAGCGCGTCACGCGCATGGTGCAGCGCGATCGCAACCACCCGAGCATTATTATCTGGTCACTGGGCAATGAATCCGGCCATGGCGTCAATCACGACGCGCTCTACCGCTGGATAAAATCAGAAGACCCGTCACGTCCGGTGCAGTACGAGGGCGGTGGAGCTGATACTGCCGCCACCGACATTATTTGCCCGATGTACGCCCGCGTCGATCAGGATCAGCCCTTCCCCGCAGTACCCAAATGGTCGATTAAAAAGTGGCTGTCGATGCCCGGCGAACAGCGTCCGCTGATCCTTTGTGAATACGCCCACGCTATGGGCAACAGCTTTGGCGGCTTCGCCAAATACTGGCAAGCGTTCCGTCAGTATCCGCGCCTGCAGGGCGGATTTGTCTGGGACTGGGTGGATCAGTCGCTGACCAAATATGATGAGAACGGCAAAGCATGGTCAGCCTACGGTGGCGATTTTGGCGACACGCCTAACGATCGTCAGTTTTGCATGAACGGGCTGGTGTTCGCCGATCGCACTCCGCATCCGGCGTTATATGAGGCCAAACATGAACAGCAGTTTTTCCAGTTCACGTTACTGCCGGGCGCTGAACGCCAGATTGAAGTGACCAGCGAATATCTGTTCCGCCGCAGCGATAACGAAGTTCTGCACTGGTCGATTGCCCTTGACGGCAACCCGCTGGCCGCCGGAGAAATCGTTCTGGATATCGCCCCACAGGGCCGCCAGGTGATTACCCTGCCGAACGTTCCGATGCCGGACACCGCAGGCGAACTGTGGCTGACGGTGCGCGTAGAGCAGCCTCAGGCGACCGCATGGTCAGAAGCCGGGCATATCAGCGCCTGGCAACAGTGGAAGCTGGAAGAGAAGCTCAGCCTGGTACATCTATCACGCGTCAGCAGCGCACCACAGCTGGATGTTAGTGAGAGCAATTTTACCGTGGTGGCCAACAACACACGCTGGCAATTCGATCGTCAGTCCGGCCTGCTAACACAATACTGGATTAGCGATGAAGCCCAGTTGGTAAGCCCGCTTACTGACCAGTTCACCCGCGCGCCGCTGGACAACGACATCGGCGTGAGCGAGTCAACCCGCATCGACCCTAACGCCTGGGTTGAACGCTGGAAGGCCGCCGGTCACTATCAGGCTGAAGCAACGTTACTGCACTGTGCTGCCGATACGCTGAGCAGTGCGGCACTGATCACCACCGAACATGCGTGGCAGTATCGGGGCGAAACGCTGTTCGTCAGCCGAAAAAGCTATCGTATTGACGGCAATGGTGAAATGCAGATAACGGTGGATGTCGACGTTGCCAGCGGTACGCCGCATCCGGCCCGCATCGGCCTGAGCTGCCAGCTGGCGCAGGTTGCGGAGCGAGTGAACTGGTTAGGTCTCGGCCCGCATGAGAACTACCCGGACCGTCTGGGCGCCGCATGTTTCGATCGCTGGGATCTGTCGCTTGATGAGATGTACACCCCGTATGTTTTCCCGAGCGAAAACGGTCTGCGCTGCGGCACGCGCGAACTGTACTACGGTGCGCACCAGTGGCGCGGAGACTTCCAGTTCAACATCAGCCGCTTTAGCCAGCAGCAACTGATGGAAACCAGCCACCGCCATCTGCTGCAACCTGAGGCGGGCACCTGGCTCAATATTGATGGCTTCCATATGGGCGTCGGCGGCGATGATTCGTGGAGTCCTTCCGTGTCGCCGGAATTCCAGCTGAGCGCCGGACGCTACCACTTCCAGTTCGTCTGGGGCCAAAAATAATAATATAAGCAGGGCAGGTTGATACCTGCCCGCATTTATAGGAAGTCTGTTATGTATTATTTAAAAAACACTAACTTTTGGATGTTTGGCTTTTTCTTCTTCTTTTACTTTTTTATTATGGGTGCGTATTTCCCCTTCTTCCCTATCTGGTTACACGATGTAAACCATATCAGCAAAGGCGATACCGGCATAATCTTCGCCTGCATCTCACTGTTTTCTTTGTTATTTCAGCCAATTTTCGGACTACTATCCGATAAGCTCGGCCTGCGTAAACATCTGCTGTGGGTAATTACCGGCATGCTGGTAATGTTTGCCCCGTTCTTTATTTACGTATTTGGCCCATTATTGCAGGTTAATATTTTACTGGGTTCAATTGTCGGCGGGATTTACCTTGGCTTTATTTACAATGCCGGTGCCCCAGCGATTGAAGCCTATATTGAAAAAGCCAGCCGCAGAAGCAACTTTGAATTTGGTCGCGCGCGCATGTTTGGCTGCGTGGGCTGGGCGCTGTGCGCCTCGATTGCCGGAATTATGTTCACCATCAATAACCAATTCGTCTTCTGGTTAGGCTCTGGCTGTGCGGTCATTCTGGCATTGCTGCTGTTATTTTCAAAAACAGATGCCCCCTCTTCTGCAAAAGTTGCGGATGCGGTAGGCGCCAATAACTCGGCATTCAGCCTGAAGCTGGCGCTGGAGTTATTTAAACAACCAAAACTTTGGTTCCTCTCCCTGTATGTGGTCGGCGTTTCCTGTACTTACGATGTGTTTGACCAGCAGTTCGCCAACTTCTTTACCTCATTCTTTGCCACCGGCGAACAGGGTACCCGCGTGTTTGGCTACGTCACGACGATGGGAGAATTACTCAACGCCTCGATCATGTTCTTTGCACCGCTGATTGTGAACCGAATTGGCGGAAAGAACGCCCTGCTGCTGGCCGGTACGATTATGTCGGTAAGGATTATTGGCTCGTCATTCGCCACCACTGCACTGGAGGTCGTTATTCTCAAAACGCTGCATATGTTTGAGATACCGTTCCTGATCGTCGGCTGCTTCAAGTACATCACCAGCCAGTTCGAAGTACGTTTCTCGGCCACGATTTATCTGGTGTGTTTCTGTTTCTTCAAACAGTTAGCCATGATTTTCATGTCAGTTCTGGCCGGGAAAATGTATGAGAGTATTGGTTTCCAGGGAGCTTATCTGGTGCTGGGGATTATTGCGCTGAGCTTCACGCTGATTTCCGTATTTACCCTTAGCGGTCCGGGGCCCTTTTCCCGCGTTTTCACCCCAGCAAGCAAACAAGTTTGAAAACGAATAACAAGGAGGGAATATCTTCGATGAGCATGTCCATGAGAGACAGAATAAAAGCAGGCAAACTGTATACCGATATGTGCGAGGGCCTGCCGGAAGAGAGATTGCATGGAAAAGAGTTAATGTATGAGTTTAACCACACGCGTCCATCGGAGGTTGAAAAGAGGGAAAGACTGATTCGTGAAATGTTTGGAAGCGTGGGTGAACATACGTGGATTGAACCCCCTATTTATTTCTCATACGGGAGCAATATTCACATTGGCAAAAACTTTTACGCCAATTTTAACTTTACCATTGTGGATGATTACACGGTCACCATTGGCGATAACGTTTTAATTGCACCAAACGTCACGATCTCAGTAACGGGTCATCCTGTTCATCATGAATTAAGAAAATCCGGAGAGATGTTTTCCTTTCCAGTCACCATCGGCAATAACGTATGGATTGGCAGTAATGTGGTGATCAATCCTGGCATAACGATTGGCGATAATTCTGTTATCGGCGCAGGGAGCATAGTCACAAAAGACATTCCGGCAGATGTCGTGGCGGTGGGAGTTCCCTGTCGGGTTCTCAGAACCATTAATGAGCGAGATAGAGAGTTCTATTACCAAAATTATAAAGTAGAGCCGTCAATTTAAGCA
>NZ_SZWU01000015.1:44959-52362 GCF_005280935.1 Citrobacter sp. wls757 | reverse complement strand
CCGGATAGACCACTTATGCGGTCTATCCGGCATGGAGTTACTCTTCGATCGCCTGACGGATTTGCTGCAACGACGCGGGATCGTCAATGGTCGTTAGATCGCCAGGATCGCGGCCTTCACAGATCGCCTGGATCGTCCGTCTGAGCATTTTGCCAGAGCGGGTTTTCGGCAATTGCGACACAAACCAGACGTGCGCCGGGCGGCCAAAATTACCAATCTGACTGTCCACCAGCGCCATAATCGCCTTCTCTTCCGAATGTGCGATGTCGCGATCTTCAAGGCTGTCGCTCTGTTTCGGAATGACAAACGCGACCGCGACCTGCCCCTTCAGCGCATCCTTCACGCCGACCACAGCCACTTCGGCAACGTTCGGATAGCTGGAAATACTCTCCTCTATCTCACGCGTCCCCAACCGATGCCCGGCCACGTTGATGACATCATCCGTACGACCAAGGATGAAGTAATAGCCGTCCGCATCGCGAATACCCCAGTCAAAGGTGGCGTACACCTGACGAGAAAACAGCGACCAGTAGGTATTCACAAACCGCGCGTCATCACCCCAGATAGTCTGGATACAGCCCGGCGGCAGCGGCCCTTCAATCACCAGCATGCCCTTTTCATTCGCTTCGCAGGGCTCACCGGTCACCTCATTGAGCAACTGCACGTTATATCCGTACATCGGCACGCCTGGGCTACCCAGCCGCGACGGGCGGTCGTCCAGCCCGCGAGCGATCGCCATAATCGGCCAACCGGATTCAGTCTGCCAGTAGTTGTCGATAACCGGGACGCCCAGCGTTTCCGTTACCCAACTGGCGGTCGGTTCATCCAGCGGCTCACCCGCCAGATACAGCACCTCCAGCGAGGAGAGATCGTGATTGCGGATTTGCGCGGTCGGGAATTTCTTCAGCACGCGGATGGCGGTTGGGGCGGAGAACATCCGGCTGACCTGATACTTCTCAACAATTTTCCACCATACGCCACAGTCTGGATACGTTGGCAACCCTTCGTAAACCACTGTCGCCATCCCCGCCAGCAGCGGGGCATACACGATATACGAATGCCCAACTACCCAGCCGATATCCGACGCGCAGAAGAACACACCGCCCGCTTTACCGCCGAAAATGGTGTCCATCGAGGTCGCCAGCGCGACCGCGTAGCCGCCAACGTCGCGCTGGACGCCTTTCGGTTTACCGGTTGTCCCGGAGGTGTAGAGAATGCAGGACGTTTCGTTCGACTCCAGCCAGGCAACCGGTACCCGCGCGCCGAGATGCTGCTGGCGCAGCGTGGCAAAGTCGAGGTCTCGCCCCTCTACCCGCGCCATTTTCGCCAGACCGCGATCGACTAATACCACATGACGCGGCTGATGCTGCGCCTGATCGATCGCATCATCGAGCAGCTTTTTATACGGCAGGACTTTACCGCCGCGCGCCCCGGCATCCGCCGACACGATAACCACCGGTCGGGCGTCGTCGATACGCGCCGCTACGCTGTGCGAGGCGAAACCACCGAACACCACCGAATGGATCGCCCCTATACGTGCGCAGGCCAGCAGCGTAATGTGCGCCTCGGCGATCATCGGCATATAAACCAGTACCCGATCGCCACGCTGTACGCCCAGCGACAACAACATCGCCGCCGCGACGTTCACTTCGTCATACATCTGACGAAAGGTAAACGTGCGTTCTTCTTCGGTTTCTGATGACACAGCAATCAGCGCCAGCGCGTCAGGCTGTTTCTCCAGCCAGCGGTCAATGGCGTTGTGGCACAGATTGGTCGTACCACCGCAAAACCAGCGGGCAAACGGCGGATTACTGTGGTCCAGCACCTGCGTATACGGCTGCTGCCAGTCAATACGCTGGGCCTGCTCGGCCCAGAACGACTCCGGCTGCGTAATAGAACGTTGATAAAACTCGCTATAAGACATAATGCTCTCCTGTTGAACTTACGCCTTGCCGCACGCAGGTTTAGATTACATAAAGGTCCATATACTCATTGACCGGCATCTGCTCCAGGCGAGTTCTGTCCAGGGAGACATCCAGGATGCGCTGCTGCTGACGGGTCGGGAACTGACGCGCCAGGTTAATTTTGAACTTCTCGACCAGCTTCGGCATACCGTCGTTACGACGGCGCGCGTGGCCGATTGGGTATTCCACTACCACTTCTTCAAAGCGTGAGCCGTCGGTGAATTCAAGCGTGATGGCATTCGCGATGGCGCGTTTTTCAGGGTCGTGGTAATCCGCAGTAAAGGTCGGATCTTCGAAGCAGTTAATCTTTTCACGCAGTGCATCAATGCGTTTATCCTGCGCCACGCCGTCTTCGTAATCTGCCGCCGTTAAGCGTCCGAACAGTAGCGGGATAGCCACCATGTACTGGATGCAGTGGTCACGATCCGCCGGGTTATTCAACGGGCCTTTTTTATCGATGATGCGGATACAGGCTTCATGCGTACGAATGGTCACTTTTTCGATATCGGCAGCGGTCTTACCTGCGGCCTGTAACTGCTCGTACAGCGTCATCGCCGCTTCTACCGCGGTCTGCGAGTGGAACTCTGCCGGGAAGGAAATTTTAAACAACACGTTTTCCATCACGTACGAACCGTACGGGCGCTGGAAGCGGAAAGATTCGCCTTTGAAAGAGACATCATAGAAGCCCCAGGTTTTCGCCGTCAGTGCGGATGGATATCCCATTTCACCGGTTTTCGCCATCAGCGCCAGACGTACAGCACGTGAGGTGGCATCGCCAGCCGCCCAGGATTTACGCGTGCCGGTATTCGGCGCATGACGATAGGTACGCAGTGACTGACCGTCGACCCACGCCAGCGAGACGGCGTTGAGAATTTCATCCCGGTTCAGGCCAAGCATCTCGGCAACCACCGCCGTGGAGGCGACTTTTACCAGCAGGACGTGATCCAGACCAACGCGGTTGAAGGAGTTTTCCAGCGCGATACAGCCCTGAATTTCATGGGCTTTAATCATTCCAGTTAACACTCTTTTCATGGTTAACGGCGCTTTACCCACCGCCACCGCATTGCGCGACAGCCAGTCAGCCGTCGCCAGAATACCGCCGAGGTTATCGGAAGGATGACCCCATTCTGCGGCCAGCCACGTGTCGTTAAAGTCCAGCCAGCGGATCATCGCACCGATGTTAAACGCCGCCTGCACCGGATCGAGCTGGAACTGGGTACCAGGTACGCGCACACCGTTCGGGACGACGGTACCCGGTACAACCGGCCCCAGCAGTTTTTTACAGGCCGGATATTCCAGCGCTTCCAGGCCACAGCCAAGGGTATCAAGCAGGCAATAATGCGCGGTGTCATACGCCACCTTCGAGGTGATCTCGTAGTTCATGACATAATCAACGATATCAACGATTTCACGGTCAAATTCAGGGCGGACGTTCGAAATATGTGCAGACATAGGGTACATTTCCTGTTTTTTATCTTTAGAGGTTTTGCATTAGCAACGTTTTTCAATCGAGACAAATACGCGATCTTCCGGGCCGGTATAGTTGGCGGAAGGACGGATAATTTTGTTGTCCTGACGCTGTTCGATGATGTGCGCCGCCCAGCCAGTGACGCGGGCGATAACGAACAGCGGTGTGAACATTTCAGTGGGGACGCCCATCATGTTGTAAGAGACTGCCGAGAACCAGTCGAGGTTGGGGAACATCTTTTTCGTTTCCCACATCACCTCTTCCAGGCGGTCGGCGATGTTGTACATTTTCAGCGAACCGCCTTCCTGAGAAAGCTGTTTCGCCACGCTCTTGATCACCTGGTGGCGAGGGTCGGCGATGGTGTAAACCGGGTGACCAAAGCCAATCACCACTTCTTTATTTTCAACGCGTTTACGGATATCTGCTTCAGCTTCATCCGGCGTTTCATAGCGTTGCTGGATCTCCAGCGATACTTCATTCGCTCCGCCGTGTTTCGGCCCACGCAGTGCGCCAATCGCACCGATAATCGCGGAGTACATATCAGAGCCAGTTCCCGCAATCACACGCCCCGTGAAGGTTGAAGCGTTAAACTCGTGCTCGGCGTACAGCACCAGCGAAATGTGCATCGCCTTTTCCCAGCTTTGTGATGGCTTCTCACCATGCAGCAAATGCAAGAAGTGACCGCCAATAGAATCATCGTCGGTTTCCGGCTGAATGCGCTCGCCGTTATGGCTGTAGTGATACCAGTACAGGAGGATAGAACTGAGCGAAGCCAGCAGTTTGTCGGCAATATCGCGTGCGCCGGAGACGGTATGTCCTTCTTTTTCCGGCAGCGTACAACCCAGCGCGGAAACACCAGTGCGCATCACGTCCATCGGATGCGAGGCGGCAGGCAGCGCTTCCAGTACGGTACGCACGTTAGCGGGCAATCCGCGCAGCGCTTTCAGTTTGCTTTTATAGGCGGTGAGCTCATCGCGGGTGGGTAATTTCCCGTGAATCAGCAGATGCGCAACTTCTTCAAATTCGCACTGTTGTGCCAGATCAAGAATATCGTAGCCACGATAGTGCAGATCGTTACCGCTTTTACCCACGGTACATAAGGCAGTATTTCCGGCAGCGACGCCTGACAGCGCAACCGATTTTTTAGGTTTAATGACATGGGTACTATTTTGCAGGATCGTTGTGTCGCTCATGTTGTCCTCGTCATTATTGTAATATGTAGGGTACTAATTTATTGCCGGATGGCGGCTAGGCCTTATCCGGCCTACGACGGTTACTTTTTTGTGTACAACGCGTCGAGTTTCTCTTCGAACTGGTAGTAATTGATGCTTTCGTACAGCTCGTTGCGCGTCTGCATAATGTCGATAACGTTCTTTTGCGTACCTTCCTGACGCAGCACGTTGTAAACCTTCTCCGCCGCGCGGTTCATGGCGCGGAAAGCTGACAGCGGGTATAGCGCCATCGCAACGTTCGCGCTGCGCAGTTCATCGGTGGTAAACAGCGGTGTGGCGCCAAATTCAGTAATGTTGGCGAGAATTGGTACCTGTACCGCATCGGCAAACTGGCGGTACATCGCAAGTTCGGTAATGGCTTCCGGGAACAGCATGTCAGCGCCCGCTTCGACATACGCCTGGGCACGATCGATGGCAGCCTCTAACCCTTCCACCGCCAGTGCATCGGTTCGCGCCATAATCACAAAGTTGGGATCGGTGCGCGCATCAACGGCTGCGCGGATCCTGTCGACCATCTCTTCTTTCGAGACGATCGCCTTGTTCGGGCGATGACCGCAGCGCTTGGCGCCGATCTGATCTTCAATATGCAGCGCAGCAGCACCCGCTTTGGAAATCGACTTGACGGTACGCGCCACGTTGAATGCAGACGATCCAAAACCAATATCCGCATCCACCAGCAACGGCAGCGGGCAAACATCCGTAATGCGACGAATATCAGTCAGCACATCATCAAGGGTAGAAATGCCGAGATCCGGCAGCCCCAGCGACCCCGCAGCGACACCGCCGCCGGAGAGATAAATCGCTTGATACCCGGCACGTTGAGCCAGCAGAGCGTGGTTGGCGTTGATGGTGCCAACGATTTGTAATGGGTTTTCTTTAGTGAGCGCAGCGCGAAACGCCAGCCCTGGGGAGTGTAGAGACATATCCCGTCCTCTTGTTATCAACTTGTTATCGTTCGTTGATATTTCTAAAGCAAGGGGTATGCCAGGGAGCTTATTTTCTCTTCAATTTAATTTTTTATCTTTTAAAACAACAGATTAAATCCAATGTTTCTATTTTTGTTGCACAAAAGCGTGTCAGCTATCGTTTCATGAAACGTTCCTTCACGTTTCATTGCAACATTTATGAAACACAACTAAACCCTACTACTCGGTTCCTTAATTTTTGGGGTTAGTTATGGCAGATACGCATCTACCGCCGCGAGTGAACGACGATAAACCGGTTATCTGGACAGTCTCGGTCACCCGCCTGTTTGAACTGTTTCGCGACATCAGTCTGGAGTTCGACCATCTGGCGACCATCACCCCCATTCAGCTTGGTTTCGAAAAAGCGGTGGCCTATATCCGCAAGAAGCTGGCTACCGAGCGTTGCGATGCCATCATTGCGGCGGGCTCCAACGGCGCATATCTGAAAAGCCGTTTATCGATTCCGGTGATCCTGATTAAACCCAGCGGATTCGACGTGCTACAGGCGCTGGCAAAAGCGGGAAAACTCACCTCGTCGATTGGCGTCATTACCTATCAGGAACCCCTCCCGGCGCTTCTCGCGTTTCAAAAAACCTTCAATTTGCAGCTTGAACAGCGCAGCTATATCACCGAGGAAGATGCTCGTGGGCAAATCAACGAGCTGAAGGCTGGCGGTACACAAGCGGTAGTTGGTGCGGGGTTGATTACCGATCTGGCAGAAGAAGCAGGCATGACCGGCATCTTTATCTATTCGGCGGCCACCGTGCGCCAGGCCTTTGTCGATGCGTTGGATATGACCCGCCTGACATTACGCAGAAACGGTCAGTACGCCTCTGGCGATACGTTGCGCACTCGCTACGCGCTCGGAGATATGCGCGGTCACTCTGCGCAGATGGAACAGGTACGGCACACCATTATGCTGTACGCCCGTTCGCGTGCGCCGGTCCTCATTCAGGGCGAAACAGGAACGGGTAAAGAGCTGGCCGCACAGGCCATTCACCGTGAGTTTTTCACCCGTCAGGAGAATCGGCGCGGTAAACCCTCACCGCCGTTTGTTGCCGTCAACTGCGGGGCAATCACCGAGTCATTGCTGGAAGCGGAGCTGTTCGGCTATGAGGATGGCGCCTTTACCGGCTCTCGCCGAGGGGGACGCGCGGGCCTGTTTGAAATCGCTCACGGCGGAACCCTGTTTCTTGACGAGATAGGCGAGATGCCGCTGCCGTTACAAACCCGACTGCTGCGTGTGCTGGAAGAAAAAGAGGTTACCCGGGTCGGTGGACATCAGCCGATTCCGGTCGATGTCCGGGTGATTAGCGCCACACACTGTAATCTGGAGCAGGAGATGAAACTGGGGGAATTTCGTACCGATCTGTTTTATCGCCTGAGCATTTTACGCCTCAAGCTGCCGCCGCTGCGCGAACGGTTGCCCGATATCCTGCCACTGGCGGAAGGCTTTTTAAAACAGTCGCTGGCGGAACTGGACGTGCCGTTTTCTGAGCCTGTTCGCAAGGGGCTGGGGTTAAGTCAGCCGACGTTGCTGAATTATGGCTGGCCGGGGAATATCCGCGAACTGCGTAATATGATGGAGCGCCTGGCACTGTTTTTAAGCGTCGAACCGCAGCCAGAGCTGAACGTAGATTTTTTACAGCAGCTGTTACCGGAACTGTCCGTTGTTACCACTACACCGCACATATCATCATCACTGACGCCACAGCAGGTGCTGGCACAATTTGATGGTGACAAAACTGCCGCCGCGCGGTATCTCGGAATTAGC
>NZ_SZWU01000015.1:17978-44873 GCF_005280935.1 Citrobacter sp. wls757 | reverse complement strand
GTTATCGTGTCTTTTACAGTAGCGCGTTATTTTTTCTTGTAAATATTCGCTGTGCCATGGATTTTGTTATCCGTTTGGCCGGAGGTTAATACCACCACGTCAGCACCTTTCTCTTCAGCTTTCTTCAGAAGGTCTTCTTTAGCATCCGAAGTAGAGACTTCATTACTCGTTGAAATATCACCGATTTTTGTATACTGAGACTCAACCTTTTCAAACTCAACCTTCGTCATAAATTCCGCGGCGTACGCGTTGGTCACAACAAAAGCTAACGCACCAATAAGTACTTTAATTCCAGTTTTCATATAAAAGCTCCAGATTTTGTTATATATGCCATCATCGACCCCTGAACATTCGACATGCGAGTCAAGGATGATTAATAAGTAGTTCAGCCTGGCAAAAAGATCCAGAGCAGGCGGAAATATAAAGAGATTTTGCGAATCGTTGATAACAGAAAACCTGTGCCGTCGCGTTATCTGACGCGCCAGGTTTGCACAAAATAATCTATGAAGTCATTTGCAAATCTCAGCGCGTTTCACTGCGCAGTGTGAGTGAATACGCAGAATGATGAACACACTAAAATTATAGTGTTAGCTGTCACTTAAGCGCTTACTAATGGAAATGTTGTCTATGGAACCTTTGCACGCCGTTGTACTCACCGTCAGCCTGTTTGTTTTAACCTTTTTTAACCCCGGCGCAAATCTGTTCGTGGTAGTACAAACTAGCCTGGCATCCGGACGACGCGCAGGTGTGATGACCGGTCTGGGTGTTGCTTTGGGTGATGCGTTTTACTCCGGCCTTGGGCTTTTTGGTATGGCAACGCTAATCACCCAGTGTGAAGAGATATTTTCATTGATTAAGATTGTCGGCGGCGCCTATCTGCTGTGGTTTGCCTGGAACAGCATCCGCCATCAGGCCACGCCGCAAATGCCCACTCTACAGCAACCGCTTTCCGCTCCCTGGTATGTGTTTTTCCGCCGTGGATTACTAACGGATTTATCAAATCCGCAAACCGTACTGTTTTTTATTAGTATCTTCTCGGTCACCTTAAGCGCAGACACGCCTACGTGGGCCAGACTGATGGCCTGGGCAGGCATTGTGTTGTCTTCCGTTATCTGGCGTATTTTTCTCAGCCAGGCATTTTCTTTGCCTGCCGTGCGACGGGCGTATGGTCGCATCCAACGCGTTGCCAGCCGGGTGATTGGCGCAATAATAGGTGTTTTCGCGCTAAGACTTATTTATGAAGGTATTAGCCATCGATAAGAGAGTTTAACTTGACCATTGTGAGGTAATTGTCCGTAATACCGCCTGAATTTTTAATCGCAGGTTGAGTGGCAGTGAGATGGAACAGGTTGAACCGGTAAACGACACATTACTCCTTACAGAATGGCAGGCGCTGATACGACAAACATCGCCTGACGTTCACACGCTCCTCACATCGTTAAGCGATGAAGAGATCCGCCATTTAGTGACCGTTTTTTATGACTATATGCTCTCCCATGCCCAGAGCGCATTGTTCCTCAATACAGAACAGGTCAGTACCCGCCTCAGCGGCAGTATGTTTGACTGGTTACGCAGCGTGCTTGGCAGCGCGCACGAAGATCTACCGCAGTTGCTGGCCAAACAGCGAGAAATTGGCGTGGTGCATGCCCGTATCGGCCTGCCCATCGATCTGGTAAACCGCGGCGCGCGTAAGCTCAAGGATGAGCTGTATCGGGTATTGAAAACCAAAGCTGACGACTCGTCTTCCCTGTTGAGCAATGCTATCTGTTTCAGCAGCCTGGCAATGGATACTGCGCTGGAGGCCATGACCGTCTCCTATTCCCCAAGCCACCAAAACTCTCTGCATACGCAGGAGCAGTATCGCCTGCAGACCATTTACGATGACGTTAACGTCGAGCGCGAACGGCAAATTCGCTCATTTACCGACTGGGAAAATCAGTTTATCTATAACATCGCCATCGGTATGCCTTTCGGTGAGATGGTATTTCTGGCGAATTCTGATTTTGGTATGTGGTTCTCACATAAAGGAAAACACATTCTCGGCAACAGCAATCTGTTGAAAGAAATGGAATCGCTGATAGCAGAGATCGACAACCGCATGACGACCACCTTTTCGCATCAGCATCAGCCAACAGAACCTGAGAGGATGAGCCTGTTGCAGGATGTCCGCCAGCTATCGGCAAAAATCCATTTCCTGCTCGCCTCAATGTTTGACGCACTGGTTAAACAGGAAAATGGTAAAGACTCGCTGACCCAGTTACTTAACCGCCGCTTTATTCCAACCATCATGCGGCGTGAGATTTCGTTAGCGTTACATGCGCGGAAGCCCTTCACCCTGGCGATGCTGGATATCGACTACTTTAAGCAAATTAACGACAAGTATGGGCATAATACTGGTGATATGACGCTCAAAAACGTCGCAGCGGTCATTTATGATCATATCCGTAGCAGCGATTACGTGTTTCGCTATGGTGGTGAAGAATTTATGATCCTGCTCGTCGAGTCAGACAAGTCGCAGGCCAGTATTATCCTCGAAACGCTGCGTATGAAGATTGCCGAGATGTGCATGGCGGCATCGGCGGCAGAATCATTTTCTATTACCGTCAGCATTGGCATCGCCGAATATGACTATCATCCCGACTATAAACAGTTGGTTGATAAAGCCGATCGCGCGCTTTATCTGGCGAAAAGTAATGGCCGCGATCGCATAGAGGTATATCAGGAATAACCTTCTCCGCCACAGAGAAATAAATACCCCGTTCAGGGTATTTATCTGATCGGCGATAAATACCGAGCTGTTATTTTTATTCAGGCCTATTTGCGTGATGAAAATAACAGCCACGTAATAAGATGTAAATCAAATACACCAAATCTGAATAGCGCTAGCATATCCCGGTGATGACGCCTTCTGAATGCAGAAGGGGAAATATGAGGGATAGTATAAAACCATGAACGGGAAGAAAAGAACGCGCTGGCAGCGCCGTCCAGGCACGATCGGAGGCAAACTGCCGTGGAATGACTGGCGCAACGCCAGCAGTTGGCGAAAAGCCACCCAGTTTCTCCTGCTGGCTATTAATATTTATATTGGCGTAACGTTCTATTACTGGGTCCGCTATTTCGAAACCGCCGGCACCAGCGTCTATATTCCAAGGCCAGGTGGTATTGAGGGATGGCTACCAATCGCGGGTTTGATGAATATCCGCTATACGTTGGAGACTGGTTTTCTTCCGCCTATCCATGCCGCCTCCATGCTGCTGTTAGTTGCGTTTATCCTGATTAGTCTGTTGTTAAAAAAAGCCTTCTGTTCGTGGTTATGCCCGGTGGGCACGCTGTCCGAACTGCTCGGCAATCTGGGGAAAAAAGTATTTGGTCGCAACTTCACGCTGCCGCGCTGGCTGGATATCCCGCTGCTCAGTCTGAAGTATTTGCTGCTGAGTTTCTTTTTGTATATCGCCCTGTCGATGCCTGCACAGGGGATTCAGTATTTTCTAATGTCGGCCTATGGCATGATTATCGACGTGAAGATGCTCGATTTCTTTCGCCATATTGGCTCCGCTACGCTCATCTTTGTTGTCGTTATCAGTGTCCTGAGCCTGTTTATTCGCAATGCCTGGTGCCGCTATCTGTGCCCTTATGGTGCGCTGCTCGGTCTGTTCTCGCTGCTCTCGCCGTTTAAAATCCGCCGTAACGCAGACAGTTGCATCAACTGCGGAAAATGCGCGAAAAACTGCCCGTCGAATATCCCGGTCGACAGACTGATTCAGGTGCGTACCGTGGAATGCACTGGCTGCATGACCTGCGTTGAATCCTGCCCGGTGGCCTCAACGCTGAGCTTCTCACTGCAAACACCACCGGGGGCGCAAGACAACGGTAAACCGTTATGGCGACAGAGGACGCTATCAGGTGTTGCCATGACGCTACTGGTGCTTGGCATTCTGTTTGCCACCATCGGTTATGCCGTTTATGCCAATGTCTGGGATACGCCAGTGCCCGATCATATGTATTTCCAGCTGATCCCGAAGGCAAAGATGATCGGCCATTAATTTTTTTGTCAGTATGTTCAAAACCCTGCCAATTCTGGCAGGGTTTCCCGCCTGTCCTGCCATTTTAAGACAATTGAACTTGTGCCATCGCGCTCTCGTTTATACAACCTTAAATATCATCTGTAATAATTTTTCTATTTTGTTATGGGCGACTGGGATCAAAATAATGAACGGGATAACATCATGACTAAAATAAAACTGGCACTGCTATTACCTCTGTTTCTGGCAGGTTGTACGATGAATGACGGGGAATTAAGAAACGCTTACGCTCAGCATTATCAGCAACCTACCGCTTATGTAGATGCTTATAAACAGAAAATAGCCAGTATGGATATTCATGCGCTGGCCCAATATGCCGCCGCAGAAGATAAGAAAAAAATGCGCGGGCAGCCAAGACTGAAAATCGACGAATTTATTACCATTGAGAACGTGCAGGCGAAAGGAAATCGGGTGGTCTACGATTACTCACTGTCCGAAAGCTGGCTGGCGCTGTCCGCAGATAAACAGCGCGAGAAGCAGACCAATATGAATAAAGACCTGATCTACCGTACCTGCTCGCTGGAAACGGTACGTCTGGCGCAGGCAAAAGGGCTGGAAGAAGAGCATAACTATTACAGCCAGTACCCAGACAAAGTCGCCTTTACGCTGAGAACCAGCACGCAGATTTGTCTGCAGAACGGTTTTACACAATAGCCGCAATCACAAAGCCTGATGCGCTGCGCTTATCAGGCCTACGATTTGCACGCTGCTGTAGGCCGGATAAGGCGCCAGCGCCGCATCCGGCTAAAACATCAGAATTTCCAGGACACACTGCCGACAATGCTGCGCTCGGCGCCGAAGTAGCAGTATGAGAGCGAGTTACAGGCTGCAACGTAGCGCTTGTCGGTCAGGTTGTTAACGTTCAACTGCGCGCTCAACCCTTTAATGCCGATATTCGTTAAGTCGTAACCAATCACCATATCCACCAGTGTGTAGGACGGCAGGGTGTGAGTATTCAGGCGATCGCTGGTAATACCGTTAACGTAGCGCACGCCTGAACCCAACGTCAGGCCGTCCAGCGGACCGCTTTTCACATCGTAGCTCAGCCAGGTACTGGCCTGGTTACGCGGGGCGTACACTGCTCGCTTGCCCTGCTCTTCCGGGCTGCTTTTCTTATAGCGAATGTCGGTATAGGTATACGCCGCCTGCAAACGGAAGCTATCCGTCAGTTGGCTAATTGCCTCCAGCTCCACCCCTTCAGATTCAATTTCCCCAATCGAGCGGTACGGATCGGTCGGCTCTTCTTTGGTGGCTATATTCGTCTGATTGATACGGAATACCGATGCGCTGAACTGGCTGTTGAGTCCTTCCGGCTCATATTTCAGCCCGGCTTCCCACTGCTTGCCTTTCATCGGATCCAGCAGATTGCCGTTCTCATCGGCAAAACTGGTTGGCGTAAAGGCAGTGGAATAACTCACGTACGGCGCAAAGCCGTTATCGAATAAATAGAGCAGCGCGGCGCGGGTGCTGAAGTTGTTTTTATCCAGATCGCTGCGAGTATCCTTGATCTTATCAATGTTAGAAACGCTGACCTGATCGTAGCGACCACCGAGCGTAATACGCCAGCGATCCCATGACATCTGATCCTGCAAATAGTAACCCGTCTGGCGCAGCTTGTGTTTCTCACGCGCATACATGTCGATGTAATCAGGCTTCGCGCCGTACACTGGATTAAAAGCGTCAATCGGCGGGAAAGCGCCGTAGTAACCGGTAGTATTGTTGCTGCGATCCTGATAGTCGATCCCCACCAGCAGACGGTGGTTTACCTGCCAGGTATCAAAGCTGCCGTCGAGCTGGTTATCCAGCGTAATCGCCGACATTTTTTCATCGGAGCCGGAGTAACCGCGATTAAGCTCGGTTTCATTCAGCCAGCCCGCCGCATACACCTGATTCAGCTCAACGTCGGTATGCAGATAGCGCAGCTTTTGCCGCACCGACCAACCACTATCAAACATATGCTCAATGTTGTAGCCCACCATGTTTTCACGGCGATCGTATTTGTCGTAATCATCCTCGCCTTCGTAAAAGGTGTTGGAGATCTTTTGCCCGTAATGCGGAACCACGGTGCCGTCATACGGCAGACCGGAGTGGCTACCGCCTTCCGGGTCGCGGTGCAGATAGGCCATCAGATCCAGACGCGTCTGGTCGGTGATACGCCAGGTCAGGCTGGGCATCAGCGCGTAACGCTCTTCCTTCAATGGACCAAACTGCGAGTCCGCGTAACGCGTCATCCCGCTCAGTCGCGCCGCCACGCGATCGTTATCATCCAGCGCCCCGGTGACGTCAAACGCCGCGCCGCGCTGGTTATTGTTGCCGGCAAACAGCTTCACCTCACCGCCCGCATCAAACGACGGCTTACGTGAGGTCAGCGCCACAATGCCACCCGGGGAGGAACGGCCATACAGTACGGAAGCCGGGCCACGTACGACTTCGATATCTTCGAGGAACCACGGATCGACCACCAGCGAGCTGTGTGAGTTGGTGTCGCCCATCATCTTCAGACCATCGAGATAGACGTTATCCAGGCTACCGTCAGAAAAGCCACGCAGCACGATGTAGTCAAAGCGGTTGGAGGCGCCAATCTGATTGCTGTACACCCCCGGCGTATAGCTGACGGCCTGGCGCACGCTGGTTGCGCCCTGCTCTTCAAACTGTTCACGGGTAACGATCGATACCGACTGCGGCGTTTCAATATCCGGCGTGGCAAGCTTCGTGGCCCCGCTCTGCATCTGCGAGGTGACAACCACCGTATCGTTTTTTGTTGTTTCCTGCGCCAGCAGAGGAAAAGCCACGCTGCTGGTAACCCATCCCACCAGCAGCGCCAAGCGAGTCTTCGCGAACATGAATATCTCCAAAGGCATGTCTAATTGTAAGTGAGAATTATTACCTTTTTGCTGACGGAGATAGCTATGCCGGATGCCAGGTTGCCTATGCGCAGTGCCAAATTGTCAGGAAATCACGTGCGTAAAACGCAAATATGGATTAGCAAAGTTTGAGCAAATCACCGGGTGAAAAGCCGTAACGGCGGCGAAAAGCGGTAGAAAAGTTGGTGGCGTGCTGATAACCCGACATCCAGGCCGCCTGCTGTACGCTATATCCTTCCAGTAGATAGCCGCGTGCACGTTCCAGACGGCAATCGCGCAGGTAGTCGAATACCGAACAGCCATAGGCTGCGCGAAACTTACTGCGCAGGCTGCTGGGACTCATCGCTGCGCGTTGGGCCAGTTCATTAAGGGTGTAATCATTTTCGGGACTCTGCTCCAGCAGTCGGCGAACGACCTCCAGCCGCTGCTGCTCCCCGCTCGCCGCAAGACGTTTACCGCTCTCCACCTGACACACGCTGAGGCCATGACCAAACAGTTGTAATATCAGCCCTTCCAACATCAGTTGACGAGAAACATGGCTAATCGTGCTCTGCTGCGCGTACTGCAGTCCGCTGAGTAAAAACCCCGGCACCTGCCAGATAAGCGTTGGCGTCTGGCATCTTTCCCACTCACGCATCAACGATTCGAGCAACCCCGTGCGACACGCGCCGTCGGGATACAAACCGAGCGATAATGTCCGCAGTTTACAATCAGCATGATGACGGGCACGCATCGTCTGGTGCTCACTCAGGCGCGAGCTAAACGCCATGCCGGAGCGCACCACATGCTCCTGTCCGTTAAGCGTCAGGATCACGCAGCCTTCCAGCACCACCAGCATATACAGAGGGCTGTCGTGACGAGAGGTGGTTTCGTAGGGTTGCAATACCTGTACGTCGGAGTGCGTCACGCACATCCCACATGGGAGAGTCATCTCCTCAATTTCACCTTGCAGAACAGGGCTGCCAGACGGTAAATCCGGCCTTTGCGCCAACTGGGGAAAGCGGTAATCGATCCCGTAGCGCTCACCAAAATCCATAAACTCGCTGACGGAGAAAGTGCGAGCGACGCGTCCGGAGGCATTCAGGGCGGTGGTATTGTTCATGCTGTCTTCTGCACAGGAAATGGGATTAACGGTTTATAACTGAAGCAACATTACCATTACCTGCGCAATACGACAATAATAATGAGAACCATTATCAATATGATAATTAGCAGAATAAACAGCTTAATCCAGCCAGTTTAGATCTGCCGAGGAGACACACGGCGCAGCCTCTTTTAACCAGCGATACAGCAGCTCAATATTTCTGAGCCGTGTTGAAGCCTTTGGCCAGACAAGGTAATAGCCCTCGCCAGTCGCCACCGCATCTTTAAACGGTAACGCCAACATCCCTGCCTGAATGGCCGCCAGGCTTAACAGCAGGTCGGCAACGGACACGCCATGACCGCTCATCGCGGCAAGACTGCCCTGCTCCAGGGTGTCGAACACTTTGCCTCGCGCAAGATTCAACGCCGGAAACTTCCCGGTGCGTTGCAGCCACCGACGCCAGTCACGGCGATCCGCTGAGGGATGAATCAGTTCACAGGCAGAAAGATCGCGCTGCGCCTGCACCAGCAGTGCGGGTGAGCACACCGGGATAAGCCACTCCTGAAACAGCAACCGGCTGTCGGTATCGTCACCAAAATGGCCATTCCCTAACAGGATCGCACAGTCATACGGTTCACGACCGAAGGATACCGAATCGGTATCCATCCAGACGCTGGAAATTTCGACAACCGGGGTCGGATGCGCTTCACGGAAATGACGCAGCACGTCCAGAAGCCAGCGCATCGTCAACGTAGACGGCGCTTTCAGCCGTAGCTCATGACTGCTGCTGCGAAAGGCATGACACGCGTGTTCCAGACTCTGAAACCCAGCCGTCAACTGCTGCGCCAGCCCTTGGCCAGAAGGCGTTATCTCGATACGCGGGCCGCTGCGGACAAATAGCTCACAACCAAACCATGCCTCCAGCGTGCGAATATGACGGCTTACCGCGCCCGGCGTCACGTTAAGTTGAATAGCGGCTTTACTGAACGATCCCAGACGGGCTGCGGCTTCAAAAGCCCTCAGGGCATACAACGGAGGTAGCGTCATTCTCAGCTTCTATGTTGAGTTTTACTCACAGTAGAGCGCAGTTTTATTCGTTTTTCAATGCGCCACGCAGGCGGAATACTGATGAAAAATATCATCAGGATAATCAGGTATGAATTTCACTTTACTGGCTGCCTATAGCCTCAGCGTAGTAACCCTGCTGTTAACTCCGGGTCCTGTCGTGGCGCTGATTACCACCACCGCGTCGCAGCACGGCTATCGCCGGGCCTTTCTCACGCTGATTGGCACTAACGGCGCTTCTTTAGTATTGATTGCTCTGGCTGCACTGATGCTAGCTGGCGTGGTATCAATCTCTGCGATATGGCTTGGCGTACTGGGTCTTGTGGGATCGCTGTATATCGGTGTGATGGCGATTAGCGGCCTGCGGGCCAGGGACTCAAAACCCGGACTGTGTGCGCCAAAACGCGATAACAGCGGGCTTATCCATGGATTTCTGACAGGGGTCGCTAACCCAAAGGACATTTTGTTTTTCGTAGCGTTTTTTCCCCAGTTCATTGCCATTACGCAAGATTTCACCACCAGCATTCTGACGCTAACGCTGGTGTGGGTTATTTTTGATGTTACGGTGCTGTCTTTTTACATCATGGTTTTCAAACGCTGGATGCCAGAGCGGTTTGCCAGACGCAGCGTTTTTATCTCCTCCCTGTTTCTGCTCGCGGTGGCGGTGTTTGGCATTATTTATAATGTACACGCGCTACAAATGCTCTCACCCGCGATGTGATCCCCAACGAATTCTTCAGCCAGACATCTCATCTTGCACCGGGAGGAATAAAATAAGAACAAATCGACATTAACATTATTAATGGATTTATAAACCAGGATTCAGAAAATATAGACGATAACATTTTCCTGGCGTTCAACTGGCACCCTTACCCATGACAACGCATCAACGGCGACAGGTGCCATTTCATTTTCTAAGCGAAGTAAAGGCGTGTTGCCATCTGGTACAACCGTGCTTTCACCGATCTCAAGAACGCCCCGAAAAGAAATGGACACATTGTCTGGCGTATCCGACAACCTTATCCATTCGGTTGTAATCACTAACTTTCGAGTAAACATTCGCTGTCCTTTGCGCGTGGTATAAATCCGATAATTTCACAGGTAGATCAATACACTCTTTGAACAAACAGAAATTTGTCCCCCATATCAGTTAAGCATTACTTAACTGAAAGAAAATTGAAGTAATAAAACTCATTCGAAATATGTTTCACAAATTCAACCGGCAGGTTATGTTTGATGAACGTTAACTTTGCAAACTCAATATCGCCGTACACTCGAATACAGAAAGGTTTGACTATCTCGCCCTGCACGCCAAAGCACTCCTGAAGCCGGGTGTCATCCATAAAAATAAAGTCACCTTTTCTGACCTTAATACTTTCATGAAGGCCTTGCCACTTCTCCGGAGTGAGCAGAAAGCTCTCCCATCCATTATTTCTCAACACTTCAATCGTGTGAGTAAATTTAAAATAGTCGTTTTGCATTGTCACATCACCGCTCGATGTGGCGTACAAATATTCTATTTTAAATTTAAGTTGTGCATTGAGGCTTTTTTTCTTCCCCTCATCAATTAACCACTGAAGCTCACTGACAATGCTCTTCGAAAAGATTTTTCTTTTTTTGGCAATAGCCAGCCAATGCATAATGAATAGATGCTCTGACATTTTAGAGTAGATTTTATGATCCTTTATTGCGATACCAATTGCGACTAACGCACTCCAGGTAAAGGCTTCCAGATCATCCTGATAATGATGTCGTAACGTACTAACTCTTCCAGAATCCCTTACCACTTAAACCTGCCCAAATAAATCATCATTGTTATTCCACGTCATTCTTGTATTACTCTATTAAAAAATTACTACAACTAAAATCGCCAAAATATGATCCAGATTAACTTATCCCTATGTAATAAACGTGCAAATATAATACATCATACTTATTAATCATTAATCTGGGGTGGCTCAACAATGACTAATAAGAATAATGCGATAAAGATAAAGGTTAATAATAATCACCAGTAATCAATATCACCTTTTGTGATGAGACCTGTAAACAGAAAAAGCAAACTACCGGGCATTCAGCAACCCGGAAGTTTGCTTATTACAGACGAAGTTAATAGAAAATACCGATGATCAGGGTATGCGTTACAAAGCCCACGATCAACGGTACGGCGGTACGTTTAACCACATCAAATGGCGTTATTTTCGCCCCACTGGAAACGGCAATCACCACGCCGGAAACCGGTGAAATTGCCCGCCCCATATGTGATGCCTGCTGCATCGGCAGGATCATGGCAACAGCGTTAGCGCCCATACTTGCCGCGATTTGCGGGATCAGCTCAACGAAAGCAAGGAATGGCGCATTACCCGATCCCATAATAATTGCTGCCGCCAGCGTCACCAGCGCAAACACCACCGCCATAGCAAATGGAGGTAATCCCACGTGCTCCGCCATCAGGATTAATTGATCAATGGCACCAATAACTTTAATCCCGTGAGCAAAAACACCTGCCGCAACCAGTAGCCCAACCACCCCGGTAAAGGCAGTGCCCATGCCTTTAAGGAAATGGCTGAATCCTTCGCATACTGACTTTAAATCACGCACCCGCAGCCACTCAATCAACATGCAGACAGCCATCGAAATGAGCACAATGGTGATAATATTCAGGTTAATACCACTGACGAACATTTCCGATGATCCCACCGCCATCAATATCGGAAGCATCGGGAGCAGCGCATAAAAAGCCGGGGCTTTTCCTGAATCAGTCACCTCAGCGCTACCGATTTCCCGTGGAAGCGTCCCCGCTTTACGGTCGCAATGCCGCTGCCAGAAGAAATGGCAGACGCCGACGACCAGCACGGTTGCCAGCGCTGCGGGTCCCTGGTGGTAAACAACGTATTCCACCACATCCATATTGACCGCTTTAGATCCCCTGATAGCATCGATGGCCGTCGGGGTATACGCCACACCAAGCGAGGTGGCAATAACCCCAGCAGCCGAGGCCGCAGAAAGCCCTAACCCCAGCATAATGGGGAACATCGTCCCCATCAGCAACACGGCAAGCCCGGTAGCGGATGGGATGGCCAACTGCAGGAGGCTGGCGAGCAGATAGGAGAAAAATAGAAGCACATAGGGCGAACGTAGCGCGCGCAAAGGTTTCGTCACGACCCGCACAACCGCTTCATTTGCCCCGATATGATCCATGTAATGCGCAAATCCCATGAGCGCCATAATCATCAGGCCGAGATCGGCAGCACGCGTACTAAAGAGATCGCGCATCACCTCGAAAGGATCGAGAAATGAAATCCCCGTACTGGCAACGCCCTTCGGTAATACAGAACCCCATCCGGTTAACGCCGTACAAATCATCAACACCAGGCCCGCAATGAACAGCACGGGTTCAGCGCGATAACCTTTCAGTATCAGACGCGCGACCACCACGATAACCAGTAAGGCAATTAACACCTGAATCATGACTGAGCTCTCCTCTGCGCGAACTCAGCAAAGGTTTCCTCAATGACCGCTACCACCACATCGCTGGCGGCTCGCAGTGAACGCACCGGTAGATATTCATAAATTGAATGAAAGTTATGAGCACCGGTAAAAATATTCGGGCAAGGCAGTCCTTTCTGCGATAGCACTGCGCCATCATACCCACCACGCATGGCGACAGGTTGCGGGGTAATACCACACTTCTGATACGCGCGTAACGCAATATCAATCGGGTAGTGTGCATCGCCCTGCAAGCTATTGAACACATTGGCATAGCGATCTGTTAAATGACAGACCACGCTGTTTTCTCCCCACAGCGCGCAGGTGCTGACGGCAAGCTGGCGGATATATGCCATACGCGCCTTATACCCTTCTTCGGTAAAATCCCGGATATCCAGCTTAAGTACCGTACGGGCGCTGTTGCCCTGAAGCTGTTTTACCCAGTAATACCCTTCGCGTCCTTCCGTATACTCAGGCGCCTCTCCACCGGGCAGCATCGCAATAAACTTATGCGCCATCAGCAGAGAGTTCTTCAGCTTACCTTTGGCCGACATAGGGTGCGCGGACTGGCCGGTAAAGATGATTTCCGCATCACCAGCGTTCCAGTTCTCATAGACAAACTCTCCAATGCCGCAGCAGTCCAGGGTATAGCCAAAATCAGCGCCAAACGCCGCAACATCAAACGCTTTTGCTCCCCGTAATCCCTGCTCTTCATCAGGAACAAAACCGACCTTCACCGGCCCATGCTTAATCTCCGGATGCGCTACAAGGTACTCCAGGGCATTCATAATCGCGGCGATGGCGGCTTTATCATCAGCCCCTAGCAGACTGGTACCATCCGTCACCAGCAGGTCATCACCGATATAATTTTTCAGTTCCGGGAATTCACTTTCACGCAGATAAATATTCAGCTCCTGGTTCAGACACAAATCCCCACCGCTGTAGTGAAGACGTTGCGCATTTGTGTCCGCGGTCTGTTCTGCGCTGGTATCCAGATGACCAAAAAAGGAAACGACAGGGATGGTGTCATCGGTATTTCCAGGTAAGGTCGCGGTCACAATAGCAGTATCCCTGACCTCAATGTTTTCCATTCCTAATGCTTCAAGTTCTACTGCAAGTAGTTTTGCCAGTTCCATTTGACCAGGTGAAGAAGGCATTATCCCATTAGCACCATTTTCCCTTGAGGTCGTGGTATTGATTTTCGTGTAGTTAATAAAGCGTTCAACAATATCCATTCCAGGAGATCCTTTAATGTATCATTTACGAGGTACTGCAAGAGAAGACCTGCATACAGCGTGGGTTGAATAATCTGAGAACAAAATAAAATCAGCGCTCATCCCAGAACGCTGATTTTATGGGTGTTACGACAACGATTTATATAAAGGAAGATAAAAAAGGCCAGTAATTATACCAGTGATTAAAAAATCCTTTTGATTGATAAAATCATATTCCCTGTCTGTTTTTACTACATTTTCCATGGTGTTAAGCTAACAGAAGTCATAAACTGAATTCGTATGTCTAAGGGATAATAAAAATCATTTAGATTCTTGCCCCCGATACCGACACAAGACATACCATCGCTATATTTTTTTAATGAACAAATGCTGTAACAGCAACATGCAACCGTTTGCACCTCTCTACAAATAGCCACTTAACGCACTAAAATCCGTGAACAAAATCACAATTACTTCAAAAGCGAAAATTAACATAACGCTTAAAAACAGATAGTTATAAGAAAAACTATATAATACCCCTATAAATAAAGATGAAATCATACTATTCACCATGAAATAGATTCATAGCGATACTATTTCAACATTACCGTATGGTTCACAGAACAAAACCTGTCGTCATCACTAATGCAAAACAACAAGAACAAAAATATTAAATTATCTATATATGACGATTATCAAAATTATACACAGGCAAAAAAAACCTCTCCCCTGAGAAGAGATTCAGGGCAGAGGTAATACGGGTGTTAAGGACATTTTTATAGTTTTGATGATAACAGAAGAGCTTCTTGCTGGATTGAGTATACACACTTCACGACGTTAAGAAAATTCCTAAAAAGAATTAAAAGAAAACACCATTAAAAATCCTTTTTATAATAAAGACATGTTTATCAAATAAAACAAAATTAGGATAGGGAAAAATTAAATATCACTAATCTATAGTATGACGCAAGTGGGACTCACAACGCATCATTACGGCCAATACCGCTACCGACGATGTCTGAATATTCAATAAATTTAATATATCCATACACTGCTCAGCTAACGAGAGTTAAAAAATTATAAAATAAGCTAAACGCAATTTTTCGTCATAGATCACATTTTCCCGACAGAACGATTCCCCTACTCGCCCAGGCTGGTATGATTCAGCAGGTAAATACCTATCAACTCAACCCGAGGCTTTGATGCTGGAGAATGTAATCATCAGATAATCAGCTTACCGACCTTTTCAGGCCGGACTGGTTATCAATGCGCCGAAATCGAATGCGGACACCGCTGTGTGTTTGCACGTTTTGCACATGATGATTAAACAGGTTTTCCAGTATGAATTTATCCCGTCAGGAACAACGTACCTTACACGTTCTCGCCAAAGGTGGCCGTATTGCTCACGTCCGCGATGCATCTGGTCGCGTCATTTCCGTCGAATGCTATAGCCGCGAAGGGTTACTGCTCTGCGACTGCACGCTCGACGTATTCAAAAAACTCAGAACGAAAAAGCTGATCAAATCCGTTAATGGTCAGCCCTACCGCATCAATACCACCGGGCTGAACAACGTTCGCGCCCAACTGGATAATCGCTAAGGAGATAGAGATGGATATCCCGAAGATTTTTACGATCAGCGAAAGCGCACATCGCATTCATAATCCGTTCACCGCGCAAAAATATGCGACGTTAGGTCAGGTTTTACGGATGCCCCCAGGAACCCGCATCCTGGATCTCGGCAGCGGCTCGGGCGAGATGTTGTGCACCTGGGCACGCGATCATGGAATTTCCGGCGTTGGTATCGATATGAGCCAGTTATTCAGTGAGCAAGCCACCCTGCGGGCAAGTGAATTGGGCGTCACTGAGCACGTGCGTTTTATTCATGCCGATGCAACAGGTTATATCGCCGAAGAAAAATTCGATATTGCCGCCTGCGTTGGTGCAACCTGGATTGCCGGCGGCGTTGCCGGAACGATCAAACAGCTGGAACAAAGTCTCAAACCAGGCGGGATCCTGCTCATCGGCGAACCGTACTGGCGTCAGATGCCCGCAACGGAGGAGATCGCTATGGCTTGCGGCGCGGCTTCAGTAGCCGATTTTCTTTCTCTGCCAGAACTCGTTTCGTCTTTCGACCTGCTCGGTTATGACGTGGTGGAAATGGTACTGGCTGACCAGGAAGGTTGGGACAGATACGAGGCGGCAAAATGGTTGACGATGCGCCGGTGGCTGGAGGCAAATCCGGACGATGAGTTTGCCGCCGAAGTCAGAGAGCAACTGAGAAGTTCACCAGTCCGCCACGTTGCATTCACCCGGGAATATATCGGGTGGGGCGTGTTCGCACTTATGCAGAGGTAATATATGCAGTCGGTATAGCCAGGCAGGTTATACCGACTTTTTCATCGCATCATCGCTTACTTCATTAATACTTCAACAAATTTAGCTAACCATTGCGGATGCGCGGGCCATGCTGGTGCCGTCACCAGATTGCCATCAACGTGGGCCTGATCAATGCCAATATCGGCATAATGTCCACCGCTCAGACGAACCTCGGGCGCACAGGCCGGATAAGCGCTACAGGTCCGGTTTTCTAACACCCCCGCCGCCGCTAACAGTTGGGGCCCATGACAAACTGCGGCGATAGGCTTACCGGCAGTGTTGAAATCTTGCACCAGCTTAATGACATCTGGATTCAGTCGAAGATATTCCGGAGCACGCCCGCCGGGGATCAACAGTGCGTCGTAATCGGCGGCCCGCGCCTCGGCAAAATTAGCATTTAACGTAAAACGATGCCCCGGCTTTTCACTGTATGTCTGCGCCCCATCAAAATCGTGAATGGCGGTTTGAACGTAGTCACCCTGACTTTTATCCGGACAGACGGCATCCACACGATGCCCAAGCATTTGCAAAGCCTGAAAAGGCACCATCGTTTCATAATCTTCGACATAATCTCCGACCAGCATCAGTATCTTCTTCATTCACATCCCCCACTCACGGTTATTAATGATGAGAAATAACGGCCATCTTTACTATAGTCCACACTGTTCATGGCATTAATAAATACAACAGAACAATCGGCCAGATCACAATCCACGGCAAGGCCCGCCAGACGAGGACTCAGAGCCAACGGCGTGACATATGTTCATGCTGATAAATATAAATTATATATAAATATATAGTTGAGAAATTTTAATAGTCGCCAGTTTCACTCATTATATAAAACTAAGAGATTGCAACGTATATCTCCTATGCTATATTTCGCGTGAAATTTACCCGCGTTCACTTTATTTATTATTCAATATTTAAAATACGCAGAATATTTATTATCTATTATTATTTTATTCACCTGATATCAGGTAAAATTACGCAAAGGTTAATCCTATGATGACAAGACGTTCATTCGTCAGACAAGGCCTGGTGACTTCAACGAGTATGCTACTCGCCGGTATGACGGGCTTCAGCTTTAGCCAATTTGCCTGCGCAACAGAGAACCGCCGCTGGCAAATGCCTGATGAAGGCGCACCACATACGGCAACCTGGATGGCGTTTGGTGCCAGTGCGGAGATCTGGGAGCCTCATCTGCTACCGGTGGTGCAGGAAAACCTGGCGTTAGTTGCCAAAACCATCGCCGCATTTGAACCCGTGAATATGTTAGTACGCGAAGAAGACAGCGAGCTCGCCGCGCGTCTGTGCGGGCCGTCAGTCAATCTTCTGGTTCACCCAATAGACGATCTGTGGATCCGCGACACCGGGCCGGTGTTTGTGAAAAGCGCCAGCGGTACGCTCGGCGGTGTGGGATTTAATTTCAATGGCTGGGGGAATAAGCAAGAGCACGAACGTGATGCCGATGTGGCTGAATTCGTAACTGATTACGTTCAGGCCGAGTTTCTTCGCTCGGTGCTAACACTGGAAGGTGGCGGTATTGAGGTGGACGGCGAAGGCACGGCGATTATTACCGAGAGCTGCGTGCTTAACTCCAACCGTAATCCTGGCGTCAGCAAAGCCGAATGCGAAGAAGAACTTAAGCGACTGCTAGGCCTGGAGAAAATCATCTGGTTGCCGGGTATTGCCGGCAAGGATATTACCGACGGCCATACAGATTTTTACGCCCGATTCACGCATCCGGGTACGGTGGTGGCGGGTCTTGAGCAGGATCCGTCATCCTTTGATTACGCGATCACCCGACGTCATCTGGACATATTACGGGCCGCCACGGATGCCAAAGGCCGACGGTTGGAGGTAGTCACGCTGGAAGGACCTTCTACCATCCGCCAGACTTATGCGAGCGATGATTTCGCCGCGGGGTATATCAATTTTTATCTGTGTAATGATGCCGTCATTGCACCGCAATTTGGCGATAAGCGCACCGATCGTAATACCCATACTATTTTGCAGGAGCTGTTTGCCGATCGTGAAATTATTCAGTTGAATATCGACGGTATCGCTGCCGGTGGCGGCGGTATTCACTGCGCGGCACAGCAGCAGCCTCGTTAATGATTAACAATTGAGTGTGTTGTGGGAAGGTGGGGAAACTCACTTTCCTGGCATTAAAAGAATGATTTTCATATCAAGGTGTAGCCATTAGTTAATATTCAAAAAAAGAGTAGCTCAACTAACATTCACGAAACAAATAATATTAAATAATAACAATTCAATAGCTTTCATCGATCTTTCATGGTATTTATGATCTGCCAAACCTATCGATGAAAACTATCAAAAAAATTATATTGATCGTTTTTATCGATCGACTATTCTGTCTGAAATAATGGCTACTGACGCAACTTTTATTATCTGTACAACCAGCAATATTGTTCTCCTCTGTGTTGCGAAACATAGGGAAATTGTCGAGGATTACCTTTAAAAATTCACATAACAGATTTTAAAATAGTTTTCAATTAGCGAAAACATCCAATAATACACATTTTAAGCCCTAAATCTAACCTGTTTTAAGTAGATGACTTAAATCGAGAACGGTGATAACTCACTGAGAATTGCGAATGATGATATTGCTAAGAAAAACGGAAAGTATAAATTTCATTAATACATTTAGAGACTATTTTTGTGTCGGCATCGCGTTTTTTGCATTACAGCTGGTCGCAGGTCATCTCAGTAAGCAAGAGGATGTTGCGGGTATAACACTGCATTTTTACGATCTCACTTTACCTCTCATTTCTGCACTGCTGGTTTTATACCGGCAAAAGGCACTGCCAATTTTGGCTACCTTTTTCTTGTATGCGCTTTACTCTTACTCTTTATCTTCGGTATTCACACTAACGGCTCAGCTACTGGCTGCTCTCATTAGCCAGACACTCTACTTTTTCTCGACAGGCAAACGAGGCGCGGTTAGCTTTGGTCGTAACCAGCTTACAACCCAGCGTATTGTCTGGCTCGTGTGTTGCAACGCCTTACTATTCATCTCAATTGATCACTGGTTCCAATCGAACACAGCCTCTGCACCGATCGCAAACCTTTTTACACTACAAACATTAATTAACTTACAGTGGCTGATGAACTCTTGCCTGACTGGCATCCCTTTTTGTTATCTGTTGCTTAGAAGCGTTCAAAATCCTGCATGGTGCATTCTATACATTAGACAAGTAAAGGCGCTGATAAAATCCGGCCCTCCTATTCTGTATCAAGTATTATGGCTGGTGCTGTTACTCTGCATTATGTCCGCTTTGATCGTCATCAGAGAAGATATTCTTATATTTACAGACTATTCATTACTGTGGTTACTTCCAGTAATGCTATGGGGAGTGATCTGTATTGGCCATGCTTTGATATCCCCTGTATGGGTAACAATGCTTATCCTGTTGGGATATTATATAAACAGTTATATTCCACCTGCTAACTATAATAATTATTTACATAGTCTCGTGATTTCCTCCACGATAGTGTTTGTCTTTTCTATTACGATTGTTGTTACCGGTGTACTTGTGGTTCATAACCGAAAATATCTCCGCCGCCTCAAACAACTTTTTAGATCAGAACCTAACACCGGACTGCCTAACTTTCAGGCTCTGCAAATGGACATCCGTAAACACGCAACAGAGTGCTTGTGTTACATCCGTTGTACAGAGTTGAATACGCTGGAGCAAACTCACGGAATAGAATTTCGTTTTGAATTTGTAAAAGCGCTAAGTGCATATGTACGTAAATTGATTAAGGGTACAGGTGACATTTATTACGCACCAGGTCATGGAATAATTCTTCGCCTTAATGCTGTCCCTGATATTCCTGATCTCTACAAGGACCTAAACTCTTTTCGTTTTATCTGGAAGGACTACCAATTAGGGCTATCTTGTGGTGTGGCATATACCACCGAGAAAAACCTGATTAAAAATTTATCTCAAGCAATTAAGCATCTTAATACCCAAAGCTACATCTCGTTAATGCAGGGGCAACCGTTGTTACTCAGCCCGCAAGTGCCAGGTGATAAAATTGTCAGCCAGGCTGTCATTCGTCATATGTTGCAAAAGGCAATTGACAGAAAGTCGTTTGAGCTTATGGCTCAACCCATCGTATCAACGATGCTGGTTGTTCAGCCGATCGTTTCAACCACGGGACTGACACGTTATCACGAGATACTTATTCGGATAAAAATGGTTGATGGTAAGTTAATCTTTCCAGACACCATTCTACCGGTTGCTCGCGAGGCAGGATTACTTCCTGCGCTGGATATCACTGTTATAGAGCAAACATTTCGTTTTATACAGTCACGGCAGAAATCTGACCCTAACAGTCACTTCTCCATTAATCTGACGCCTGACTCGCTTAATAAAATTGATTTTCTTGATAATGTTTTTACATTGTTTAGAAAATACTCAATAGCACCTGAACGTATAATATTTGAAGTCATTGAATCAGATATTATTGACAATGCTAATGTCACTGATGTTCTGAGAGCACTACGTAAAGCCGGTTCTAAAATTGCTATTGATGATTTTGGCACAGGAGCATCAAGCTATTCACGACTACGAACATTAGATGCAGACATTCTGAAAATTGATGGTTCCTTCATCCGTAATATATTGACCGATGAATTTAGTCGATGCGCCGTCAGATCCTTCTGCGAAGTAGCAAAACTCAAAAACATGGAAGTAGTCGCTGAGTTTGTTGAAAATGAGGAAATTGAAATGATGCTAATTACGATGGGTATTGGTTGGTTACAGGGATACCATATAGGGAAGCCCGTTCCTATTGAGTTGGCTGAATTATAATTCAGTAATTATAATAATAATTATATTCCTACATTGATTCACTTACCGGCTCCCGTGCCGGTTTTTTTATTCCCTAAAACAAGCGGGACTTTAATTAAAGCAGGTATGCCGCGACCGTTTGACGCGACATACCGTGTTTCATTTTTAACTCAACTCAGCCGAATGCTACGGCCTATTCAGCTTCCATCACTCCCAGGCGCGCTCAGATTTCGAGGCGTCAAACTGCGGCGGCGGTTTGCGAAAACGTCCGGTCAGCCAGGCAAGATACACCAGCCCAACGCCGGCCCATACCAGACCTAGCGTCAGCGATGTCACCTCAAGATTCACCCACAGTACGGCCACCGTGGCGGCACCAACCATTGGCAATACCAGATAGTGCAGCTTCTCCTGCCAGGTATGCTTGCGTCCTTCACGACGCCAGAAGTGGTTAAACACGGAGAGATTAACGAACGTAAAGGCCACCAGCGCACCAAAGTTAATCAACGCCGTGGCAGTCACCAGGTCAAAAAACAGGGCCGACAGCGCCACAATCCCGACCATGATGACGTTCAACGCGGGAGTACGCCATTTGGGATGGACATAACCAAAGTACTTCTCCGGGAAGACGTTATCGCGGCCCATCACGTACAGCAGACGCGAAACGCTGGCATGCGACGCCAGACCTGAAGCCAGCGTATTCACAAAGGTGGTACACAGGAAAATAGACTGGAACAGCTTGCCGCCGACGTACAGCGCAATCTCCGGTAGCGCCGCATCCGGGTCTTTGAATCGGCTAATGTCCGGGAAGAACAGTTGCATAAAGAACGAGGCAGCAATGAAGATCAGCCCACCGTACAGCGCGGTAAGAAAAATAGCTTTTGGAATGGTGCGCGCAGCATCCGGTGTCTCTTCAGATAGGGTCGTCACCGCGTCAAAGCCGAGAAACGAGAAGCAGACAATGGTCGCCCCGGTGATAATCGGGATCAAATGCGCATTCTGGCTGATAAACGGTTGCAGCGACCAGACGGTCCCAACCCCTTCCCCTTTGTGCAGCCCCTGCACCACGAGGAAAATGAACACCACGATGATCGCCACCTGCACCAGTACAAACAGCGCATTGAAGTTCGCTACCAGATTAACGCTTTTCAGATTGGCCGCGGTGAGGATCGCGACGAACATCACCACCCAAATCCATGGCGCAACCCCCGGGAACAGCGCGGAAAGGTAAATTTTCGCCAATAGTACGTTAATCATCGGCAGGAAAAGGTAGTCAAGCAGTGACGACCAGCCGACCATAAACCCGACATGCGGGTTGATCGCTTTTTGCGCATAGGTATAGGCCGAACCGGCCTGTGGAAACTGGCGCACCAGCTTTCCATAACTGATGGCGGTAAACAGTACTCCCGCCAGGGCCAGCAGGTAGGAGGCCGGAACATGGCCATTGCTGATACCCGAAACAATGCCAAAGGTGTCAAACACCGTCATCGGCGTGAGATAGGCAAGCCCCATCACCACCACCTGCCACAGCTTGAGGGATTTACGCAGCTGTGCTTTGCCCGGCTGGGCAGAATGATCCGCAGAAGAGTTAGTCGACATAATTTTCCTCCCCGCTACGAGTCCAGATCTGCGTTCGAAACGTAGGTACAGCAGACCTGGGTCGTGTCGGGGAGGAATGGCATAAAAAAGGCGTCAATGTGGTACGGCACAGATGCGGTCCGTATTTACTGCGGGAGCCATGAATACTCACGCGGGGCGGGTTTTTAAACATTGGCATCATCACATTTCCTCGTCACAAACTCTGTCGGTTATCTGAAGACCCGTTGTCGCCCGCGCTCCATTACGCGACATCCGGGAAATGGCAGGTATTCCTGCAATTTTTACGGGCTGGCTCCGCTCAGCCCGCATGATGCGACTTCTTTTTCAATGACCTGTACAACGGTCAGGCGTTTTTCAGCATCCACTCAATTTCAGTGTCGGTAATCAGACGTTCAAACTGGATAAGCTCATCGTTTTTACAGGCGTGATACACATGGCTAAACCGCTCACCCAATAGTTCACGCAGACTGTCATTTTGCATAAACTCCCACAGCGCATCGCTCTGGCGAATCGGGAACGGCAGCCCTTCCTGCTCCAGACCGTTACCCTCAACTTCTTCTTGTAACGGCAGTTCGTTATCCAGACCGTGAAGGATCCCCGCCAGAATGGTCGACATCACCAGATACGGGTTGGCATCAGCCCCCGCTACGCGATATTCAA
This sequence comes from Citrobacter sp. wls757, assembly GCF_005280935.1. Taxonomy (NCBI): domain Bacteria; kingdom Pseudomonadati; phylum Pseudomonadota; class Gammaproteobacteria; order Enterobacterales; family Enterobacteriaceae; genus Citrobacter; species Citrobacter sp. wls757. Next base: position 21,622 of record NZ_SZWU01000015.1, on the reverse strand, counting down.
CCCGATGGTTATCACGGTCGCCGCAGGGAATACGCAGCGCCACCGTACGATTGTTGTGCCCCCAGGACGCCTGGGTCGGAACATACATCCCCGGCTGGAAGCGGCGATAGGAGTTCACATTCGGCGCCAGCAGCGCCATTGACGCGGGCATCAGATCAATCATCCCGGCAAGCGCACGCTTTAATAACGCGGAATCATCGCCATTCGCATCAGCCAGCACGTTCTCACCTTTGTTATTCATTACGCTGATGTGGATATGCATCCCGCTACCGGCATGCTCCTCATAAGGTTTTGCCATAAAAGTGGCATGCATCTTATGTTTCTCCGCCACCAGCCGTACCAGACGTTTCAGCGCCAGCGCGTCATCGCAGGCGTCGAGCACGTTGTCGGTATGGTAGAGGTTGATTTCAAACTGCCCAGGAGAGGCTTCAGCCACCGCGCCGTCAGCCGGGATCAGCTGTAAACGGGCCAGTTCATCGATATCGTTCAGCACATCCGCAAAGTGGTTCAGGTTATCAACCGAATAAACCTGACTTTGGGTATTACGATCGTCCGTTCCCGGCGCGCATGGCGGCTGCAGATAACCTTCGGGGTCACGCTTACGATCGAGTAAATAGAACTCCAGCTCTACCGCTACGACGGGGAACAGACCGCGCTGGCGAAGTTTCTGCCAGAGTCGGTTTAGTACGTTCCGCGGCTCAACGTCAAAGGGAGCGCCATCTTCATCCAGCATCGTCAGCATCATCTGCGCAATAAATTCCGGATCGGCAGCCGAAGGGGTTAACGTACCTGCCACGGGTACACAGGTCCGATCCGGTTCGCCAAGCTCCTGGCCTAATCCCGCCTCTTCGACCACATTGCCCAGAATATCCATCGCGAAAACGGATGCCGGGAAATAGCAGCCTTTCTCTAACTTATGCAATCCCGCAACGGGAAGGCGTTTACCGCGAAAACAGCCATTAAGGTCGGTTAACAACACATCCACATACTGCGTATTAGGATAGCGTTCCAGATATTGCTTAACTTCGCGCGCAAACGCGCTACTTCGTCTCTCTTCAGAATGCTGAACAAAATTCTCAACTTCTACGATATTGGTTTCCATGATTCACCGCCGTTGGCCTGGTAAGCTGTTCTGTGATTTGACTGTTAAATATAATGTCCACCATTCGACTCTGGATGCAAACAAATTGTTTGTCAAATGTTAAATTAAGTTTGCTAGAAGGTTATTACGCTGCTAGATTGAGAAAATAATGAACGGAATGGCACAACAAGGAACCGTTTGGCAATAATTTATTCCAAAACGTGAGGTCGATCATGGGCAATATATTTGACAAGCCAGTTATTGGTGTAGTGATGTGTAGGAACAGGCTTAAGGGTCACCAGACCCAGACTCTGCAAGAAAAGTACCTGAATGCGGTATTAAATGCCGGAGGATTACCGATAGCGCTTCCCCATGCGCTTGCGGAACCCGAATTGTTGAACGCGCTTTTACCGAAACTGGACGGTATCTTCCTGCCAGGAAGCCCAAGCAATGTGCAGCCGCACCTCTATGGTGAAAATGGCGATGAGTCTGACGCCGATCCCGGGCGTGATCTTCTGAGCATGGCGCTAATTACCGCCGGGCTCGAAAGGCGCATTCCCATTTTCGCCATCTGCCGGGGCTTGCAGGAATTAGTTGTCGCCACTGGCGGGACTCTGTATCGTCGCCTGTGCGATCATCCACAGTTCCTGGAACATCGTGAAGATGCGGAACTCCCGGTGGAGCAGCAATATGCACCATCTCATGAAGTCCAGGTTCAACAGGGAGGATTGCTATCTCAGTTAATACCAGGTTGCAGCACGTTTTGGGTTAACTCCTTGCATGGTCAGGGCGCAAAAACCCTTGGCCCGCAGCTGCGCGTGGAAGCACGCTCGCAGGATGGATTAGTGGAAGCTGCCAGCGTCCATGACCATCCTTTCGCGCTCGGCGTGCAGTGGCACCCGGAATGGAACAGTAGCGAATACGCCCTGTCGCGTTTGTTACTTGAAGGTTTTATCACCGCTTGTCAGAACCACCTCGCTGAAAAACAGCGACTCTGACCACTACAGTTAAGGAAATGCAATTATGAGCGATGACGGCCTGGCGCCGGGTAAACGTTTGTCAGAGATCCGCCAGCAATTGGGTCTTTCGCAGCGTCGTGCCGCCGAACTGTCTGGGTTAACGCATAGCGCCATCAGCACCATAGAGCAGGATAAAGTCAGTCCTGCCATCAGTACGCTGCAAAAGCTATTGAAAGTATATGGGCTGTCGCTCTCCGAGTTCTTCGCGGAACCGGAAAAGCCTGACGAACCGCAGGTGGTTATCAATCAGGATGATTTGATTGAGATCGGGAGTCAGGGAGTATCCATGAAGCTGGTACACAACGGAAATCCGAATCGTACGCTGGCAATGATGTTTGAAACCTATCAGCCAGGCACGACAACCGGGGAGAGAATTAAACACCAGGGTGAAGAGATTGGCACAATACTGGAAGGTGAAGTGATACTGACCATCAACGGTCAAACGTATCCTCTTGTTGCAGGACAAAGCTATGCCATTAACACCGGCATACCGCACAGTTTCAGCAACACCTCGGCAGGGATCTGCCGCATCATCAGTGCCCACACTCCCACCACTTTCTAATAAGTAGCGGCCTGAGTTTCTCAGGCCTTCTTAAATAACGCGCATTAACAGGGTACATCCCTGGGGCATCGTGCAGCCTGATTTTGCCTGAAAAAGATCAGCAACGAACTTTATCTTATTGATATAAAAGGAGTAGCTATGAACTTTCAGAATCTTAAATATTGGCGTGAGAAAGCCAGCCATTATTCACCAGAGCCCCGTTTATTTATTAACGGCGAATATTGTGCCGCCGCTGATAACGAAACCTTTATTACGCTGGATCCGGCAGGACAACGTCCTCTGGCTAAAGTCGCCCGCGGTAAAAAAGCGGATGTGGACCGCGCGGTCACCGCAGCCCGTACCGTCTTTGAACGCGGAGACTGGTCGCAAGCATCACCCGCAGAGCGCAAAGCGGTACTGCACAAACTCGCCGATTTAATGGAGCAGCATCACGAGGAGCTGGCGCTACTGGAAACGCTCGATACCGGTAAACCGATTCGCCATAGCCTGCGTGATGATATTCCCGGCGCGGCACGCGCCATCCGCTGGTATGCCGAAGCTATAGATAAAGTCTATGGCGAAGTTGCCACCACCTCGGTGAACGATCTGGCACTGATTGTGCGCGAACCGGTAGGCGTGATTGCCGCCATTGTACCGTGGAACTTTCCTCTGCTGCTGGCCTGCTGGAAACTCGGCCCGGCACTGGCTGCGGGTAACAGCGTGATCCTCAAGCCTTCCGAAAAATCACCGCTGACCGCCATTCGCCTGGCTGCGCTGGCTAAAAAAGCAGGTTTGCCCGATGGCGTTCTCAGCGTTGTTAGCGGGTATGGTCACGAAGCGGGTCAGGCGTTGTCACAGCACCCGGATGTTGATGTGATCACCTTTACCGGCTCGACTCGTACCGGCAAGCAACTGCTCAAAGACGCTGGCGACAGCAACATGAAACGCGTCTGGCTGGAAGCCGGAGGTAAAAGCGCCAACATCGTGTTTGCCGACTGTCCGG
>NZ_SZWU01000015.1:15195-17933 GCF_005280935.1 Citrobacter sp. wls757 | reverse complement strand
GCCGCCGCTAATGCAGCGGCAGGTATCTTCTATAACCAGGGCCAGGTTTGTATCGCCGGAACGCGCCTGCTGCTGGAAGAGAGCATTGCCGACGAGTTCATCGCCCTGCTGAAAGAGCAGGCGAAAAACTGGCAGCCTGGCAACCCGCTGGATCCGGAAACCACGATGGGCACGCTTATCGACAATGCGCATGCCGACACCGTAGACACGTTTATTCGCGACGGTGAAGCGCAAGGCACGCTGGCGCTGGATGGCCGCAGCCATGTACATCCTGCGGCTATCGGCCCGACGATTTTTGTTGATACCGCACCGCAGGCCCACGTCAGCCGCGATGAAATCTTCGGCCCGGTACTGGTCGTCACCCGTTTTAGCAGCGAAGCCGAAGCTCTGGCGCTGGCTAACGACAGTGACTACGGCCTCGGCGCCGCGGTCTGGACCCGCGATTTGTCGCGCGCCCACCGTATGAGCCGTCGCCTGAAAGCCGGCTCAGTCTTCGTGAATAACTACAACGACGGTGATATGACCGTGCCGTTCGGCGGTTATAAGCAAAGCGGTAACGGACGCGATAAATCCCTGCATGCGCTGGAAAAATTTAGCGAACTGAAAACCATCTGGATCTCCCTGGAGTCTTAATCATGACTGAACATACCAGCAGTTATTACGCCGCAAGCGCCAATCAGTACGAACCGTTTCCGACCCTTAGCGAATCGGTTAGCTGTGATGTTTGTGTCGTGGGCGGTGGTTATACCGGACTCTCCTCCGCCCTGCATTTAGCGGAAATGGGTTACGACGTGGTGCTACTGGAATCCGCGCGTATTGGTTTCGGGGCCAGCGGACGTAACGGCGGTCAGTTGGTGAACTCCTACAGTCGTGATATCGACGTCATCGAACGTACCTATGGCCCGGACACCGCTAAAATGCTCGGTGGAATGATGTTTGAAGGCGGCAATATCATCCGCGAACGCATCAAGCGTTATCAGATCGAATGCGACTATCGTCCCGGCGGGCTGTTTGTAGCGCTGAACCACAAACAGATGGAAACGCTGGAAGAGCAGAAGTCGAACTGGGAACGCTACGGCAACACGCAGCTTGAACTGTTAGACAGCAGTGAAATTCGTCGCGAAGTCAGCAGCGATCGTTATGTCGGCGCGCTGCTCGACCACAGCGGTGGTCATATTCACCCGCTGAACCTGGCGATTGGCGAAGCTAACGCCATTCGTCTGAACGGCGGACGCGTCTACGAACAGTCGCCAGTCACCCGTATTCAGCACACCAGCCCGGCGGTGGTCAGCACTGAAAAAGGCCAGGTGACGGCCCGCTTTGTGATCGTCGCGGGCAACGCCTATCTCGGTGACAAACTGGAACCAGCGCTGGCAAAAAGCAGCATGCCGTGCGGCACGCAGGTGTTAACCACCGAACCGCTGTCGGCGGAGATGGCGCGCTCGCTGATCCCGAAAAACTACTGTGTGGAAGATTGTAACTACCTGCTCGATTACTACCGTCTGACCGGCGATAACCGCCTGCTGTACGGCGGTGGCGTAGTCTACGGCGCTCGCGATCCGGACGATATTGAGCGTCTGGTGATGCCGAAACTGCTGAAGACCTTCCCGCAATTGCAGGGGGTAAAAATTGATTACCGCTGGACCGGTAATTTCCTGTTAACGCTGTCTCGCATGCCGCAGTTCGGCCGTCTTGATACCAACATTTACTATATGCAGGGCTACAGCGGCCACGGCGTGACCTGTACTCACCTGGCAGGACGCCTGATTTCCGAACTGCTGCGTGGGGATGCCGAGCGCTTTGACGCGTTCGCCAAACTGCCGCACTACCCGTTCCCGGGAGGCCGCAGCCTGCGCATTCCGTTTACCGCCATGGGGGCGGCATATTACAGCTTACGCGATCGCCTTGGGGTTTAAGTTCTTCCGCGATAAACCCGACGCACAGGGCGATCCCCCCTGTGCGTTTTTTTATTCCTGGAAAGCGAAAAACAGATAACAGGTACGAAAATATCGCAATAGGACATAACCACACTCTTTACATTGTTTCTCCCTTCCGATCGGATACGCTTTTTTAGATATCGCTGGCGGCATGCGCCAGAACTCAACGGGGGAAGAAACGCGTGTTATGAATACGAATAACGAGGAGACCTTTTATCAGGCGATGCGTCGCAAAGGCGTAAGCAGACGCAGTTTTCTCAAATATTGTAGCCTCGCGGCTACATCGCTGGGGTTGGGAGCCGGAATGACGCCCAGAATTGCCTGGGCGCTGGAGAACAAACCCCGGATCCCGGTAGTCTGGATCCACGGGCTGGAATGCACCTGCTGCACCGAATCATTTATCCGCTCCTCTCACCCACTTGCCAAAGACGTCATCCTCTCCCTGATTTCCCTCGATTACGACGACACCCTGATGGCTGCCGCCGGAACGCAGGCCGAAGAGGTATTTGAAGACATTCTGAGCCGCTACCACGGCCGATACATCCTGGCAGTCGAAGGCAACCCTCCGCTGGGCGAGCAAGGAATGTTTTGCATCAGCAGCGGGCGTCCTTTTATTGAAAAGCTAAAAAGAGCCGCAGCAGGAGCCAGCGCGATTATCGCCTGGGGAACCTGCGCCTCCTGGGGCTGCGTGCAGGCTGCCCGGCCTAACCCTACCCAGGCTACGCCGATCGATAAGGTGATCACCGATAAGCCAATCGTGAAATCAGAAAGGAAGCTGGTACCAAAGTTTTTGCAGGTTCT
>NZ_SZWU01000015.1:14739-15185 GCF_005280935.1 Citrobacter sp. wls757 | reverse complement strand
TAAGCCAATCGTGAAAGTGCCCGGCTGCCCGCCGATTCCGGATGTCATGAGCGCCATCATTACCTACATGGTGACATTTGATCGTTTGCCTGAACTCGATCGTCTGGGTCGTCCGCTGATGTTCTATGGTCAGCGTATTCACGATAAATGCTACCGCCGCGCCCACTTTGACGCCGGGGAGTTCGTTGAGAGTTGGGACGATGACGCCGCCCGCAAAGGCTATTGCCTGTACAAAATGGGCTGCAAAGGGCCAACCACCTATAACGCCTGTTCCACCACTCGCTGGAATGGTGGCGTTTCCTTCCCCATCCAGTCCGGCCACGGTTGTCTGGGATGTTCGGAAAACGGCTTCTGGGATCGCGGTTCGTTCTACAGCCGCGTGGTTGATATTCCACAAATGGGGACGCATTCAACCGCCGATACCGTGGGCCTCACCGCGCTAGGCG
>NZ_SZWU01000015.1:12637-14701 GCF_005280935.1 Citrobacter sp. wls757 | reverse complement strand
GGCAGCCGGTGTCGGTGTTCACGCAGTCGCCAGCGCCGTCAATCAACACAACCGCCACAAACAGCAACTAGCCGACGCCGGACAACAGTCTCCAGACAATAAGGATAAACAGGCATGAGCAATTCGTATCAAACCCAGGGATATACGGTCAATAATGCCGGTCGCCGCCTGGTTGTCGACCCCATCACGCGCATTGAAGGCCATATGCGTTGTGAAGTGAACATTAATGAGCAGAACATCATCACCAACGCGGTTTCCTGCGGCACTATGTTCCGCGGGCTGGAGATCATTCTACAGGGGCGCGACCCGCGCGATGCCTGGGCATTTGTCGAACGAATTTGCGGAGTGTGCACCGGTGTACATGCGCTCGCCTCGGTCTATGCCATTGAGGACGCTATTGGCATAAAGGTGCCCGACAACGCCAACATCATTCGCAATATTATGCTGGCGACGCTGTGGTGCCACGACCATCTGGTGCACTTTTACCAGTTAGCCGGAATGGACTGGATTGACGTGCTGAATGCCCTGAAAGCAGACCCGCGCGCCACATCGCAGTTGGCACAAAGCCTTTCAGCCTGGCCGATGTCTTCTCCAGGTTACTTCTTTGACGTCCAAAATCGCCTGAAGAAATTTGTCGAAGGCGGTCAGCTGGGGATTTTCCGCAACGGTTACTGGGGACATCCGCAGTACAAGCTGTCGCCAGAGGCCAACCTGATGGGCTTTGCCCACTATCTGGAAGCGCTCGATTTTCAGCGCGAGATCATCAAAATCCATACGGTGTTTGGCGGTAAGAATCCGCATCCGAACTGGATTGTCGGTGGGATGCCGTGCGCTATCAATATCGATCAGAGCGGCGCGGTAGGCGCAGTCGATATGGAACGCCTGAACCTGGTGCAGTCGATCATCACCCGCACCGCCGACTTCATCAACAATGTCATGGTGCCTGACGCGCTGGCTATCGGCCAGTTCAATAAACCCTGGAGCCAGATTGGCACCGGGCTTTCTGATAAGTGCGTCTTAAGCTACGGCGCGTTCCCGGATATCGCCAATGACTTCAGCGCGAAGAGCCTGTTGATGCCTGGCGGCGCGGTGATTAATGGTGATTTTAACAACGTCATGCCGGTGGACCTGGACGATCAGCAGCAAATTCAGGAGTTTGTCGATCATGCCTGGTATCGTTATCCGGACGATCAATTAGGTCGTCATCCGTTCGAAGGGATTACTGAACCCTGGTATAACCCGGGCGATGTCAAAGGCAGTGATACCGATATCAAGCAGCTCAACGAACAGGAACGCTACTCGTGGATTAAAGCCCCGCGCTGGCGGGGACACGCTATGGAAGTTGGGCCGTTGGCGCGTACGCTGATTGCCTATCACAAAGGGGATGCCGCCACGATTGAATCCGTGGATCGCATGATGTCCGCCCTCAAGCTGCCGCTGTCGGGTATGCAATCAACGCTGGGACGTATTCTGTGTCGCGCGCACGAAGCGCAGTGGGCCGTGAGCAAGCTGCAATATTTCTTCGACAAGCTGATAACCAACCTGAAAAACGGCAATCTGGCTACCGCAAATACCGAAAAGTGGGAGCCTGAAAGTTGGCCGCAGCACTGTCGCGGGATCGGTTTTACCGAAGCGCCGCGCGGAGCATTAGGCCACTGGGCATCGATTCGCAACCAGAAGATCGACCTGTATCAATGCGTGGTGCCGACCACCTGGAATGCCAGCCCGCGCGATCCAAAGGGACAAATTGGCGCTTACGAGGCGGCGCTGATGGGCACCCAAATGGCGATACCGGATCAACCGTTGGAGATCCTGCGCACCTTGCACAGCTTCGACCCCTGCCTGGCATGTTCAACCCACGTACTCGGCGACGACGGCAGCGAACTTATCGCCGTCCAGGTTCGCTAAGCGTTAAGGAACGGAACGATGACTGGAAAAACATCCCCACGCGTCGGGGAGGCGCGTGATACCGCCACCAGCCACTATGTGTTTGAAGCGCCAGTACGCTTGTGGCACTGGCTGACGGTGGGCTGCATGTTGGTGTTGATGGTGACCGGATACTTC
>NZ_SZWU01000015.1:8323-12588 GCF_005280935.1 Citrobacter sp. wls757 | reverse complement strand
CATCGGTCAGCGGTGAGGCCACTTATCTGTTCTATATGGGCGACATTCGGCTGGTGCATTTCGCCGCCGCCATGGTGTTCACGGTGATACTGCTGATGCGCATTTACTGGGCCTTCGTCGGTAACCGTTATTCACGCGAACTGTTTATCGTGCCGGTCTGGCGGCGCAGCTGGTGGCAGGGTGCGTATTCTGTGGTGCGTTGGTATCTGTTTCTGGAAAAAAAACCGGGAGATGATATCGGTCATAACCCCATCGCACAGGCGGCGATGTGCGGTTATTTCCTGCTTTCCGTTTTTATGATCCTCACCGGTTTTGCCTTATACAGCGAACATAGCCAGTACGCCATTTTTACCCCTTTCCGCTATGTGACAGAGTTTTTCTACTGGACCGGCGGGAACTCTCTCGATATCCACATCTGGCATCGGTTAGGGATGTGGTTCATCGCCGCCTTCATCGTAGGCCATGTGTATATGGCGATTCGTGAGGACATCATGTCTGACGAAACCGTCATCTCAACCATGATTAACGGCTTTCGTAGCCATAAGTTTCCCAAGGGTCAGCACGATAAGGAGGCGTCATGAGCGAACCTAACGTCATCGTGATGGGCTTAGGCAACTTGCTGTGGGCAGATGAAGGGTTTGGTATTCGCCTCGCTGAGCGCCTGTACGCCCATTATCACTGGCCAGAATCGGTAGAGATTGTTGACGGCGGCACGCAGGGACTGAATCTGCTGGGCTACGTTGAGCAGGCCAGCCATTTGCTGCTGCTTGACGCCATCGACTACGGGCTTGAGCCGGGAACCCTGCAAACTTACGCCGGAGACAAAGTCCCGAGTTACCTCAGCGCTAAAAAAATGAGTCTGCATCAGAACAGCTTCTCTGAAGTGCTGGCTCTGGCGGATATTCGCGGCCATCTCCCCGAGCACATCGCTCTGGTGGGACTACAGCCGGTACAGCTGGACGACTATGGCGGCAGCCTGACCGACATCGCGCGCGCTCAGCTCCCGGCGGCAGAACAGGCCGCGCTTACGCAACTGGCCGCGTGGGGCATTGCGCCACAGACAAGCGATGAAACGCGTTGCCTGAACTATGATTGCCTGTCGATGGAAAACTATGAAGGCGTGCGTATTCGCCAGTATCGCGTAACGCTGGAGAGATAATTAACATGTTGAATGACCAACCGTTTTCTGCGCTATGGCAGCGAATGCTGGCTAAGGGCTGGCAACCGCTGAGCGCATCTGAACTGGATGACTGGATAACCCGCGTGCGTAATGGCGTGGTCCTGCTCAGTAGCGATCCTCGCCGTACACCGGAAGTCAGCGATAACCCGGTCATGATTGCCGAGTTGCTCCGCGAGTTTCCCCAGTTTGACTGGCACATCGCCATGGCGGATCTTGAACACAGCGAGGCGATCGGCGATCGCTTCGGCGTGTTCCGTTTTCCGGCTACCCTGGTGTTTACCCAAGGTGAGCTGCGCGGCATTCTCAGCGGTATCCACCCGTGGGCCGACTTGCTCAACCTGATGCGTCCCCTCGTTGAAGAACGTATACCGCCGGAGTCTGCATGATGAGCGATTCCTTTTTTCATCTGCTGGGGCCAGGAACGCAGCCAGGTGATGACTGCTTCAGCATGAATCCCTTGCCCCTCACCTGCCAGGTCAACAGCGACCCCAGCATGGCAACACTGGAAAACTGTCCGCACAGCCCGGCGGTGATGGCATTGTTAGCCGATGTGCGCCACCAGCTCACCCAGAGAATTCCCGCCAAACAGGATGTGCTGGGATGGGATTTATCCTCGCTCAATGCAGACGATCTCACCTTTCTGAATACGCTACTCGGCGAAGGCGAAGTTTCCGTGCGCATTCAGCATGCTGACGGCAGGGCGAGCGAGATTCAGGAGTCGATTTTCTGCGGTATCTGGCGGGTGCGTTGTCAGGATGACAAGGGGCAATGGCAGGAACATCTGGAAGTAGGCAGCGCACCACGGGCACTGTGGCAGGCGGCAACAATCAATACGCTGCCGGACGATAGCCTGCTGCCTCCGCCTATAGATGGGTTGATGAATGGCCTGACGCTGGCCCAGGAACTGCTGGCGCACGTGCGCGATCCGGCAGCGCAACCCCATAGCATTAATCTCACCCAACTGCCGATTAGCGACGCGGATCGCCTGTTCCTCGCCCGCCTGTGCGGCGAAGGACACATTCAAATCCGCACCATCGGCTACGGCGAGAGCCAAATCGACGCCACGGCGCTGCGCCATGTCTGGCATGTTCGCTGTCTGGATACCCTGAAAGGGCTTCTGCTTGAGAGTTATGAGATCTGTCCGTTGCCGGAACTGGTGTTGGCCGCACCGGAAGATCTGCTCGACTCGCTCGAGCGGCTGGATGAAGTCTGCGGCTGGCTGGCATCCGGCCCGCCTGCCTGATCCCCCTTTAGACCCGCGTACTTTTCTACTGCGGGTCTGACGTTTTCTTCCTTACCTATTCACTCTCTAATGCCTGATGGAGTTCGCATGTGGGACGTCATTGACCTATCGCGCTGGCAGTTTGCGCTGACCGCGCTGTACCATTTTCTGTTTGTTCCCCTGACGCTGGGGCTGATTTTTTTGCTAGCCATCATGGAAACCCTGTTCGTGGTGACCGGCAAAACAGTCTACCGCGACATGACGCGTTTCTGGGGAAAGTTATTCGGTATTAACTTTGCGCTCGGCGTGGCAACCGGCCTGACCATGGAGTTTCAGTTCGGTACAAACTGGTCGCTCTATTCCAACTATGTGGGTGATATTTTCGGTGCCCCGCTGGCGATGGAAGCCTTGATGGCCTTCTTTCTTGAATCCACCTTCGTGGGGCTGTTCTTCTTTGGCTGGCAGCGCTTAAACAAGTATCAGCATTTACTGGTGACCTGGCTGGTTGCGTTTGGCTCTAACATCTCGGCCCTGTGGATCCTCAACGCCAACGGCTGGATGCAATATCCAACTGGCGCTCACTTTAATATTGATACCCTGCGCATGGAGATGAGCAGCTTTAGCGAGCTGGTCTTTAACCCCGTCAGCCAGGTGAAATTTGTGCATACCGTGATGTCTGGTTATGTCACCGGCGCCATGTTTGTGATGTCCATCAGCGCCTGGTATTTGCTGCGTGGTCGCAATCGCGAGTTCGCCCGGCGCTCCTTCGCGGTGGGTTCCGTCTTTGGCACGCTGGCTATCCTCGGCACGCTACAACTGGGTGATAGCTCAGCCTTTGAGGTCGCCCAGCTCCAGCCAGTAAAACTGGCGGCAATGGAGGGCGAATGGCAAACCGAACCGGCCCCCGCGCCCTTTCATGTCATCGCCTGGCCGCAGCAGGAGCAAGAGCGTAACGCCTTTGCCGTGAAAATACCGGCCCTGCTGGGTATTCTGGCGACCCACTCTTTGGATACGCCGGTTCCGGGGCTGAAAAACCTGATGGCGGACGCGCTCCCACGCCTGCAGCGGGGCCGTGAGGCGTGGTTACTGATGCAGGAAATTGCCAAAGGTAACCGCACGCCTCAGGTACTGAACGCTTTTCACGCTGTGGAGAAAGATCTGGGTTACGGCATCCTGCTGGCGAACTACGCGCCTGACATGAACCATGTTACGCCAGCGCAATATCAGGCCGCGCAACGCGGCGCCATTCCGCAAGTGGCCCCCGTGTTCTGGAGCTTTCGCATCATGATTGCTTGCGGTTCGCTGCTGCTACTGGTGATGGCGATTGCGTTGATACAGACCTTACGCTGGCGTATCGACCAGCATCGCTGGGTACTGCGCATGACGCTGTGGAGCCTGCCGCTCCCGTGGATTGCCATCGAAGCTGGCTGGTTTATGACGGAGTTTGGCCGCCAGCCGTGGGCGATTCAGGATATTTTGCCGACATGGTACGCCCACTCCGCGCTGAGCGCAGGCCAACTGGCCTTCTCGATGGGGCTAATTCTCACGCTTTACACCCTGTTTTTAATTGCTGAGGTCTACCTGATGCAGAAATACGCGCGTCTTGGTCCAGATGCAATGCATAACCAGCAACCAACGCAACAACAGGGATAAAGGAGACAATCATGTTGGATTATGAAACGTTGCGGCTCATTTGGTGGCTGCTGATTGGCATCATTCTGGTGGCCTTTATGGTCACTGACGGGTTTGATATGGGGGTCGGCTGCCTGTTACCGCTGATCGCGCGAAACGATGATGAGCGTCGGGTGTTGATTAATAGCGTCGGGGCGCACTGGGAAGGTAACCAGGTGTGGCTCATTCTGG
>NZ_SZWU01000015.1:271-8288 GCF_005280935.1 Citrobacter sp. wls757 | reverse complement strand
CGGTGCATTATTCGCGGCCTGGCCGCGGGTCTATGCCGCCGCATTTTCGGGGTTTTATGTAGCGATGATCCTGGTGCTGTGTGCTCTTTTCTTTCGCCCGTTGGCCTTTGATTATCGCGGCAAAATAGCCAATGCGCACTGGCGTGCTATGTGGGACACCGGGTTGGTTATCGGGAGCCTGGTCCCTCCTGTTATCTTCGGCGTCGCGTTCGGCAACCTGTTCCTGGGCGTGCCTTTTATCTTCACACCACAGCTTCATGTGCAATACCTGGGCACTTTCTGGCAGTTACTCTCACCCTTTGCGCTGCTGTGCGGCGCATTAAGCCTGATGCTGGTTATTCTGCAAGGGGGCGTGTGGCTCCAGTTGAAGACCGACGGCATTCTTCACCAACGCGCGCTCTCTGCTACCCGTCGTAGCGCAATGCTGGTCGTGCTCTGCTTTCTGTTAGCCGGTTACTGGCTATGGACGGGGATCGACGGCTATGTGCTACTTAGCCAGGATCCGAATGGTCCTTCCAACCCGCTATTAAAAATGGTAACGACCTCACCGGGCGCGTGGATGGCGCACTTTTATCAGTCACCACTGCTGTTAATTATTCCGCTGCTTGGCATGATTTTCCCGATGCTCGCGATCTATGCCTGCGGGCAACATCGGGCCGTATGGGGATTTCTGTGCGCTTCACTGACCCAGGCCTGCGTGATCTTCACCGCCGGAATCACCCTGTTTCCGTTTGTGATGCCTTCAAGCGCGTATCCGCTCTCTAGCCTGACGGTGTGGGACAGTACCTCCAGCCAGATGACGCTCAGTATCATGCTGGTTATTGTGCTGATTTTTCTACCGATCGTTCTGCTTTATACCGTGTGGAGTTATTACAAAATGCTGGGACGAATCAATGTAGAAACGATCCGCCGCCACAATCACGAACTTTACTAGGGAGGACCGTACGATGTGGTATCTGTTTTGGTTTGTCGGCATTCTGCTGATGTGCGCACTCTCCACGCTGGCACTGGTCTGGCTGGAGTCGCGGCAGAAATAATACTGCGCGTGCGCTACGCTTTCTGGCTCTCCGGTTTATTCGGGGAGCTTTTTTATCCCCTTTCCATCAGCTCGCCAAGGCGCCGAATCTGCCGTCCCTGGCTATCGAAATTACCCTCATCGAGCCACAGATCGTAGGCAGGTCGAAGTGTCGGGTACTCACCGTCAATGATTGAGTACCATGCGGTATCACGATTTCGTCCACGGGTAACGATAGCCTGACGGAATATGCCTTCAAAACTGAAGCCAAAGCGCTCCGCCGCCCCACGGGAAGGCGCATTGAAGGCATCACATTTCCATTCAAAACGGCGATAACCCAGATCCTCAAAAACGTACTTTAAAAGCAATGATATGACTTCCGTTGAAATTCGCGTGCGTTTCATGCGTACGGAGTAAGAAACATGCCCTACCTCAATCACACCATTTGCGGGATCAATCCGCATAAGAGCAAACGTACCAACAGGTTTCATACTGGTTAAATCGATCACGGCAAAATGCATCGGATCTGTCTGTTCTTCCATGTGTTTTAAATAAACCAGGAAGGCATCAAAAGTTTCAAAAGGTCCGACCGCCAGATATGTCCAGTCACGACAATCGCTTGCTTCGCAGTACGCTTCATACAACTCTTTTGCATGGCGTTCGGTGTTAATGCGCTCAAGCTTACAATAGCGACCTGTAATTTGCTGAGCCTGTGGAAAGGGTGCGCCTTTCCAGTCAGACAAAGTCATACCTACGGGTTGTTGGAATTGATTAAAGACGCCCGGCATATCTGTACCTCTTACAAAACAGAACTAAACCAGCGCAGGGTATGATCAAACTGAGCGGCCCAAAAGAACCACAATGCGTGTTTTTAACGGATCCACACTATTTAATTGTACAAAAAACAGACGCCATATTTTTGCCTGTAGCGAAAGAAACGTATTTACTGCATTAATGCTAAGAGCTGAATAAATTATAATTTAAATAACCTGAGCCAAACGGCGAATCCCATCAACAATTGCCTCTACCGGATGATTTGCAAAACCAATCAAAATCCCCTGTCGTGAGATATCGCTCTGGTAATAACGACTTAGTGATAGTATTCCCATCCCTAGTAATCTGGCTTGCTCCTCAACTTCATTTCCGGTTAATCCGTTTTGTAGCCAGCACACAATATGGACGCCAGAGTCAGAAGGCTGCACAATCATTTTATCAGCCAGGTATTCTTGAATAGCATTGACCAGCGCAGTTCTTCTTTCATAGCATGCCTTACGAATTCGGCGCACATGACTGGCATAGTGACCATCCTCAATAAAATTCGCCATCACAGCCTGTTCAAGATAACTGGTGCCAAGATCGGAAAAATATTTCGTCACCATAATCTGTTCTTGTAAACCCGGCGGGACAACTAAAAAACCTAAACGGAATTCCGGGTACATCATTTTAGAAAATGTTCCGGCGTAGATTACGCGTTGATTCTGATCTAATCCTTGCAGAGCTTGTAAAGAACGGTCGGCATAACGGAACTCGCTATTATAGTCATCTTCAAATATCCATGCCTGATTCGACTTCGCCCATTCCAGCAACTCAAAACGTCGGGATAAACACAACGTTCCACTTAATGGATATTGATCCGACGGGACGACATAGGCTAACTTAGCGTCAGGAAAATGATCAATACCATAGCGGACGTTCATTCCCTCGCTATCTACCGGTACCGGCCTCACCATCGCGCCAACTGACATGAAGGCGCCGCGAGCGCCTTTGTAACCCGGGTCGTCCAACCAAACATCACTTCCTGCCGACAGCAATGCTCGTGCAGTAATGTTCAATGCCTGTTGAATACCATTTACGATGATTATCTGTTCTTCGTTACAGTTCACTCCACGCGTTGTTTTAATGTAGCGGCAAACCGCTTTTCTCAAAGGAAAGTACCCGCAAGGATGAGTGTGAGCGCCCAGTTGATGCCGGGATTGTCTCCAGACACGTTGCAGTAGCTTTCCCCATAACGCATGCGGGAAGAGATCCGTACACCCGACACCAACCGCAAATAGGCGGTTCATGCCGCGCCCTTCATACTCATTTGACCACAAATCGCGAACAGGATTATTTCGGCTGTGAACCTGTTCATCAGGCGAGACGACGTCCCCCGACGCCATCTTTGGATAGCTATTGCTGATACTCCGATCCGGAATATTATGTGAGACATATGTTCCAGACCCTTTACGGGTCAGGATATACCCTTCATCTAATAGCCTGTCATAACCGGCGATCGCTGAGTTTCGTGAAATTGACATCATCTCGGACAATGCCCTGGTTGACGGCATTTTTGTTCCTGGCGGCAATCGCCCTTCGAGGATGTGATCGCGGAGGATGTGGTAAACCTGCTCCTTGACCGCGCCTTTTCCTAAAACAAATCCTTGAAATAAAGGCGCATTGTTTTTCTTCATTGTATTAACCTTTATACTAAAAGTGGATCCTATCAATATATCGAAAGTGTCTCTTTACGAGAATTTATAAAGTTCTTAGTATCATCATACTAACACATTACTCGTATAAAATATCAGGATATATATGACTAACATGAATACCGTCACTATTGAAAGTGCAGAACAAAAAGACTACGCCAGCTGGCTTCCTTTATGGATAAACTATCAAACATTTTATCGCACTAAAATTTCAGATGAAGTAACAAAATTAACGTGGGAGCGTTTCCTTACCCCGAGCGAACCTGTTTATTGTGCTGTTGCCAAATATGATGGAAAAATAGTGGGACTGGTGCATTATCTCTTTCATCGTTCAACATGGGCAGAATCCAACTATTGCTATCTCGAAGATTTATTTGTTAGCGAAGAGGTACGTGGCCAACATATCGGTAAACAGCTTATCGAGTATGTCCAACAACAAGCCAAAAAACACCACGCGTCAAGATTATACTGGCATACGCATGAAACCAATCTCCGCGGACAACGACTGTATGACTGGGTGGCCCAAAAGAGCGGGATGATCGAATATCAAATGTAAGGATAATAATACTCAGGATAGCATTTAATTATTCAGTACTAAAAATAAGCCTCTGAGTAGATATACTCAGAGGATGTCTCGGTGACAAATCCCCCCAACCTGAATAAGATAAGGAAAAAACCAGCGATAAGCAAATTCTTAAGAATCAAAAAGGTAAAGAGCCAGCATGGCAACGATAAAGGATGTTGCAGAGTTAGCGGGAGTGTCCACCGCAACAGTTTCACGTGTTATTAATCAAACCGCATGGGTTGAACCCGTGACGCGTGAGCGTGTTGAAAAAGCCATGCGCGAACTGAACTATCATCGCAATGCCGCCGCTATTGCATTAGCGAAACGCAGCGGTGACATGCTCGGGTTATTGACCGGCAACCTTGCCGATCCCTTTTTTGCCAGGCTTGCCCGAGGCGTGGAAGAAGTATCACGCCAGCAGCAATTTCGGCTGATGGTATGCAGCGGTGGTCACGATGAAGGAATGGAAAAATCAGGACTCGATTTCCTGATAAACCAGGGCTGCGAAGCTATTGTGGTCCATGCCAGTAGGCTGTCGGAAAAGGAACTGTTGCGATATGCCGCTCATTTTCCTGCCATGGTGGTCGTGAACCGCTATATTGCCGGGATGGCCAATCGCTGCGTGTGGCTGGAAAATAGTCAAGCTGC
Source organism: Citrobacter sp. wls757 (assembly GCF_005280935.1). Taxonomy (NCBI): domain Bacteria; kingdom Pseudomonadati; phylum Pseudomonadota; class Gammaproteobacteria; order Enterobacterales; family Enterobacteriaceae; genus Citrobacter; species Citrobacter sp. wls757. Next base: position 3,592 of record NZ_SZWU01000015.1, on the reverse strand, counting down.
TAAAACAGCCACGCTACATCTCCTGGAACAGGGGCACCGTTGTATTGCCTGCGTGACAAGTGATTTACCGATTATCGATCGCCGTGAGCGGCTGGAAGGTTATCGCCAGGCGCTGGCCGAATATGGCATTACGCCAGATAAAAACTGGGTGATTAGCGTGCCCTTTAATGAAGAAGGTGGCGAACGCGCTGCACATCAGCTGCTTAATTGCGGCATTCCTTTCACCGCAGCGGTGACATTTAATGATGTGATGGCCGCCGGGATTATGCGCATCCTCCATCAGCAGGGAATTACACTTCCGCAGCAGCTTTCGATCGTTGGATTTGATGATGTGGTGATGGCCCGCTATCTCTATCCCGCACTCACAACAATGCATTATCCCGTTGAGCGCATGGCTCGCTGCGCTTCGCAGCTGGCGATACAGCTTTTTAAGGGCGCAACTCAGCGTCCCAGCGTGAATAGTTTCACTGCGGATTTAGTGATCCGCGATTCTGTTCTTCCCCCCTCTCTCTGAAATCAATGCGTAAATCGTCAAGCCCCTGAATTGTGATCGACTTCAAGTTTAACGTCTTCATGTAATCGCTTACATGAGGGCCAATGAGCGATCACAGTCAGGCAAAAGGGTGTTCTCTACTCTTGAGCGACCTTACAGACTGGAGATTCATGAATGAATGCCTCTCAAAATCAGAAAAAAACACTCTCATTTGGACTGGCAGTAATCCCTATTTTAGCCATGCTACTGCTGTTAATTATTGGCTACGGCATCATGGGGCTACGTATTGAGCCTTTGTTGCTATGTTCTGCTGCAGTCGCCGCGGGTATGGCCTGGTGGCAAGGGTATTGCTGGGAAGACATCATTAATTCGGTGGTTGATAAACTCGCCAAAGCAATGCCGGTTATCATGATTCTTATCTGTGTCGGCGGCCTGATTGGTACATGGATGTTCAGCGGCACCATCCCTTACATGGTGTACTGGGGACTTAAACTCATCAGCCCCGAATACATTCTCATCGCCGCGTTCTTTTTGACCAGCGTCGTATCGGTGTGTACCGGAACCTCCTGGGGTTCCGCCGGAACGGTTGGCGTAGCATTGATGGGCGTTGCCGCCGGACTGGATGTTTCGATGGCAGCAGCGGCAGGTGCCGTTGTTTCTGGCGCTTACTTCGGTGACAAGATATCGCCGCTGTCAGACTCCACCAACTTTGCGGCCATTGTTGCAGATACCACCCTTTTCGAGCATATCCAGCACTTATTATGGACCACCATTCCCAGCTTTCTGCTTGCCGCCGTGGTTTATCTTATTGCCGGCCACAGCAATATGCTGGGCGAGGTCGCCACGCCGCAACGGGTTACCGATATTGTCAACGCTCTGGAGTCGCTATACCACTTCAATATCATTCTGATTTTGCCACCGGTTATTGTGTTGTGGGGCGCGATTCGTAAAAAGCCGGTCATTCCTTTAATGCTGAGTGCATGCGTATTAGCCCTGATTCTGGGCGTTGTCATGCAAGGACTCAGCATCAAGCAGGGACTGGATGCCTTTATAGATGGATTCAACATTACTATGTTCCCGCAAGGGAGTGAGGGCATTATTGCTGATGTTCCGCGCCTGCTGAACCGCGGCGGAATGTTCTCAATGATGAGCACTATCCTTCTGGTATTTTGCGCATTCTCTTTTGCCGGTGCCTTAACGTTAACCGGCGCACTCAACATTATCATTAACCGCTTACTGACGGTCATTCACAGTGTCGGTCAGTTAATTGCGGCAACCATTGGTACCACCCTTCTGGTGACCGGAGCGACAAGCGACGGCAAACTGGCTCTTCTGGTTCCAGCTGAACTGTTTAAAGACGCATATCGTCGTATGGGACTGGATACCAAAAATCTGTCCCGCACCATTGAAGACGCTGGCACCGTCATTGAGCCGTTGTTGCCGTGGACCGCTGCCGGAGTTTATATGGCCACGACATTAGGAGTGAGCACGCTGGATTTATTGCCATGGGCGATTCAGTGCTATGCCGCAATCTTCTTCGCCTTGATTTACGGTTTCACGGGAATCGGTATTGCGAAGGCGCCATCAGTGGCAGAAACAGAAAAAAATATTACGGCAACAGAATAGGGAGAGCATGTAATGGATTTTAATAAGATTATCGATCGTCACGATACCGCCTCGTTGAAATGGGACTTTATGGCGCGATATTTCGGCGAGGATACACATCAACTGTTGCCAATGTGGGTGTCTGATTTTGACTTTACTTGCCCGCCCGCTGTTCAGGAGGCTTTAACTCACCGCGTCGGGCACGGTATTTTTGGTTACAGCGAACGACCACAAAGCTACTTTGATTCATTAATTTCATGGTTCTCAACCCGGCATCAGCTGGAAATCAAGCAAGAGTGGATCTGCAGTATTGAAGGTGTTGTTCCGGGATTATCGCTACTCGTACAAATGCTAAGTCAACCCGGTGAAGGCGTGGTCGTTCAGGGGCCTTATTATGGCTCATTCGCTAAAATTATCTCTCTGAACGGCAGACAGCTGCTGGAAAATCCGTTGTATGAGGACCCGGCTACCGGTTATCAAATGGATTTTGCTCACCTGGAAATGTTATTCCGGACTGAACGTCCGCCGTTGATGATTTTATGTAATCCGCATAATCCAACCGGTCGTTGTTGGACTGCACAGGAGCTGGAACAGCTACTTACGCTATGCGAGACCTATGATGTGACGTTGCTGTCTGATGAGATATGGGCAGATTTATTGCTTCCTGGAGAACAATTTACTTCAGTTCTGCATCTGGGAGAACGCTGGCATTCGCGTGTAATTTCAGCTACTTCAGCCAGTAAAACGTTTGGTTTGTCGACATTGCGTATTGCTAATTTTCTGATACCGGCACCGGCATTGCGTGAACACTTTTTACGCCGTCTGGATGCGCATGGACTGGATGTATTCAATGCGCTATCCGTCGAGGCGAGTACGGCTGCATGGCAACATGGTGCACCATGGTTAGACGATTTACTTGGCTATCTGGCTGAAAATCGACGCTGGTTTATTCAACAGATTGATGAATATCTCCCATGGGCTCGGGTTGTTCCTTCCCAGGCAACGTATTTACTGTGGATAGATTGCAAAGCGCTTGGACTGGATGATGAGCAGCTCAAATGGGTAATGCTTGATGTTGCCGGTATTGCGCCTTCAATGGGAAATGGCTTTGGTCCTGCTGGAAAAGGTTTTATCCGGCTGAACATGGGATGTCCACGCGCCTACCTCGAAAAAGCGGTTGAGGGCTTGAAGCGTATTGCATTTACATCCTGTTGAATCTGCTC
>NZ_SZWU01000015.1:0-227 GCF_005280935.1 Citrobacter sp. wls757 | reverse complement strand
AATCGGCCCTGGCACAGGGCCGCTCGATATTATCAGCCATTTCGACGAGGCCTGATTAACGGCCTCTGAACTACCAACCAAGAATGGCGATACGGAGAACGTGGTGCAGGTTACCCGAAAAATAAGATGTGCGCTGAAAACCGCAGTAAACGGGCTTTGCGTTGATTTCGGTAGACTTGGGAAGAGTATGAAATGGTGCCGATAATAGGAGTCGAACCTACGACCTT
>NZ_SZWU01000016.1:47983-59799 GCF_005280935.1 Citrobacter sp. wls757 | reverse complement strand
GCGCTTCAGAGAAATGACATCGCTGAGGTGAACGGAACCCTGAGCAAGAATCACATGTTCACCATACATGCTTAACTGACGAGCATTACCCACGTATGGGAGCCATTTTTTTGTCTGTCATTTGTAATCCGGCGGCGTTTCGCCTGGCCGGGCTACACGTCAGCGGATATCTGCTAGCGCAGCATCTTTATTCGGGAAGAACGTCAGGCGCCCGGCAATCGGCTGAATGCCCGCGCGCGCCATGGTACGTAGCGGCTGGAATTCCAGATTACTGATGCGTAATTCACAACCTTCCGGCAGACGTTTTACAAAGCGCTGGAAAGCGTCCAGGCCACCGGCATCCAGTACCGGGACCGCGTCCCACTTCAAGACTACGATGCGTTTACCTTCAATACGCGACTCGAGATCGGTAAATAATCCTTCCGCCGCGGCAAAGAACAGCGGACCAATAACGCGCAGCACCAGCACATCGTCCGGTACGTCTACGTTGACCGGCGCCAGGCGAGTCATGCGCGCAATACGACGCATAAACAGCAGAGAGGCGAGAACGATACCGACGCTGATGGCAATAACCATGTCGAACAGTACCGTCAGCGACATACACATCAGCATGACAATGATGTCGTCTTTCGGTGCATGGCGCAGCAAATCCACGACTTTATGCGCTTCACTCATGTTCCATGCCACCATCAGCAGCAGGGCGGCCATGGCGGAAAGCGGTAACCAGGAAAGCAGCGGTGCAAGTACCAGCAGGGCAAGGATCACCAGAATCGCGTGGATAACCGCAGAGATTGGCGAGGTCGCCCCGGCGCGGACGTTTGCCGCAGAGCGGGCAATTGCCGCTGTGGCGGTGATACCGCCAAAGAACGGTGCCACGATGTTACCCAGCCCCTGGCCAATCAACTCGCTGTTAGCTTTATGCTTGGTGCCGGTCATCCCATCGAGTACGACGGCGCACAGCAGAGATTCAATTGCCCCCAGCATCGCCATCGAGAAGGCTGCCGGTAACAGCGCCTGTAACGAGCTCCAGCTCAGGGTAAAGTTTGATTCCGGCATATTCCACGGCAGGACCAGCTGCGGCAGCAACTGCGGGATACCATTACCCTGTGAGCCGTCAGCCAGAATGTAGTGGAACTGAGAACCAATAGTGGCGACATGGCCGCCGGTCAGGTTCACGATACCCATTACCGCACAGCCTGCCAGCAGTGCGGGAAGGTGACCCGGCAGCCGGATCCCCAGGCGCGGCCAGAAAATCAGGATCCCCAGCGTCACTACGCCAATGGCGGCATCGCCGAAATTGATGGTCGGCAAGGCCATAAACAGCGCGCCAACCTTCTGCAGATAGTGCTCCGGGACATGGGCCATCTGCAGGCCAAGAAAATCTTTAATCTGCATGGTACCGATGGTGATACCAATACCCGATGTAAAACCTAACGTTACCGACACGGGGATATATTCGATCAGGCGGCCAAAACGAGCGAGGCCGAAAAGGATCAGGAATATCCCGGACATAAGCGTGGCAACCAGCAGGCCTGCCAGCCCAAACTGTTGCGACACCGGATACAGAATCACCACGAAGGCGGCGGTTGGGCCAGATACGCTAAAGCGCGATCCCCCGGTAAGGGCGATAACAATCCCAGCGACGGCTGAGGTATACAGGCCGTACTGCGGCGCAACGCCACTGCCTATTGCCAGGGCCATTGCCAGCGGAATGGCGATGATCCCAACGGTTATCCCGGCGATCAGGTCACGGGTAAAGCGAGAAGCGGTATATTTTTCTTTCCAACAAGCGTCGATGAGGGCGCGGAAAGGCATCACATGTGAGGAAAATAATCTGTTCACAATAATGTTTCATCCATGAGCGCATCATCTGTCAACTAAATGGCAGGTGAAGGAGGCATAAGTCATACAAATAAGTATTGCAGATAAAAAAACCCGCCGCAGCGGGTTTTTGAGCCGGGCTCGATTAATGCTCGAACATAGCAGAGATGGATTCTTCGTTGCTGATACGACGAATCGCTTCGGCCAGCATACCCGACAGGGTCAATGTACGCACGTTTGGCAGCGCTTTGATTTCGTCAGTCAGTGGGATAGTGTCACAGACAACGACTTCATCAATCACTGAGTTGCGCAGGTTGTTTGCCGCATTACCTGAGAAGATCGGGTGAGTGGCGTAAGCAAATACGCGTTTAGCACCACGTTCTTTCAGTGCTTCTGCTGCTTTGCACAGCGTACCGCCGGTATCGATCATGTCATCAACCAGAACACAGTCACGACCTGCAACGTCACCAATAATGTGCATCACCTGAGAAACGTTCGCACGAGGGCGACGTTTGTCGATGATAGCCATGTCGGTATCGTTCAGCAGTTTAGCGATAGCGCGGGCACGCACGACGCCACCGATATCCGGAGAAACCACAATCGGGTTGTCCAGGTTCAGCTGCAGCATGTCTTCTAACAGGATCGGGCTACCGAATACGTTATCAACCGGTACGTCAAAGAAGCCCTGGATCTGTTCAGCATGCAGGTCAACGGTGAGGACGCGGTCAACGCCAACGCTGGACAGGAAATCAGCGACGACTTTAGCGGTAATCGGTACACGAGCGGAACGTACGCGACGATCCTGACGTGCATAGCCGAAGTAAGGAATAACGGCGGTGATACGGCCTGCGGAAGCACGGCGCAGCGCATCAACCATAACGACCAATTCCATCAGGTTGTCGTTAGTAGGGGCACAAGTGGACTGGATGATGAAAATATCACCACCGCGTACATTTTCATTAATTTGTACGCTGACTTCGCCGTCGCTAAAGCGACCTACAGCGGCGTCGCCGAGTGAAGTGTACAGGCGGTTGGCAATACGTTGTGCTAGTTCCGGGGTGGCGTTACCAGCAAAAAGCTTCATATCAGGCACGAGAAGAACCTCAGGCATGCGTCCATTGGTGGAAAGAATCTGCCGAAAACTGTGCGGGCCAGGCAGTATCCTCTCCATGCGGTGTATTAAAGAGCGCGATGCAACGTCTGGAACAGGGTGACGTTGTCACCGCAACTCAGCTTGCCCGGCTTACTCTTTATCTTTCGCGTTTCATTTGCGCTGGCATCAATTCCTCACACCAGTTACATACTGAAGTTGTATGCACCTGGCGATTCGTCATTTCGCCATCTTCCTGAAATCCGAAGGATTTAGAGTAACGCTCTGTGCAATGGGGAGAGGTTGACGCCTTTCGCCACAAAGCCTTTGAGCCATTCCGGGGCTTGCTCAAGCACCTGGCGAGCACGAGACTCAGTGTCAAATTCAGCAAAGACACAAGCCCCTGTACCAGTCAGGCGCGACGGCGCGTATTCTAACAGCCAGGAAAGCGCCGCATCAACCTCGCGAAAACGTTTTCTTGCGATAACCTCGCAATCATTGCCGAATTCACATTTTAGTAACGTTTTTATTGACCTTTTTGGCGTGTTGCGCGGGAGGTCGGGATCGTTAAAAATCACCGGTGTCGGAATACTGACTCCCGGATGAGCAACCAGATACCACTTTTCCTCAGGCTCGACCGGCGTCAGAATTTCGCCAACGCCTTCGGCAAAGGCCGCATGGCCGCGCACGAATACGGGAACATCCGCCCCCAGCGTTAAGCCGAGTGCCGCCAGTTCATCAACCGAAAGTCCGCACTGCCAGAGATGATTCAGCGCCACCAGAACGGTTGCCGCATTAGACGAACCTCCGCCAAGACCGCCGCCCATCGGCAGGCGTTTGTCGATACTGATGTCCGCACCACTCCCTTTGGGAAGGCGATTGCTTTCAGATGCCGCTTTCATCAGCAAACGTGCCGCACGGACGATCAGATTGTCTTCATGCGCAACGCCTTCCACTGGGGTTAACAGGTGAATTTCGCCGTCGCTACGCGGTGCAATATCTATCGTGTCGCCATAATCAAGAAACTGAAATAAGGTCTGCAGCGTGTGGTAACCGTCCGCACGCTGTCCGGTGATGTATAAAAACAAATTCAGTTTTGCCGGAGAGAGCCAATGGGTCATCATTTCACAATCCAGTTATCCATTTTCAGCTTAATACGCTGGGAGCCGTCGGACAGCTCCATGTTTGCTGGCATCGCTGGCTGGGTTTTGATGTCGTAGGCGCTATAGACCACTTTCCAGTTTTTACCGTCTTTGCTGTAGTTCACTTCACTCAGACGATATTGGTCGTCGAGCTTATAATCGGTGGCGTCACCTGGCAGTCCAAGGATCCACTGGCGCAGGCTGTTTAATGGGATAGGCATGCCGGTCAGTTTGCCGATCATCTCTTCAGCATCGTCGGCGGTGTAATGCTTGCCTTTGTTATCGACCAGTTCGACGTTGCCAGGCTGCGCATTAAGTTCCAGTTCCGTGCTGCCCAGTGGGTTGGTCAGCAGGAGACGATAGCGATCCTGACCGGTTTGCTGCCAGAAAAAGCGGGCATACACTTTCTGTTGATCGGAAATATAGGCAAACGCACCACGCGTCTGATACTGGTTCAGGGCGCGAACTTCCTGTTGGTGCTGGCGCCACTGCGGAGAATCGGGGCTTTTACCGGGACCTTTAGGCGCGTTGAGCGTACAGGCAGTAAGAACCAGGGCCGCCAGCGGCAGCAGGCGAATCAGGCGAAAATCAGGCAGGGTCATAATGATGACAAATCCTTGAGATACGTTGCAGTTATAACTCTTAATGCTAGCGCCGCCATCAGACATCGTCTACGTTCAAGTTATCTTAAATCGCTTAAATTTGTGCACTAAGCTATTACTCCAAAAGGGGTCAGTCTCTTTTATTGACCGCACGCATCCTGTATGATGCACCCAGTCTAACCTTATCAACGCTGGTACTATTCCCGCACACATGACCCTTTTAGCGCTTGGTATTAACCATAAAACGGCACCTGTATCGCTGCGAGAACGCGTAACGTTTTCGCCGGATACGCTCGATCAGGCGCTGGACAGCCTGCTCGCGCAGCCAATGGTGCAGGGCGGGGTAGTGCTGTCGACGTGTAACCGCACGGAGCTGTATCTCAGCGTTGAAGAGCAGGATAACCTGCAAGAAGCGCTGGTTCGCTGGCTGTGTGAATACCATAACCTCAATGAAGAAGATCTGCGCAACAGCTTGTACTGGCACCAGGACAACGACGCGGTCAGTCATTTGATGCGTGTTGCCAGCGGTCTGGATTCACTGGTGCTCGGTGAACCGCAAATTCTTGGGCAGGTGAAAAAAGCGTTTGCGGATTCGCAAAAAGGTCACCTGAACGCCAGTGCGCTGGAACGCATGTTCCAGAAATCATTTTCTGTCGCAAAACGTGTACGTACAGAAACTGACATCGGCGCCAGCGCCGTGTCGGTGGCGTTTGCCGCCTGTACCCTGGCGCGGCAGATATTTGAATCGCTCTCCACGGTAACCGTGCTGTTAGTCGGTGCGGGCGAAACCATTGAGCTGGTTGCGCGACATCTGCGCGAGCACAAAGTGAAGAAAATGATCATCGCCAACCGCACTCGCGAGCGTGCGCAGGTGCTGGCGGATGAAGTCGGCGCCGAGGTGATTTCACTGAGTGATATAGACGCGCGTTTACAGGATGCCGATATCATTATCAGTTCTACCGCCAGTCCGCTGCCGATTATCGGCAAAGGAATGGTGGAACGTGCGCTTAAAAACCGCCGCAATCAGCCTATGTTGCTGGTGGATATCGCCGTACCGCGCGATGTCGAGCCGGAAGTGGGTAAATTGTCTAACGCCTATCTGTACAGTGTTGATGACCTGCAAAGCATCATTTCGCATAACCTGGCCCAGCGCAAAGCGGCGGCGGTGGAAGCCGAAACGATAGTGGAGCAGGAAGCCAGCGAGTTTATGGCCTGGCTACGCGCCCAGGGCGCAAGCGACACTATTCGCGAGTATCGCAGTCAGTCAGAACAGATCCGTGATGAACTGACCGCCAAAGCGTTGGCCGCTCTTCAACAGGGCGGTGATGCGCAAGCCATTATGCAGGATCTGGCCTGGAAACTGACCAATCGCCTGATTCATGCACCAACCAAATCACTTCAACAGGCCGCCCGTGACGGGGATAGTGAACGCCTGAATATTCTGCGCGACAGCCTCGGGCTGGAGTAGCAGCACACCAATCTTATTTTTTACAGGGTGCATTTACGCCTATGAAGCCTTCTATCGTTGCCAAACTGGAAGCCCTGCATGAACGCCATGAAGAAGTTCAGGCGCTGCTCGGTGATGCGGGTACTATCGCAGACCAGGATCGCTTTCGTGCGCTGTCGCGCGAATATGCGCAATTAAGCGATGTATCTCGCTGTTTTACGGACTGGCAACAGGTTCAGGAAGATATCGAGACGGCTCAGATGATGCTCGACGATCCTGAAATGCGTGAAATGGCGCAGGATGAACTGCGCGAAGCAAAAGAGAAATGTGAGCAGCTGGAACAGCATCTGCAGGTCCTGCTATTACCTAAAGATCCCGATGACGAACGTAACGCCTTCCTCGAAGTGCGCGCGGGAACCGGTGGTGATGAAGCGGCGCTGTTTGCCGGCGATCTGTTCCGCATGTACAGCCGTTACGCTGAATCGCGTCGCTGGCGGGTTGAGATCATGAGCGCCAGCGAAGGCGAGCATGGCGGGTTTAAAGAAGTCATTGCCAAGATTAGCGGCGAAGGCGTTTACGGGCGACTGAAGTTTGAGTCTGGCGGCCATCGCGTGCAGCGCGTACCTGCGACGGAATCGCAGGGGCGTATTCATACCTCTGCCTGTACGGTCGCGGTTATGCCGGAACTGCCGGATGCCGAACTGCCGGACATCAACCCGGCCGATCTGCGTATTGACACCTTCCGTTCATCAGGCGCGGGCGGTCAGCACGTTAACACCACCGACTCCGCAATCCGTATTACCCACTTACCGACCGGTATCGTAGTGGAATGCCAGGACGAACGTTCACAGCATAAAAACAAAGCCAAAGCGATGTCGGTGCTGGGGGCGCGAATTCGTGCCGCCGAAGTGGCAAGACGTCAACAGGCGGAAGCCTCTGAGCGTCGCAACCTGTTGGGCAGTGGCGATCGCAGCGATCGTAACCGTACTTATAACTTCCCGCAGGGTCGTGTGACCGATCACCGCATTAACCTGACGCTCTACCGTCTGGATGAAGCGATGGAAGGCAAACTGGATATGCTCATTGAGCCGATTGTCCAGGAATACCAGGCCGACCAACTGGCGGCGTTGTCCGAGCAGGATTAATGGATTATCAGCACTGGCTGCGTGAGGCGATTAGCCAATTACAGGCAAGCGAAAGCCCGCGCCGTGACGCCGAGATTTTACTCGAGTTCGTTACTGGCAAAGGGCGCACCTTTATTCTGGCTTTCGGCGAAACGGAGTTAACCGAGGCGCAGCGTCAACAGCTTGATACGCTACTGGAGCGGCGTCAGCGGGGAGAGCCGGTGGCACACTTAACCGGTGTGCGCGAGTTCTGGTCGTTGCCGCTGTTTGTGTCTCCAGCCACGCTTATTCCGCGTCCGGATACCGAGTGTCTGGTGGAGCAGGCGCTGGCTCGCCTGCCGGCCTCAGCGTGTCGTATTCTTGATTTGGGAACCGGCACGGGTGCCATTGCGTTGGCGCTGGCAACCGAGCGTCCGGATTGTGCAGTGACTGCCGTAGACCGCATGCCTGATGCCGTGGCACTGGCCATTCGCAACAAGCAGCAACTGGGCATCGACAATGTTTGCGTGCTGCAAAGTAACTGGTTCAGTGCATTGCAGGGACAGCAGTTTGACATGATTGTCAGCAATCCGCCGTATATCGACGAACAGGATCCGCACCTGGCGCAAGGCGACGTTCGCTTTGAACCGCTGTCGGCGCTGGTGGCGGGCGATCAGGGGCTGGCGGATATCGTGCATATCATTGACCAGTCTCAGTGCGTGTTAACGCCCGGCGGCTATCTGTTGCTGGAACATGGTTGGCAGCAGGGCGAGGTCGTCCGTGATGCCTTTACTCGTGCGGGTTACGTGGCAGTTGAAACCTGTCGTGACTATGGCGGCAACGAGCGAATTACGCTTGGACGCATCCCATCATGAGTACCTTCGGTGTGTTACTCAACGTCCATCTCATCAGCATTGCGCTTTCGGTTGGTTTGCTGACGCTGCGATTTTGGTGGCGTTACACCGACTCGCGCCTTGCCTGCGCGCGCTGGACGCGCATCGTGCCGCCGGTTGTCGATACCGTTTTATTACTCAGCGGCGTAGCGTTAATGGTTAAAGCGCACATCCTGCCATTCACTGAGCACGGGACATGGCTGACTGAAAAGCTGTTTGGGGTTATCATTTACATCGTTTTGGGTTTTATTGCGCTCGATTATCGTCGAGCGCGCAGTCAGCAGGCGCGATTAATCGCTTTTCCGCTGGCGCTGGTGGTGCTGTACATCATCATTAAACTCGCCACCACAAAAATACCGTTACTGGGGTAAGCATGAGGTCGTTAGCTGATTTCGAATTTAATAAAGCGCCATTGTGTGATGGGATGATCCTGGCGTCGGAGTCTATCCGTCTGGATTTTCCAACACAAACTGTCTATGACGAACTGGAACGTCTGGTCAGTCTGGCGCAAGAAGAAATTAGCCAGCTCCTGTCTCAGGATGAGCAACTGGAAAAACTGCTGGCACTTTTTTACGGCGAATGGGGGTTTACGGATACCCACGGCGTCTATCGTCTTTCTGATGCACTATGGCTTGATCAGGTACTGAAAAATCGTCAGGGCAGCGCCGTATCCCTGGGTGCGATCTTATTGTGGATTGCCAACCGACTGGAGCTGCCGCTGGTGCCGGTGATTTTCCCGACACAACTCATCCTGCGTATTGAATCGCTCGATGGCGAAATGTGGCTAATCAATCCGTTCAATGGCGAAACGTTAAATGAGCACACGCTGGAAGTGTGGCTGAAGGGGAATATCAGCCCGGTCGCGGAGCTGTTTAACGAAGACCTGGATGAGGCGGATAATGCAGAAGTAATTCGTAAGCTGCTCGACACGCTGAAATCATCGCTGATGGAAGAGCGGCAAATGGAGCTGGCGTTGCGTGCCAGCGAAGCACTATTACAGTTTAATCCTGAAGATCCGTATGAAATACGCGATCGTGGATTAATTTACGCGCAACTGGAGTGTGAACATGTTGCGCTGACAGATTTAAGTTATTTCGTTGAACAGTGTCCGGAAGACCCGATCAGTGAAATGATTCGTGCGCAGATTAATACTATTTCGCACAAGCAAATTGTATTGCATTGATTAATGACACTTTACCTACCGTTTAAGGCGATCCTATGAAACAAAAAGTGGTTAGCATTGGCGACATCAACGTGGCAAATGACCTGCCGTTCGTGCTGTTTGGCGGAATGAACGTGCTGGAATCCCGCGATCTGGCGATGCGCATTTGTGAGCACTACGTAACCGTTACTCAAAAACTGGGTATCCCTTACGTGTTCAAAGCCTCCTTTGATAAAGCCAACCGTTCTTCCATCCACTCTTACCGTGGACCTGGCCTTGAAGAAGGGATGAAAATCTTCCAGGAACTGAAGCAGACTTTTGGCGTAAAAGTGATCACCGACGTTCACGAAGCCAGCCAGGCTCAGCCTGTTGCTGACGTGGTGGATGTGATTCAACTGCCGGCCTTCCTCGCTCGTCAGACCGATCTGGTGGAAGCGATGGCGAAAACCGGTGCCGTTATCAACGTGAAAAAACCACAGTTCGTAAGCCCGGGCCAGATGGGCAATATCGTGGACAAATTCCATGAAGGCGGCAACGACAAAGTAATTCTGTGCGACCGTGGCGCGAACTTTGGTTATGACAACCTGGTTGTGGATATGCTGGGCTTCAGCGTGATGAAGAAAGTTTCTGGCAACTCGCCGGTGATTTTTGACGTTACCCATGCGCTGCAATGCCGTGACCCGTTTGGCGCAGCAAGCGGCGGTCGTCGTGCGCAGGTTACCGAACTGGCGCGCGCAGGTATGGCGGTAGGTCTGGCCGGTCTGTTTATTGAAGCGCATCCGGATCCAGCCAATGCGAAATGCGATGGCCCATCCGCGCTGCCGCTGGCGAAACTGGAACAGTTCCTGACTCAGATTAAAGCGATTGATGACCTGGTTAAAAGCTTCGACGAGCTGGATACCGAGAACTAAGAAAGTATTGCAGTCCGGAGAGATATCTCTTCGGACTGCTGTTTGAGAAAAGTGTTAAGGGTGGCCGTCAGGCGCCAAACGCACCGTCAATTGTATGCATTGCCCCCGTCACAAACCCAGCCTCAGGGCCTGCAAGCCAGGCAACCATTCCCGCAACTTCCTCTGGACGGCCATGTCGTTTTAGCGCCATAAAACTGTGCATCACCTCTTTCAGTGGGCCATCTTCCGGGTTGGCATCGGTATCAATAGGACCCGGTTGAACCACGTTTACCGTAATGCCCCGCGGTCCAAAATCACGTGCCAGCCCCCGGGCCAGCCCCCGGGCCAGCCCTTGCAGCGCTGATTTGCTCACCGCATAAGAGGCCAGGCCAGCAAGAGGCATACGGTCGCCATTCACAGAACCAATAATGATAATGCGTCCGCCGTCAGGCATCTGTCGTGCCGCTTCCACGGCCGCATAGTATGGGGAGTGAATGTTAATCCGGAACAGGCGCTCCACGTCATCCGGATCCTGCTCCAGCGCATCACCAAACAGAATAATGCCTGCATTAACTACCAGCACGTCCAGCGGGCCGCTTTCGCGTACCCGGTTGATGACGGCGTTACGGTCGGCGCTATCGGTTTGCGCTGTCTGGGTACCCGTCTCATCAGCAAGCGCTTTGGCAGCGTCAGGGGAGCCTGAATAGGTAAAGGTAACCGATGCGCCATCCGTGGCAAAACGGCGCACGATAGCCGCGCCAATCCCACGACTGCCGCCAAGAACCAGAACTGACTTGCCGTTAAAAGAAGACATGAGGTACTCCTTGAACAATTATGTAGTGATCGATATATAATGGGTGCACTGTTTTCTGTCAATGGATTTGTAATGAACACTACAAAATGCACTCGTGCACCTGGACGCCCACGTAATTTTGATCCAGAAATGGCCGTTGCCAAAGTACAACCCTTGTTTCACGCACATGGCTATGACGCGGTTAGCGTGGCGGATGTCACCGCGGCGTTGTCGATCAAGCCCCCCAGTTTCTATGCTGCTTTTGGGAATAAAATCGGTCTTTATAAACGTGTTCTTGACCGCTACGTACAAACTGAGGCGATCCCTTTTGATGACATTCTTCGCCCCGACAAACCCGTTTCTGCATGTCTTACCGATCTGCTTGAAGAGGCGGCGCGACGTTATGCCGCAGATCCGCATGCGCCGGGATGTTTGGTCCTGGAGGGCACGCACAGTAACGATCCGCAGGCGCGGAAGGTCGCGCGGAATTTCTACTCGGCTGCCGAACATAAAATTCACGACTTTATCGCACAGCGGCATCCTAAAGAGGCTGACAGCCTGACTGATTACGTCAGTACCACAATGCTTGGCCTGTCGGGAAAAGCGCGTTGCGGGCATTCGTTCGAACGTCTGCTAGCCAGCGCGCGAATCGCCAGCGTAGCGGTGCGGCATCAGCTTTCCAGATGATCATCACATGATAAGGTATGTAGTGGCACAGTAAATTTGCAGAACAGCAGAGGGGAAGTTTGCAGGCAGGTAAGCTCGCCGATTTTGCGGTGCTTAATCAGGATATTATGGCTATTCCGGCAGACAAATTGCACCAAACGGAGTCGTTATTAACGTTTGTCGATGGTCAACAGGTTTATCCGGAGC
>NZ_SZWU01000016.1:31870-47942 GCF_005280935.1 Citrobacter sp. wls757 | reverse complement strand
TAAAAGAAAACGGCCCTGAGAAGGGCCGTGGGTTCTATCAGAAAGACTAATCAGGCAAATATCGTCATCAGATAGGCGATAAACAGCGCCAGATGCGCCGCACCGTTAAGCACGTTGGTGCGTCCGGTGGAGAAAGAGATGTGGCACAGTACCAGTGATGAAACCATCACAATCATCTCTGGCGCGCCCAGCGCAAAGACCAAATCATTCCCGGTTGCCCATGCGATCAGAGTCACTACCGGAACGGTCAGTGAAATGGTGGCTAACACCGAACCGAAGAATAAATTCATCGCCCGCTGTACCTGATTACTCAGAACCGCTTTCAGCGCGCCGAGGCCTTCAGGAGAGAGGATCAGCAATGCGACCAGGAAACCGGTAAATGCCACTGGGGCATTCAGTTCAGTCAGCAATGTCTCCAGCGGGCTGGCGTTCATCTTGGTCACGGCAATAACGGCGATCAGATGAATGATAAGCCAGGCAGCGTGCCACAAATTGCTATGTGCTGACGGTTTACCGTGATGCGGGTCGTCGTCGTCACCCTCGTCTTCATGCTCGTAAATGAACAGACTCTGGTGCGTTTTAGTTTGGATCAGCAAAAATACACCGTACATTGCCGCAGAAATTAACGCAACCAACAGCGCTTGTGCGGTAGTGAAATTCGCACCCGGTAAAGCCATCGGGAACACCAGTACAATAATGGCCAGTGGGAACAGAGCAATTAAATACTGCTTAATACCAAACAGATTCATATACTGAGTGGCAAATTTACGGCCACCTAACAGTAATGAAAAACCGACCAGGCCGCCGGTTACGATCATAATGATTGAATATAGCGTATCGCGCATGAGCGTAGGCGCTGCATCGCCGGTCGCCATTAATGCGGAGATTAAGCTGACTTCAAGAATAACAACGGACAGGCTGAGGATCAGCGACCCGTAGGGTTCGCCAAGTCGATGTGCTAATACATCCGCATGACGGACAACACTGAATGCACTGCTTAATATACCAATAAGGGCCAGCGCATTAATGCCGATGACCACTGGTAGTGACTGACTGCTCCCCCATAAGAACAGTACTACCAGTGCCAAAATCGGGAAGACGAGAGAGGTCTCCTTGTGGCGGGTTTTTACCGCCTCATGTACGTGTGTCATTGAACTAATTCTCCATCTCTGCAGGTATTTATAATTATAAAAGTATTAAAGAATGTAAAAAATAACAGAACTTTCGGTATTTCCGATCTGATTTTACGTAATTTTACGGCATGGACTATTTTTTGCATCCGAGCGAATGAAATTGCATATCTTGTTTAGAGAATATTTAAATAACAGCACATTAGATTTTAGCGTCCACAAAAATTGATGATCGTACTGATACAAATGATAGTGCAGGACGTACCACCCCGAGAGGATATAAAGTGCCGTTGACACTTTGTTCCCTTGCAAGCGAGCGGTGAATTGCCTATTGTCCAGCTATTGGTTTCAAAATGAGCAGTTAAAAAGCCCGGAAGGCGTCAAAAAAGTTGTCGCAGGGAAGCAGCAGTGGCGGAGGTGTAAGGTGTTAACGCGTGATTTTTTATTGAATGCCGACTGTAAGACGGCATTTGGTGCTATTGAAGAATCACTACTCTGGACAGCGGAACAACGGGCAGCCTCACTGGCCGCCACGCTTGCATGCCGACCAGATGATGGACCGGTGTGGATCTTCGGTTATGGATCATTGATGTGGAACCCGGCCTTAGAATTTGAAGAGTCCTGTACCGGGACGTTAGTCGGCTGGCACCGTGCCTTTTGCCTGCGTCTGACGGCGGGGCGAGGAACGGCGTGTCAGCCAGGACGTATGCTGGCCCTGAAAGAGGGCGGACGCACCACCGGTGTGGCCTACCGTTTGCCGGACGCGTCCCTGGAACAAGAGCTTTCACTGCTGTGGAAGCGAGAAATGATCACCGGCTGTTATCTGCCGACCTGGTGTCAGTTGGCGCTTGATGACGGCAGGACGGTGAACGCACTGGTCTTTATTATGGATCCGCGTCATCCACTGTTTGAGTCAGATACGCGCGCGCAGGTGATTGCGCCGCTTATCGCCGCGGCGAGCGGACCTTTAGGCACCAACGCCCAGTATCTGTTCTCACTGGAACAGGAGCTGGTCAAGTTGGGGATGCAGGATGATTGTCTTAACGATCTGGTGATCACGGTCAAACGGTTGTTGGGAGAGAATCTGCCGGAAGGTGTTATGCGTCCAGGATTTGCCTAATATCGCCCGATGTTGTATGCCCGATAAGCCAGGTGCTTATCGGGCGTTTAACGCTTAGGCTGCAATAAAACTTATCGAATGCTCAAGCGACTGGCTATGGCTGTCGATCAGCACATTCCAGACGCCGGTATACGGTACGGTTAACCATGCGTTATCACGATCCTGCACGCTTAAGATGTCGGACTGCGTGTCTTTGACGTGATTTTTCTCGCTCATCAGGTGGATGTGGCAACGCTCAGAACAGCGCACGACTACCGTATCACCACCAAATAACTTTAAACTCGCCTTCACTAATGCCATTTTTCACCCCGTTCTTGAAAACAACGTACTTTCTGTCGAAAGTGCTGCGTGATGTTGTTCACATTTCACTCATTGCATAACACCAAAGGGGGGGCAACAGGATGCTGATTTTGATCAAAAAATGGCATAACGATTAAACAAAAGTGACAAAATCCCTCAAAAGGGTTGAAAAGGCGTGCTAACGTTCAACGAAACCGCGCCCATCTAAGATTAAATCCGGAAATTTCCGGCACTTTCAGTGCGCGTGCCTGCAAGCGCTGTCAGAAGGTCAGCACTTTATCTGCAGCCAGCGTCCATTGAGCCAGTTCAACCAGCGTGCCGACGGCTACTCCGTCAATTAACGGTAGCGTCGTGATCCCGCGGCCATCGGTGCAGGTTTTGCACAGTTTGACCGGCACATTTTGCGCCGTCAGGATCTCCAGCATTTGCTGAATATTGTATCCTTCCGCAGGTTTCTGACCGCTAAGCCCCGCCGTTACCGCGTCCGACATTAAAAACAGACGCAGGTCGAGATCTGCTTCCTGTTCGCGCAGGGCGATGGCCAGACGCAGACTATTAAATAACGATTCGCTTCCATAGGCTGCACCGTTCGCGACGATCACTATCTTTTGCATTATTACTCCTGTTGTCAGATGGAAGGGATAATTCCTGGCGTGTATGTTACTCCCTGTTCCTGATGTGGGAAAGAAAGCATGGTTGCAGGAGTGGGTACCTCTAATTATCCATGTCAGAAAATCCCGAAAACGGGGATAAAGGCTGCAATTAACAGCCGAAGACGTTATGGTTTAGGTTAAGTGTGTCTAATTAATTGATGTAAGAGACAACTGACGATTTGAGCCGTAATATTTATTTTTCTCTCGCTGTATTCTCACTCTTGCCATTGGCAGGCGGTATTGCCAACGCACGGACATCTTTTATTCACCAGGCTGAAAACCCTTTCGATAACAATAGTGATGGCTTACCCGATCTCGGTATGGCGCCGGAGTCGCGGGCAGGCGAAAAGCACTTTGCTGAAATGGTCAAAGCGTTTGGTGAAGCCAGCATGACCGATAACGGGCTTGATACGGGTGAACAGGCGAAGCAGTTTGCGTTTGGTCAGGTGCGTGACACGGTCAGTGAACAGGTTAATCAGCAACTGGAATCCTGGCTCTCTCCCTGGGGAAACGCCAGCGTTGGATTGCAGGTGGATAACGAAGGCAGCTTTACCGGAAGTCGGGGAAGTTGGTTTATCCCATGGCAGGACAATCAACGATATTTAACCTGGAGCCAGTTGGGGCTGACGCAACAGGACGAAGGTTTAGTCAGCAATGCGGGGATTGGGCAGCGCTGGGTACGCGACGGCTGGTTTCTGGGTTACAACACCTTTTATGACAACCTGTTGGATGAAAATCTGCCCCGGGGAGGCCTTGGCGCCGAGGCGTGGGGCGAATACTTGCGCTTATCCGCTAACTATTACCAACCGTTGTCCTCCTGGCAGGAGCGTTCCGCAACCCAGGAACAACGGATGGCCCGCGGCTACGACCTGACTGCGCAAATGCGCATGCCGTTCTATCAACACCTCAATACCAGCGTCAGCGTGGAACAGTATTTTGGCGACCGGGTGGATTTGTTTCATTCCGGAACCGGGTACCACAATCCTGTGGCGGTGAATCTGGGATTGAGCTATACGCCGGTGCCATTGATTACCGTGACGGCACAACATAAGCAGGGCGAAAGCGGAGTCAGCCAGAATAACCTTGGCTTAACGCTGAATTACCGCTTTGGCGTGCCGCTAAAAAAACAACTGATGGTCAGCGAGGTGGCAAACAGCCGATCGCTGCGCGGCAGTCGTTATGACGATCCGCAGCGTAACAATCTGCCTACACTGGAATATCGCCAGCGTAAAACATTGTCGGTATTTTTGGCCACGCCGCCCTGGGATCTCAAGTCTGGTGAGACGGTGGCGCTGAAGCTGCAGGTGCGTAGTTTGCATGGGATCCGCCATTTGACCTGGCAGGGTGATACCCAGGCGTTGAGTTTAACGGCGGGTAGCGATAACCGAAGCGCGCAAGGCTGGACGATTATTATGCCGAAGTGGGACAGCAGCGAAGGCGCGACAAACCGCTGGCGGTTGTCTGTGGTGGTAGAAGATGAGCAGGGTCAGCGTGTCTCTTCCAATGAGATCACGCTATCACTGACCGAACCGTTTATTACAGTTTCGGAAAATGATCCTCGTTAACAATGAAGCATCAACGCGTTATCAGAAAATGCGTTCCTGATGTACCCATACCGCGGCTTCGACGCGTGATTTGAGCTTCATTTTCTTCAACATATGCTTCACATGGACTTTTACCGTACTTTCAGTGATGTCCAGACGACGGGCGATCATCTTGTTCGGCAGCCCCTGGGCAATGAGCTTGAGAATGTCGCGCTCACGCGGTGTCAGTTGGGTGACATCACGGTCCGACGTTGCACGATTAGCACGCAGGCTGGCGGCCAGAACCGGCGTTAAGGCCTCACTCAGCACCATTTCACCGGCCGCTGACTGCTGTAAGGCTTTGAGTAAATCTTCAGGCTCCATATCTTTCAGCAGATAACCGTCAGCGCCGCGTTTCAGTGCGGTAACTACGTCTTCTTCATGATTGGATACGCTAAACACAACGATACGGCCCGACAGTGACTTTTCACGCAGCTTATCGAGAGTTTCCAGGCCGTTCATGCCGGGCATGTTGAGATCAAGCAGGATCAGATCGGGATCAAGGGATTCAGCCAGCTCGATACCCTGCTCACCATTGCTGGCTTCGCCGACAACGGTAATATCGGGCGCCATGCTGACAAGCTGTTTTACACCGGTTCGCAGCATCGGATGATCGTCGATCAACAGGATGGTTGCCGGTTCCAGATTACTCATGGGTATCTCCTTGGACTTCTGTGAAGTTTGTTTCGGGAATAAAAGTGACAGCAACTTCAGTACCGCCCGTCTCGCGACGGCGTACGCGGCAATCGCCGCGCAAGCTCTGCGCACGATCGCGCATTATAATCATGCCGTAGTGGTTACTGCGTTCGGCGTTTTCCGGTACGCCGCAGCCGTTATCTTGCACTGTTAGTTTGACCTGCTTGCCATTTTGCACCACCGTCACGACCACTTCATTGGCCTGAGAGTGTTTAAGTGCATTACTCAGGGCTTCGCGCGCAATTTGTAGCAGGTGAATCGCCTGATGCGAAGGGACCAGGCGTGGCGGTAGCTGATAATCCAGCTTAACCGTAAATCCAAAACGGGCGCTGTACTCCTGACAGCTGGCTTCCAGCGCCGGCCGTAATCCAGGTTCTGTGAGCTGTAAACGGAAGGTGGTTAACAGCTCACGCAGTTGTGCCCACGAAGCATTCAGCTCGTTACGAATCTGGCTGAGCAACTCGCGACAGTTATCTGAAAGCGCATCGCCCTGCATCTGCAAACAGCTAACCTGCATCTTCATACAAGAGAGCGATTGTGCAATAGAATCATGAAGTTCGCGTGCAATGGTGGCACGCTCTTCCATCACGATCAACTGCTGTTGACGCTCCTGATGTCTGTCGAGCGCGAGCGTTGCGGTCAGTTGCTCAACCAGGGTATCAACCAACTGCTGCTGATCGTGGCTGAGATGGCGTCCGTTCGGCAAGGTGGCGAGCAGAATACCATATTGGGTATGCGCATCGGTCAGCCGCCATTTCAATGTGATCCCGCCGTCAATCGCGGGCAGCGTTCCGCGAGGACACAGATGGCAACCTTTTTCATCACAGCTGGCATTGGACTGACAGGTAAATTCCTGATGATTGTCTTCATCTTCCAGGTCGTAAACCCGGAGTTCAATATCATGTAGCAAGGTTAAATTTTGCAGACCGTTCAGTACCGGAGAGAGGCGTTCGCACAACGGCACCTGAGAGTGCAGGCGGCGGTTGGCTTGCCACAGAAAAGAAAGGATCTGATTTTTGTGCTCCAGTCCCGCCGTTTTTTCCTGCACCCGCTGTTCCAGCACGGCATAACTTTCGGCCAGTTCTTCCGACATATTATTCAGTGCCGAGCCCAGAGCGGCCATCTCATTACGCCCGCTGATACGCGCGCGTTGGGTAAAATCACGTTGGCTGACGGCTCGCGCCATCGCCAGCAGCTGCTTCCACGGCTCTAACAGGCGCACGCGCAGCCAGATAATGGTGAAAACCAGCAGCAATGCCATAAATATGGCCATCAGGCGATGCAGCAGGACGACGCGTTCAATGCGTAATTCGGTGGTATGGTCAAAGGCGGTAACCAGCTTATCCAGACCGCCTACAAAGCGCGTTACATCCTGCGCTACCGCATCAGGCGTTTGCGCATGCGCAAGCCCCGGCGCCAGTTCAGTGTGCCAGTAATCCTGTAGTGCTTTTAACTGCGCCTGTTGTCCGTCTCGCTTTGCGGCACGCGTCAACTCCGGGCTAAACGCCGTTTTCTCCATTTCATCCAGAAGCGGTTGATCGCTAGCGTCCAGCGGTACGGCTGCCAGCAGGCGATAACTCTGCATGCGCAGCGATCCCGCTTTGTTGATTGCATGGGCGCTACCCTGAACGCCCTGAACCAGCCAGCCGGAGACAGCCATACCAGCCACGCCGATGGCTGTGGACAATAAAACAATCAGCGCCACCTGGTTGACCAGCGTAAGCGGGGAGAGACAACGTTTAAACATGGTGACTTGTTCCTTCGGGTTTTCGTCGAACAGAAAACCTTATTGAATGACGATTCTGCTGCAGGCAGTGGCGTTATTCTCGGCGATACACTGGAGTATACCCATACCTCAAACGGGCTACCTCTTAATTGCCAGTGGAGGGAGAGATCCCGGGCGAGGGGGAGTAGGGGACGACAGAAGCGTGAAAAACCACATCTTTTTTACCGAAGTTATGTACTCATTTAGGGTAATGATAAATTTTAGGCATGAATAATGACACCTTTTCCTTTGATTTATATCAACTTACCTCCAGCTGTAAACCCTAATGTTGCAGGCATCGAAACAAGTATCAGAGGTGTCTATGAGTCACTCATCTGCCCCGGAAAGGGCATCTGGAGCTGTAATTACCGAATGGCGGCCGGAAGATCCCGCCTTCTGGCAGCAGCGTGGTCAACGAATCGCCAGCCGTAACCTGTGGATTTCCGTCCCTTGCTTGCTGCTGGCGTTTTGCGTGTGGATGTTATTTAGCGCCGTGGCGGTGAACTTACCGAAAGTCGGATTTGATTTCACCACTGAACAGCTGTTCATGCTGACGGCATTACCTTCGGTGTCCGGCGCGCTGCTGCGTGTTCCGTACTCCTTTATGGTTCCCCTGTTTGGTGGACGTCGCTGGACAGCGTTTAGCACCGGTATCCTGATCATTCCTTGTGTATGGTTAGGTTTTGCGGTGCAGGATACCTCCACGCCGTTTAGTACCTTTATTATTATCTCTCTGTTGTGCGGTTTCGCCGGTGCGAACTTTGCGTCCAGCATGGCAAACATCAGTTTCTTCTTTCCAAAACAGAAACAGGGTGGTGCGCTGGGTCTGAACGGTGGCCTGGGCAACATGGGCGTCAGCGTGATGCAGTTGGTTGCGCCGCTGGTGGTTTCACTGTCAATCTTTGCCGCATTTGGTAGCCACGGGGTTGAACAACCGGATGGTACGCAGCTGTATCTGGCAAACGCCGCATGGATTTGGGTACCGTTCCTTGCGGTGTTAACGCTGGCTGCATGGTTTGGTATGAATGAACTGGCAACCTCAAAAGCGTCGCTGAAAGAGCAATTGCCGGTGCTGAAACGTGGGCATCTGTGGATTATGAGTCTGCTGTATCTGGCAACCTTCGGTTCATTCATCGGTTTCTCTGCCGGTTTTGCCATGTTGTCAAAAACGCAGTTTCCTGAGGTACAGATCCTGCATTACGCCTTCTTTGGACCGTTGATTGGCGCGCTGGCTCGTTCAGCGGGTGGCGCAATCTCTGACCGTCTGGGCGGAACCCGTGTAACGCTGGTGAACTTCGTGCTGATGGCTATTTTCAGTGCCTTACTGTTCCTGACGCTGCCATCAAACGGTGTCGGTGGCAACTTTATCGCCTTCTTCGCGGTGTTCCTGGCATTGTTCCTGACGGCTGGTCTGGGGAGTGGTTCAACCTTCCAGATGATCTCCGTTATCTTCCGCAAGCTGACGATGGACAGAGTGAAAGCTGAAGGCGGTTCAGAAGAGAAAGCAATGCGCGAAGCAGCAACCGACACCGCGGCAGCGTTGGGCTTTATCTCAGCCATTGGTGCGATTGGCGGCTTCTTTATCCCGAAAGCATTTGGTACGTCTCTGGCGTTAACTGGTTCGCCGGTCGATGCGATGAAAGTCTTTCTGATCTTCTATGTCGCTTGTGTGGTCATCACCTGGGCGGTATACGGACGTCATTCTAAAAAGTAAAAAAGTAGTAGCAGTTGATTATCCATTGCGCGGTGTTAGACCGCGCTTTTTTTTGTTCTAAATTAGTTACAACATACTTATATGTGAGCTCATGACGAAAGTCTGCGAAAACGGTGCTGGTAATATGCCTGGCAGGGGGGATACCCCTTAATACCCACTTATAAAGAATTTAACATTTGTATGATAAGTGATTTTAATAAAATCATTTAAATTCAATATGTTGACTGTTTTATTAATATCCTACTAAGGGGGTATGTGAAAATCGACCCTCTGTTTTCATCCCTGCATGCCTTGATCGTTATCAATTCTCACGCCCTTTCAGAGCGTTACCTTCGCTCTCAATCAAGCAATGTCGATTTATCAGAGAGCCGACAGGCTCCTACAGGAGAAAACCGATGAGTAAATTCCTGGACCGGTTTCGCTACTTCAAGCAGAAGGGCGAAACCTTTGCCGATGGGCATGGCCAGCTTCTCAATACCAACAGGGACTGGGAGGACGGATACCGCCAGCGTTGGCAGCATGACAAAATCGTGCGTTCAACCCACGGGGTAAACTGCACGGGCTCATGCAGTTGGAAAATCTATGTGAAAAATGGTCTGGTGACCTGGGAGACCCAGCAAACTGACTACCCACGCACGCGTCCAGATATGCCTAACCACGAGCCTCGCGGCTGCCCACGTGGTGCAAGCTATTCCTGGTATCTGTACAGCGCTAACCGTCTGAAATACCCGCTGATGCGCAAACGTCTGATGAAAATGTGGCGTGAAGCAAAAAGACTGCACAGCGATCCGGTAGACGCATGGGCATCCATCATCGAAGACGCCGACAAAGCAAAAAGCTTCAAACAAGCGCGCGGTCGTGGTGGATTTGTTCGTTCTTCCTGGCAGGAAGTGAATGAACTGATTGCTGCATCTAACGTTTACACCATCAAAACCTATGGCCCTGACCGCGTTGCAGGCTTCTCTCCGATCCCGGCGATGTCGATGGTTTCTTATGCTTCCGGCGCACGCTATATGTCGCTGATTGGCGGTACCTGCCTGAGCTTCTACGACTGGTACTGTGACCTGCCGCCGGCTTCCCCGCAAACCTGGGGCGAGCAAACCGACGTACCGGAATCTGCCGACTGGTATAACTCCAGCTACATTCTTGCATGGGGCTCTAACGTACCGCAGACCCGTACTCCGGATGCACACTTCTTTACTGAGGTTCGTTATAAAGGCACCAAAACGGTAGCGATTACTCCGGACTACGCAGAAATTGCCAAACTTTGCGACCTGTGGCTGGCACCGAAGCAGGGAACCGATGCGGCGATGGCAATGGCGATGGGCCATGTCATGCTGCGCGAGTTCCACCTCGATAACCCGAGCCAGTACTTCACCGACTATGTTCGTCGTTATACCGACATGCCAATGCTGGTGATGCTCGAAGAGCGTGACGGCTACTATGCTGCTGGTCGTATGCTGCGTGCGGCGGATCTGGTCGACTCTCTGGGCCAGGAAAATAACCCAGAATGGAAAACCGTCGCTATCAACAGCAACGGCGAAATGGTTGCGCCAAACGGTTCAATTGGTTTCCGTTGGGGCGAAAAGGGCAAATGGAACCTTGAGCAACGCGACGGTACGTCCGGTGATGAAACCGAACTGCAGCTCAGCCTGCTGGGTAGCCAGGACGATATCGCTGAAGTGGGCTTCCCGTACTTTGGCGGCGAAGGTACCGAGCACTTCAGTAAAGTAGAGCTGGAAAATATTCTGCTGCACAAACTGCCGGTTAAACGCCTGCAGTTGGCCGATGGCTCTACCGCGCTGGTGACCACCGTTTACGACCTGACCATGGCTAACTATGGCCTGGAACGTGGTCTGAACGACGAAAACTGCGCGACCAGCTACGATGACGTGAAAGCGTACACGCCGGCATGGGCAGAAAAAATCACTGGCGTATCACGCTCTCAGATCGTGCGCATTGCCCGTGAATTTGCGGATAACGCCGATAAAACACACGGTCGTTCGATGATCATCGTCGGTGCGGGCCTGAACCACTGGTACCACCTCGATATGAACTATCGTGGCCTGATCAATATGCTGGTGTTCTGCGGTTGTATCGGTCAGAGCGGCGGCGGTTGGGCCCACTATGTGGGTCAGGAAAAACTGCGTCCGCAAACCGGCTGGCAGCCGCTGGCGTTTGCTCTTGACTGGCAGCGTCCGCCTCGTCATATGAACAGCACTTCCTACTTCTATAACCACTCCAGCCAATGGCGCTATGAGACGGTTACTGCGCAGGAACTGCTTTCCCCGATGGCAGACAAATCCCGCTACAGCGGTCATTTGATTGATTTTAACGTTCGCGCTGAACGTATGGGCTGGTTGCCATCTGCGCCGCAGTTAGGGACTAACCCACTGCGTATCGCCGAAGAAGCGCAGAAAGCAGGTATGACGCCGGTGGATTACACCGTTAAATCCCTGAAAGAAGGTTCTATTCGCTTTGCGGCAGAGCAGCCGGAAAACGGTAAAAACCATCCGCGCAACCTGTTTATCTGGCGTTCTAACCTGCTCGGTTCTTCCGGTAAAGGCCACGAGTACATGCTCAAGTATCTGCTGGGTACTGAACATGGTATTCAGGGCAAAGATCTCGGCCAGCAGAGCGGCGTGAAGCCTGAAGAAGTGGAATGGCAGGATAACGGCCTGGACGGCAAACTGGATCTGGTTGTCACGCTGGACTTCCGTCTGTCGAGCACCTGTCTGTATTCCGACATCGTGTTGCCGACCGCAACCTGGTATGAAAAAGACGATATGAATACCTCGGACATGCATCCGTTTATTCATCCTCTGTCTGCGGCAGTTGACCCGGCCTGGGAATCGAAGAGCGACTGGGAAATCTACAAAGCCATTGCCAAGAAATTCTCTGAAGTTTGCGTGGGTCATCTCGGTAAAGAAACCGACGTCGTTACGCTGCCAATTCAGCACGACTCTGCAGCAGAACTGGCACAACCGCTGGACGTGAAGGACTGGAAAAAAGGTGAATGTGACCTGATTCCTGGTGTTACCGCACCGCACATCATGACCGTTGAGCGTGATTATCCGGCAACCTACGAGCGTTTCACCTCCATCGGCCCGCTGATGGAAAAAATCGGTAACGGCGGTAAAGGGATTGCCTGGAATACCCAGAGCGAAATGGATCTGCTGCGTAAGCTCAATTACACCAAGGCTGAAGGTCCGGCAAAAGGCCAGCCTTGGCTTAATACCGCAATTGATGCAGCCGAGATGATCCTGACGCTGGCGCCGGAAACTAACGGTCAGGTAGCTGTTAAAGCCTGGGCTGCGCTGAGTGAATTTACCGGTCGTGACCATACGCATCTGGCGCTGAATAAAGAGGACGAAAAAATTCGCTTCCGCGATATTCAGGCGCAGCCGCGCAAAATTATCTCCAGCCCGACCTGGTCAGGACTGGAAGATGAACACGTGTCTTATAACGCCGGCTATACCAACGTTCACGAGCTGATCCCATGGCGTACGCTGTCTGGTCGCCAGCAGTTGTATCAGGATCATCAGTGGATGCGTGACTTTGGTGAAAGCCTGCTGGTTTACCGTCCGCCAATCGACACCCGTTCGGTGAAAGCGGTGATCGGCGAGAAATCTAACGGTAACCCGGAAAAAGCGCTCAACTTCCTGACGCCGCACCAGAAATGGGGTATCCACTCCACTTACAGCGACAACTTGCTGATGCTGACGCTGTCACGCGGTGGCCCGATTGTGTGGATGAGCGAAGTCGATGCGAAGGATCTGGGAATCGAAGATAACGACTGGATCGAAGTCTTCAACAGCAACGGTGCGCTGACGGCACGTGCAGTTGTCAGCCAGCGTGTACCGGCCGGGATGACCATGATGTACCACGCGCAGGAACGTATCGTTAACCTGCCGGGTTCAGAAATCACCCAGCAGCGCGGTGGGATCCACAACTCGGTGACCCGTATTACACCGAAACCGACCCATATGATCGGCGGCTATGCGCAGTTGGCCTACGGCTTTAACTACTACGGCACCGTCGGTTCAAACCGTGATGAGTTCGTAGTTGTACGTAAGATGAAGAACATTAACTGGTTGGATGGCGAAGGCAATGACCAGGTACAGGAGAGCGTAAAATGAAAATTCGTTCACAAGTCGGCATGGTGCTGAATCTCGATAAGTGCATCGGCTGCCACACCTGTTCAGTGACCTGTAAAAACGTCTGGACCAGCCGTGAAGGTATGGAGTACGCCTGGTTCAACAACGTCGAAAGTAAGCCTGGCGTTGGCTTCCCGAACGACTGGGAAAACCAGGAAAAATGGAAGGGCGGTTGGATCCGTAAAATCAACGGCAAACTGCAGCCGCGCATGGGTAACAAAGCGCTGCTGTTGGGTAAAATATTTGCTAACCCGCATCTGCCGGGCATGGATGATTACTACGAGCCGTTTGATTTTGACTACCAGACGTTGCATAACGCCCCGGCAGACAGCAAAGCGCAGCCGATTGCTCGTCCGCGCTCGCTGATCACCGGTCAGCGAATGGATAAAATTACCAGCGGTCCGAACTGGGAAGAAATTCTGGGCGGCGAGTTTGAAAAACGCGCCAAAGACCAGAACTTCGAAAACATGCAGAAGGCGATGTACGGTCAGTTCGAAAACACCTTCATGATGTACCTGCCGCGTCTGTGTGAGCACTGCCTTAATCCGGCGTGTGTGGCGACCTGTCCGAGCGGCGCTATCTACAAGCGTGAAGAAGATGGCATCGTGCTGATCGACCAGGACAAGTGCCGCGGCTGGCGTATGTGTATCACCGGCTGCCCGTACAAGAAGATCTACTTCAACTGGAAGAGCGGGAAATCTGAGAAGTGCATTTTCTGCTACCCGCGTATCGAAGCTGGTCAGCCGACCGTTTGCTCCGAAACCTGTGTAGGTCGTATCCGTTACCTCGGCGTACTGCTGTATGACGCAGATGCGATCGAAAGTGCAGCAAGCACCGAGCACGAGAAAGATTTGTACCAGCGTCAGCTGGACGTGTTCCTCGATCCGAACGATCCGGCTGTTATTGAACAGGCGCTGAAAGATGGTATTCCGCTGAGCGTCATTGATGCCGCACAGCAGTCTCCGGTTTACAAAATGGCGATGGACTGGAAGCTGGCGCTGCCGCTGCATCCGGAATACCGCACACTGCCGATGGTCTGGTACGTGCCGCCATTGTCACCGATTCAGTCCGCTGCTGATGCGGGCGAGCTTGGCAGCAACGGTATTCTGCCGGATGTTGACAGCCTGCGTATTCCGGTTCAGTACCTGGCGAACCTGCTGACTGCAGGTGACACCCAGCCGGTACTGTTGGCGCTGAAACGTATGCTGGCGATGCGTCACTACAAACGTGCGGAAACTGTTGACGGCAAAGTTGATACCCGTGCGCTGGAAGAGGTGGGCTTAAGCGAAGCGCAGGCACAGGAAATGTATCGTTACCTGGCGATCGCAAACTACGAAGATCGTTTCGTGGTACCGAGCAGCCATCGTGAACTGGCGCGTGACGCGTTCCCGGAGAAAAGCGGTTGTGGCTTTACCTTCGGCGACGGTTGCCACGGTTCTGATACTAAATTCAATCTGTTCAACAGCCGCCGCATCGACGCTGTCGATGTGACCAGCAAAACGGAGCCGCACCAATGATTGAACTCGTCATTGTTTCGCGTCTGCTCGAGTACCCGGATGCTGCCTTGTGGCAGCATCAGCAGGAACTTTTCGATGCACTCGCGTCATCTGAGAACCTGGATAAAGAGGATGCCCAGACTCTGGGCGTTTTCCTGCGCGATCTAACCTCGCAGGACATGCTGGATGTGCAGGCTGCCTACAGCGAACTGTTTGACCGTGGCCGCGCGACATCGCTGCTGCTGTTTGAACATGTTCACGGTGAATCCCGCGATCGCGGTCAGGCTATGGTTGACCTGATGGCACAGTATGAGCAGCACGGTTTACAGCTCGACAGCCGCGAACTTCCCGATCATCTGCCGCTGTATCTGGAATACCTTGCGCAACTGCCGAAAAGCGAAGCGCTAGGTGGCTTACAGGATATTGCGCCGATTCTGGCGCTGCTCAGCGCTCGTTTGCAACAGCGTGAAAGCCGTTATGCGGTGCTGTTCGATCTGCTGTTAAAACTGGCGAATACCGTTATCGACAGCGATAAAGTGGCTGAAAAAATTGCGGATGAAGCCCGTGACGATACTCCACAAGCGCTGGATGCGGTCTGGGAAGAAGAGCAGGTGAAATTCTTCGCCGATCAGGGGTGTGGCGAGTCGGAAATCTCCGCTCACCAGCGTCGTTTTGCCGGGGCCGTTGCGCCGCAGTATCTGAATATCACCACCGGAGGACAGCAATAATGCACTTCCTGAATACGTTCTTCTTTGACATCTATCCGTACATCGCGGGTTCTGTCTTTCTGATCGGCAGCTGGCTGCGTTATGACTATGGGCAATATACATGGCGTGCGGCTTCCAGTCAGATGCTGGATCGCAAAGGGATGAACCTGGCGTCAAACCTGTTTCACATCGGGATCCTGGGTATCTTTGCTGGGCACTTCCTTGGCATGTTGACGCCGCACTGGATGTATGAAGCCTGGCTACCGCTTGAAGTGAAACAAAAGATGGCAATGTTTGCGGGCGGTGCCAGTGGCCTGATGTGTCTGATTGGTGGCGTACTGCTGCTGAAACGCCGTCTGTTCAGCCCACGCGTGCGGGCCACCACCACCGGAGCGGATATTCTGATCCTCTCACTGCTGGTGATCCAGTGTGCGCTGGGCCTGCTGACCATTCCGTTCTCCGCCCAGCATATGGACGGTAGCGAGATGATGAAGCTGGTGAACTGGGCGCAGACAGTGGTGACCTTCCAGGGCGGAGCGTCTCAATATCTGGATGGTGTTGCGTTCATTTTCCGTATGCACCTGGTGCTGGGTATGACGCTGTTCCTGTTGTTCCCATTCTCGCGTCTGGTACACATCTGGAGCGTCCCGGTCGAATATCTGACACGCAAATACCAGATTGTTCGCGCGCGTCACTAATCGTATATTTGAGAATGACAAAACCCTGCTTCGGCGGGGTTTTTTTATGCCTG
>NZ_SZWU01000016.1:31526-31667 GCF_005280935.1 Citrobacter sp. wls757 | reverse complement strand
TGCTTTATGAAGTGATGGTGGTGGGGGAAGGATTACTCAGCGCTACGCGCTTCGCCCTTCGGGTCGTTGCCTGCAGCAACGCTTTCTCGCTACGCTCGAATCGAACCTTAGTTGAAGCTTCTCATCCTTCCCGCATGGGCA
>NZ_SZWU01000016.1:31348-31516 GCF_005280935.1 Citrobacter sp. wls757 | reverse complement strand
CCGGATGGCGGCGCAAGCGCCTTATCCGGCCTACGAAGGTATCAGCGAGCGCTGTAGGCCTGATAAGCGCAGCGCAGCAGACAAATTGCGGGCACATGTCGAGTTTGTAGGCCTGATAAGCATAGCGCATCAGGCAAATAAAAGGCATTGCTGAGGAATTGAGTGTGT
>NZ_SZWU01000016.1:25809-31068 GCF_005280935.1 Citrobacter sp. wls757 | reverse complement strand
ACGCTTTCTCGCTACGCTCGAATCGAACCTTAGTCGAAACTTCTCATCCTTCCCGCATGGGTGGAATATGGGGCATTAGAGATTGATTTGCTGTTGGTGCTTTATGAAGTGATGGTGGTGGGGGAAGGATTCGAACCTTCGAAGTCGATGACGGCAGATTTACAGTCTGCTCCCTTTGGCCGCTCGGGAACCCCACCAGGGGTATACTAATTTTATGAATCTACAGGAATGAATGGTGGTGGGGGAAGGATTCGAACCTTCGAAGTCGATGACGGCAGATTTACAGTCTGCTCCCTTTGGCCGCTCGGGAACCCCACCACAGGGTAAATTCATTATGCTGCTTGCATTCTATAGCGGGAAGGATTATTCGGAGCTAAAGCTCCTCACCCTTCGGGCCGTTGCCTGCGGCAACGTTCTCTCACTATCGCTCGAGTCGAACCTTGAAGTCGATGACGGCAGATTTGCAGTCAGTTCCCTTATGATCGCTCGGGAACCCCACCACGGGGTAATGCTAATTACTGGCCTGCTTCCGTTGGAAGCGGGGCGCATCATATCAAATGATGCGCCCCTGTAAAGCATTCCGTTGATAAAAAAGAACTGGTTGCCTGATTTTTACACGTAAAGATGTAAAGGTAACCAATTAACTTATCAATCGATTACAGAATAATCGTTCGGTTACCGTAAACAAAGACGCGTTGAGCCAGAACCTGATACAGCGCACGGCTTAATACATTTTTTTCAACGTCGCGACCCGCGCGCATCATATCTTCGGCGGTGTAGGTGTGATCAACATGGATCACGTCCTGCATAATGATTGGGCCTTCATCGAGGTTATCATTCACGTAGTGGGCCGTCGCGCCGATGATCTTCACGCCACGCTCATAAGCCTGATGGTACGGACGAGCACCAATGAATGCTGGCAGGAATGAATGGTGAATATTGATAATTTTATTCGGAAAGCGTGAAACAAATGTCGGGGTCAGAACGCGCATGTATTTAGCCAGCACGACATAGTCCGGCTGGTGGGCGTCGATAGCATCAGCCATTTTCTCATCATGTTCTTCACGTGTTAAACCTTCATGGCTCACCAGCTCAAACGGAATATCAAACCGTTCAACCAGAGGACGCAAGGTCTCGTGATTGCCGATCACCGCGGCGATTTCAACATCCAGCCCGCCATAGTTGGCCTTCATTAATAAATCGCCCAGGCAATGCGCTTCCTTGGTGACCAAAATGACGATGCGGCGGCGGCCTGCTGGGGTTAATTCACGAATCGAGCCTTCAGGTAAGGCGCTGTCCAGATCGGCAAGCAGCGTGACGTCGTTAAAAATGCCCTCCAGTTCGGTGCGCATAAAAAAGCGTCCGGTACGGTGGTCCACAAACTCATTGTTCTGCACGATGTTCAGTTCATGCTTGTAACAGATATTCGTAATGCGCGCGATCAGACCTTTTTGGTCCGGGCAAATAGTACGCAGCACTTTTCGTTGTAATGAATGCATTTGCAGCGGTGATCCTGTTGAGAATGTTTGCAAAATTGATACTGTCGGGCGTTGATTAGCCGCAGCACTTTTTAAATTTTTTACCTGAGCCACAAGGGCAGGTATCGTTTCGTCCAATTTGAGGGCGTGTACCGTCAATATAGTACCACTGACCGTTTTCTTTTAAAAAACGAGAGCGCTCGATAATTGCACCTGTTTTACCTTGTTCAGAAAACCGCGCGACAAAACTGACATAGCCGATATTTTCTGTGTCTGCCGTTTCTTGTTCAAAAACGGTCAGTCCAAGCCATTCGGTATGAGTAAATCCTGCGATAATGTCGTCGCGAAACTCGGCCGCATGACAATCCGGATGCCAGGTCCTGATAAGGTAATCTGCGTCTTTCATCACAAAAGCACAGTAACGAGAACGCATGAGGTGTGACGGCGTAGGTGCTACTTGCGCGCCGGACACATAACGGTAGCAACATAGGCTATACTCGACAGCGCTACCACAGGGACAAAGCTGAGACACAAAGTACTCCCTGGAATATAAAAACGGCGTAAAAACGCCAGAGTGGCACTATGTTAACTGAGCGGTAGCGATGTTGCTACGTCTGCAAGCCAGGGGAAGTTTGTACGTATAATGAGAAAAATAAAAATTGGGCTGGCGCTAGGTTCCGGCGCGGCGCGAGGTTGGTCGCATATTGGCGTTATCAAAGCCCTTAAGCATATGGGTATTGATGTTGATATCGTGGCAGGGTGCTCCATCGGTTCGTTGGTTGGCGCTGCCTACGCCTGCAATAAGCTGCCTGCTCTCGAAAAGTGGGTCTGTTCTTTCAGCTATTGGGATGTTTTACGGTTGATGGATCTCTCGTGGCGCAGGGGAGGTTTACTGCGCGGTGAACGGGTATTCAATCAGTACCGTAATGTGATGCCGGTAGAAGCAATTGAGCAATGTACTCGCCGTTTCGCAACAGTGGCTACCAATCTGAGTACGGGTCGGGAACTTTGGTTCACCGAAGGTGATTTACATCTGGCTGTCCGGGCCTCCTGCAGTATTCCTGGCTTGATGTCACCTGTGGCGCACAATGGTTACTGGCTGGTCGATGGTGCGGTGGTGAATCCTGTCCCTGTCTCCCTGACTCGCGCGTTGGGGGCCGATATTGTTATAGCGGTCGACCTGCAACACGATGCGCATCTCATGCAACAAGATTTACTCTCCTTCAACGTCAATAGCGATGCCGAATCGGGTGATGATGCTGACGAACTCTCATGGCATGCCCGTCTGAAAGAACGCTTGAGCAACATTACGGCCAGGCGTGCAGTAACTGCGCCTACGGCGATGGAGATCATGACGACGTCTATTCAGGTTCTGGAAAACCGACTGAAACGTAACCGCATGGCCGGTGACCCTCCAGACATTCTGATTCAGCCGTTTTGTCCACAAATATCCACGCTGGATTTTCACCGCGCCAGTGCGGCAATTGCTGCCGGGCAGTTAGCGGTCGAGAAGAAAATGGATGAGCTTCTACCCCTGGTGAAAACCAACGTCTAACGCATTTTTTATCAACACTTAAGCTAATTCTGACAGGCGTGAGTGGCAATAGCATGCCACTATTTATTAAAGCCAGTCAGGGGGGAGAATATGACGCAGCCATTGGTCGGAAAACAGATTCTTATCGTTGAGGATGAGCCGGTATTTCGCTCACTCATGGACTCATGGTTTTCCTCTTTGGGAGCGACAACGGCGGTAGCTGGTGACGGACTTGAAGCACTGGACTTGCTTGGGCATTTTAAACCCGACCTGATGATCTGCGACCTGGCTATGCCAAGAATGAACGGTCTCAAACTGGTTGAGTATTTACGCAATCGTGGCGATCAGACCCCCATACTGGTGATTTCTGCGACGGAAAACATGTCCGACATAGCCAAAGCGCTACGACTCGGTGTGGATGACGTCCTGTTGAAGCCGGTGAAAGACCTTAATCGCTTGCGAGAAACCGTCTTTGCATGTCTTTATCCCAACATGTTTAATTCACGCGTGGAAGAAGAGGAGCGGCTGTTTCGCGACTGGGATGCGATGGTGGACGATCCTGCTGCTGCTGCGAAGTTGCTAAAAGAATTACAGCCTCCGGTGTCGCAAGTGATTTCGCACTGTCGCGTTAACTATCGACAATTGGTGGCAGCCGACCAACCGGGGCTGGTGTTGGATATTGCGCCGCTGTCGGATCATGACCTTGCATTCTATTGCCTTGATGTGACGCGGGCAGGGGATAATGGCGTGCTGGCTGCATTATTACTGCGAGCGCTATTTAATGGTTTACTGCAGGAGCAACTGACACAACAAAATCAACGGTTGCCAGAGCTAGGTACGTTATTGAAACAGGTAAATCATCTGTTGCGGCAAGCCAATTTACCAGGGCAGTTTCCCTTGCTGGTGGGGTATTACCACAGCGGATTAAAAAATCTGATTCTGGTATCGGCAGGGCTGAATGCGACATTAAATACAGGTTCCCACCAAGTGCAAATCAGCAATGGCGTTCCGCTGGGTACCTTAGGTAATACGTATCTTAATCAACTGAGCCAACATTGTGAGTCATGGCAATGCCAAATTTGGGGGGCGGGAGGTCGCCTGCGCTTGATGTTGTCTGCAGAATGAACAATTGAGAGGCGTGTAAATGAAATTGGTTCACCCTCCCCATGCTGTGAGTGCTACTATCAGCGCCAGTTATATTCGTATTTATCTTAATTATACCGACGCGCGTCCTTTTCAGACCAGAAGCTTGTCGCTGTACTGATATACTCGGATGCGATACAGAATGATGAACACGTTCAATACATGAACAGTCCAGGAGAGTTTTAAATGGCTGCCCTTAATTCAAAAGTCAAAAAAGCCGTTATCCCGGTTGCGGGATTAGGAACCAGGATGTTACCGGCTACGAAAGCAATCCCGAAAGAGATGCTACCGTTGGTTGATAAGCCATTAATTCAGTACGTCGTAAACGAATGTATTGCTGCGGGCATCACTGAAATTGTACTTGTAACTCACTCGTCTAAAAATTCTATTGAAAACCACTTTGATACCAGCTTTGAACTTGAAGCGATGCTGGAAAAACGTGTAAAACGCCAGCTTCTGGAAGAAGTGCAATCTATTTGTCCGCCACATGTGACTATTATGCAGGTGCGTCAGGGGCTGGCTAAAGGTCTGGGCCACGCGGTATTGTGCGCGCACCCTGTGGTTGGCGATGAACCGGTAGCTGTAATCCTGCCGGACGTAATTCTTGACGAATACGAATCTGATTTATCCCGCGACAACCTTGCCGAAATGATTCATCGTTTTGATGAAACAGGTAGCAGCCAGATTATGGTTGAACCGGTAGAAGATGTTACAGCTTATGGCGTTGTTGATTGTAAAGGCGTTGAATTATCCCCGGGCGAAAGCGTTCCGATGGTTGGCGTGGTTGAAAAACCAAAAGCTGATGTTGCGCCTTCTAATCTGGCCGTTGTGGGTCGTTACGTTCTTAGTGCCGATATCTGGCCTCTGCTGGCTAAAACCCCTCCGGGAGCGGGTGATGAAATTCAGCTGACAGATGCTATCGATATGCTGATTGAAAAAGAGACGGTTGAAGCCTATCACATGAAGGGCAAAAGCCATGACTGTGGTAATAAACTGGGCTATATGCAGGCGTTCGTTGAATATGGTATTCGCCATAATACTCTCGGCGCCGAATTTAAAGCCTGGCTGGAAGACGAGATGGGTATTAAGAAGTAACCTTCTGGT
>NZ_SZWU01000016.1:13466-25697 GCF_005280935.1 Citrobacter sp. wls757 | reverse complement strand
CCCGCCAGTGGCGGGATTTTAAGCAAACTATTTCTGAATTATTCCTTGATCAGGAAATCGTCCAGTTGTTTACCTTGTTCTTCCATCGCTTTTTTGATCACTGCCGGTGTACGACCCTGGCCAGTCCAGGTTTTAGTTTCACCGTTTTCGTCAACATAGCTATATTTAGCCGGACGTGCAGCGCGTTTAGCTTTGGTGCCAGATTTAACAGCAGCCATGCTATTCAGCAATTCGTTCGGATCAATGCCGTCAGCGATCAGCATTTCACGATATTGTTGCAGTTTACGAGTACGTTCTTCAACTTCAGCAGCAGCAGCGCTTTCTTCTTCGCGACGCTCGCTAACTACAACTTCTAATTTTTCCAGCATTTCTTCAAGCGTTTCCAGAGTGCATTCTCTTGCCTGCGCACGAAGAGTACGGATGTTGTTCAGAATTTTAAGTGCTTCGCTCATTGTAGTAATCTCAAACTTATATTGGGGTGGTTTGTTGAGCTAATAATAGAGCGATAAATTCAGTTGTGCAATAGCCAGGAATGTAAGGAATTCAAAATTGCGCTTTATTTAGTATCAGAATTAATTCTCCTGTCTTAAATTCCCCATGATGTTGGGCATAAAAAAGGCTTATTGGCGAGGGGGCTTCTCAGCGGCTGAGAGTAAAAATTCAAGATTCAGGTCACATTTTATGGTGTACAAATAGTATCTCTTTGCAGTGATTTCAACCTTTTGTATTAGTTTTGCTTACGTGAATTCGCTAATACATGGCGACAGTGGGTAGATTCAATAACAATATGGGAAGGGTTTCTTTATTGCCGTATGATGATAAGTGACATTGATAAATTTCATGAGCACTATTTGTGAAAGAGTGTGTATATACGCGTCCGAGCTCAGGCTGTTTGGTCGATGGTTGTATGCTCTCTCACTATCCGTTACTTAAATTCAGGCGGCACTGTGCGAGCTTGCCCGCTCATTTATACGCCTTTGCGGCCAACGCTACACCGACATGTTCGTGAAATATGATACAATCCAGCCCATATTTATTTCCCCGGGTGAGGGCCTTCGGTCAATGGCACAACTATATTTTTACTATTCTGCAATGAACGCAGGTAAGTCGACTGCATTGTTGCAATCTTCGTACAATTATCAGGAACGTGGGATGCGTGCCGTTGTATATACAGCGGAAATTGATGACCGTTTTGGTGCTGGAAAAGTAAGTTCACGTATAGGTCTGTCGTCACCTGCAAAATTGTTTAACCAAAATTCATCATTGTTCGAAGAGATTCGCGCCGAGAATGCACAGCAAAGAATTCACTGTGTACTGGTCGATGAGTCTCAGTTTCTGACCCGACAACAGGTTTATGAATTATCTGAAGTTGTCGATCAACTGAATATTCCTGTTTTGTGTTACGGCTTACGCACTGATTTTCGTGGTGAGTTATTTGGTGGCAGCGAATACCTGCTTGCGTGGTCAGATAAACTGGTTGAATTAAAGACCATTTGTTTCTGTGGCCGTAAGGCCAGCATGGTATTACGCCTTGATCAGGCTGGAAGACCTTATAACGAGGGCGAGCAGGTGGTTATCGGCGGGAATGAACGCTATGTGTCGGTATGTCGTAAACACTACAAACAAGCGCAGTCTGAGGGCTCTCTGACGGCGATACAAGAACGACACAGCCACGATTAACCCTGTACGCTTCTGAGCGCTTATAAACACAGGGTAGGCCGGAACCTTCGTCAATGTTCTCTACCCTGTCAGACTCTCTTCTGACGGCTAGTCTCACATCTTCCTGAATACATCTCTTACACTGCCATTCTATTCACATGGTTAAATTGTGTATCACCCGATTTTCATAACACAAGACGAAAAAAAACGGCCCCAATAGGGACCGTTTATGATGAAACTAAAACTTATCTGAGCAAATTAAGCGGATTTCTTCGCTTTCTTTTCTGCTTTCGGTGCAGCTACTGCTTCAGTCTTAGCGGCGGTCTGACCTTCGCTATACTCACGACCGTAGTAGGTATCCAGCAGGATCTGTTTCAGTTCAGAAATCAGCGGGTAACGTGGGTTAGCACCAGTACACTGGTCGTCAAACGCATCTTCAGACAGTTTGTCCACGTGTGCCAGGAAGTCAGCTTCCTGAACGCCAGCTTCACGGATAGACTTAGGAATACCCAGTTCAGCTTTGATTTCTTCCAGCCAGCCCAGCAGTTTCTGGATTTTCGCGGCAGTACGGTCACCCGGTGCGCTCAGACCCAGATGGTCTGCGATTTCAGCGTAGCGACGGCGTGCCTGCGGACGGTCGTACTGGCTGAATGCAGTCTGTTTAGTCGGGTTGTCGTTCGCGTTGTAACGAATAACGTTGCTGATCAGCAGGGCGTTCGCCAGACCGTGAGGAATGTGGAACTGAGAACCCAGTTTGTGCGCCATTGAGTGACATACACCCAGGAAGGCGTTAGCAAACGCGATACCAGCGATAGTTGCTGCACTGTGTACACGCTCACGCGCTACCGGGTTCTTAGAACCTTCATGGTAAGACGCTGGCAGGTTTTCTTTCAGCAATTTCAGCGCTTGCAGAGCCTGACCGTCAGAGAACTCAGAAGCCAGTACTGAAACGTAAGCTTCCAGAGCGTGAGTGACGGCATCCAGACCACCGAACGCACACAGGGACTTCGGCATATCCATAACCAGGTTGGCGTCAACAATCGCCATATCCGGAGTCAGCGCGTAGTCTGCCAGCGGGTATTTCTGCCCAGTTGCATCGTCGGTAACGACCGCAAACGGAGTCACTTCAGAACCGGTACCGGAAGTGGTGGTAACTGCAACCATCTTCGCTTTTACGCCCATTTTCGGGAACTTGTAGATACGTTTACGGATGTCCATAAAGCGCAGTGCCAGTTCTTCGAAGTGAGTTTCCGGGTGCTCGTACATAACCCACATGATTTTCGCGGCGTCCATCGGGGAACCACCACCCAGTGCGATGATTACGTCTGGTTTGAAGGAGTTAGCCAGCTCTGCACCTTTGCGAACAACGGTCAGAGTCGGGTCAGCTTCAACTTCAAAGAACACTTCGGTTTCAACGCCAGCAGCTTTCAGAACGGAGGTGATCTGATCTGCATAACCGTTGTTGAACAGGAAGCGGTCGGTCACGATCAGCGCACGTTTGTGACCATCGGTAATCACTTCATCCAGTGCGATTGGCAGAGAGCCACGACGGAAGTAGATAGATTTCGGAAGTTTGTGCCACAACATGTTTTCAGCTCGCTTAGCAACGGTTTTCTTGTTGATCAGGTGCTTAGGACCAACGTTTTCAGAGATGGAGTTACCACCCCAGGAACCACAACCCAGTGTCAGGGAAGGTGCGAGTTTGAAGTTGTACAGGTCACCGATACCACCCTGAGAAGCAGGGGTGTTGATCAGGATACGTGCGGTTTTCATCATCTGACCGAAGTAAGCAACACGCTCTGGCTGGTTGTCCTGGTCAGTGTACAGGCAAGAGGTATGACCGATACCGCCCATCGCAACCAGTTTTTCAGCTTTGATGACTGCGTCTTCGAAGTCCTTCGCACGGTACATTGCCAGCGTCGGAGACAGTTTCTCGTGAGCAAACGGTTCGCTTTCGTCAACAACCTTCACTTCACCGATCAGGATCTTGGTGGTTTCTGGTACGGAGAAGCCTGCCAGTTCAGAAATCTTGTATGCCGGCTGACCAACGATAGCTGCGTTCAGCGCGCCATTTTTCAGGATAACGTCCTGAACTGCTTTCAACTCTTTGCCCTGCAGCATGTAGCCGCCGTGAGTCGCAAAACGCTCACGTACTGCATCATATACAGAGTCAACCACGACGACAGACTGCTCAGAAGCACAGATTACGCCGTTATCGAAGGTTTTAGACATCAGAACAGATGCAACAGCACGTTTGATATCAGCGGTTTCGTCGATAACCACAGGGGTGTTACCTGCGCCTACGCCGATAGCCGGTTTACCGGAGCTGTATGCCGCTTTAACCATGCCTGGACCACCGGTCGCAAGGATCAGGTTGATGTCCGGGTGGTGCATCAGCGCATTAGACAGTTCAACGGAAGGTTGATCGATCCAGCCGATCAGATCTTTCGGTGCGCCAGCAGCGATTGCTGCTTGCAGAACGATGTCAGCTGCTTTGTTAGTTGCATCTTTTGCGCGCGGATGCGGAGAGAAGATGATGGCGTTACGGGTCTTCAGGCTGATCAGTGATTTGAAGATTGCAGTCGAAGTCGGGTTAGTGGTTGGAACGATACCGCAGATGATACCAATCGGTTCAGCAATGGTAATGGTACCAAAAGTGTCGTCTTCAGACAGCACACCACAGGTTTTTTCATCTTTGTAAGCGTTGTAAATGTATTCAGAAGCGAAGTGGTTTTTAATCACTTTATCTTCGACAATACCCATGCCGGATTCGGCAACGGCCATTTTCGCGAGAGGAATTCGAGCGTCTGCGGCAGCCAGAGCGGCGGCACGGAAGATTTTGTCAACCTGTTCTTGAGTGAAACTGGCATATTCACGCTGGGCTTTTTTTACGCGCTCTACAAGTGCGTTAAGTTCAGCGACATTAGTAACAGCCATGATGCTCTCCTGATAATGTTAAACTTTTTTAGTAAATCATCTGCTCGATACGAGAGTATAGACAGACCGACGAAAATTTGTGTAATGGTTTGAAAATCAAACGGTTAATTAACGTCCACTTTACTTTGATTTACTAAAAGAGCTTATACGCTAGCGCCTGTTAACTCTAACGCGTTACCTCCAGGTGGCGTAAGCAAGGTTACTCACTTCTGAGTAGTAATTGCGTGATCTGGATCAAAAATTCGCAAAGCTGACACCTTTCAGCAGGCCCTTTTAGCGTTTCTCGTTAAGTGTTAATAAATTGGCGTAATGAATGCTAATAACATTAGCATATTTAATACATATTAATAACACTGAGTATTGGTAGCGTATTTACATTGATATACGCAGATAGAAGGTGAAGTATGCTGACAAAAGGCGTATCTTCAGCGCGGATTTTATCAATTTTTATGACTCATTTTATCCGGCTAACGCTTCGGAGCTAACCGTGATCCAAACGCTATTTGATTTTCCTGTCTATTTTAAATTTTTCATTGGGTTATTTGCGTTGGTCAACCCGGTAGGGATCATCCCCGTCTTTATCAGTATGACCAGCTATCAAACTGCCGCAGCACGAAACAAAACCAACCTCACGGCAAACCTATCGGTCGCAATCATCCTGTGGACTTCGCTGTTTCTTGGTGATGGTATTCTGCAACTCTTCGGCATCTCAATTGACTCGTTCAGGATCGCTGGCGGCATTCTGGTTGTGACTATCGCGATGTCAATGATTAGCGGAAAACTAGGGGAAGATAAACAAAACAAACAGGAAAAATCAGAAACCGCAATCCGTGAAAGTATCGGCGTTGTGCCGTTGGCATTACCGTTGATGGCGGGGCCGGGGGCGATAAGCTCAACTATTGTTTGGGGTACGCGGTATCATAGCGCGATTAACCTGTTTGGCTTTTTTGTAGCGATTGCGTTGTTTGCCCTGTGCTGCTGGGGGCTGTTCCGCATGGCACCATGGTTAGTGCGTCTGTTGGGCCAAACCGGTATCAACGTCATTACGCGTATTATGGGACTGCTGTTAATGGCTTTGGGTATCGAATTTATCGTTACAGGCATCAAATCCATTTTCCCTGGTTTGCTGGCCTGAAACCTCTCTTCTGTGCAAACGGAGTCGTGTCCGGCTCCGTTTCCTTTCATTATCAGTAAAACTTCTCACTAAAGTTGAAAATCAGCAGAGCAATAATAAAAAATGCTGATGATTAACTCTCCTGTTAGCCATTGATTCTAAAGATATAACACGTCCCAGTACGCCCGGCGAAGACCGATACTGCTGTTATTTTATTAACATCATACTCTGGGGCTTGCTGAAGGATTATCGAAATGTTATTAGTTATTTCAGCCTTTATTTCAGATGAATGTGCTAATTAATAACCAATTGTTAAATTTATGTGCATTTTGACATGGCGTTGACTTCGGACTGGATGGTTAACACCATGGTCGACATAATGCATTGATTTTTGTGAACTTCCCATAATAAATCTTCATTCGGAAGACTTTTTAAGTGAGATTTATTTCCAATAAAAGAGAATTGGTTAACAAATTTGTAAAATGTATTGGCGGTTAAGAAACGCATTTGATACTTTCCGGCCAAGTATTATGCAGAAGAATTCACGTTGATGAGAATCATTTGCAGTTAGTTTCTCTCAACAGGGTAATAGCGTGTTTCCGGCAGGGGAGGCACGTAGAGAATCGACGCAAGGCGGTCATACGAATCGCCAGAATAAATAAAGTCGGTGATAGCAAGCAGTAAAACAATAAACCACCTGACGGCAGAAAATCTCCGGTGCCGTACAGGGATCCTAACAGGATTAACAGTCTGGTTAAAAAACCAGCCATAATAATGAGGGAGTACAACACAATGACTAACATCACTAAAAAAAGTTTAGTAGCTGCGGGGATCTTAACTGCGCT
The DNA here is from genome assembly GCF_005280935.1 of Citrobacter sp. wls757. NCBI lineage: Bacteria > Pseudomonadati > Pseudomonadota > Gammaproteobacteria > Enterobacterales > Enterobacteriaceae > Citrobacter > Citrobacter sp. wls757. Next base: position 19,142 of record NZ_SZWU01000016.1, on the reverse strand, counting down.
AGTCGCAGGAAATGTTGCCACGGCGGCAGTAGTGCCAGCGGGTGTGCAGCTTGCTGAAAAGCAGACTCTGGTGCGTAATAACGGTTCGGAAGTGCGATCACTCGATCCCCACAAAATCGAAGGTGTACCTGAATCCAACATTAACCGTGACCTGTTTGAAGGTTTATTAATCAGTGATGTCGATGGCAAACCATCGCCTGGCGTGGCTGAAAAATGGGAAAATAAAGATTTTAAAGTCTGGACATTCCATCTGCGTAAAGATGCTAAGTGGTCTGACGGCACGCCTGTTACCGCGCAAGATTTCGTGTATAGCTGGCAACGTTTGGCTAATCCAAATACTGCATCACCGTATGCCAGTTATTTGCAGTACGGTCATATTGTCAACATTGATGATATTATCGCCGGTAAAAAACCGGTCACCGATCTGGGCGTAAAAGCTATCGACGATCATACTTTTGAAGTTACCCTCAGCGAACCAGTTCCTTATTTCTACAAACTGCTAGTGCACTCTTCCGTTTCACCGGTTCCCAGAGCGGCTGTTGAAAAATTCGGCGAGAAGTGGACCCAGCCCGCTAACATCGTTACTAACGGTGCGTATAAACTGAAAGACTGGGTTGTGAACGAGCGCATTGTGCTTGAGCGTAATACCAACTATTGGGACAACGCCAAAACGGTTATTAACCAGGTAACCTACCTGCCTATTTCTTCTGAAGTGACTGACGTAAACCGCTATCGCAGCGGTGAAATCGACATGACCTATAACAACATGCCGATTGAGTTATTCCAGAAACTGAAAAAAGAGATCCCGAACGAAGTCCACGTTGACCCGTATCTGTGCACCTATTATTACGAAATCAACAACCAGAAAGCACCGTTCAACGATGTTCGTGTTCGTACCGCCCTGAAGCTGGCGTTGGATCGTGACATTATCGTCAATAAAGTGAAAAACCAGGGTGACCTGCCAGCATATAGCTTTACTCCTCCATACACCGATGGTGCGAAACTGGTTGAGCCAGAGTGGTTCAAGTGGTCTCAGGAAAAACGTAATGAAGAAGCGAAGAAACTGCTGGCTGAGGCCGGATATACCGCTGAGAAACCGCTGACCTTTGATCTGCTGTATAACACCTCAGACCTGCATAAGAAGCTGGCTATTGCCGCGGCATCTATCTGGAAGAAAAATCTGGGTGCTAATGTGAAGCTGGAAAACCAGGAATGGAAAACGTTCCTCGATACGCGCCATCAGGGCAACTATGATGTATCACGTGCGGGCTGGTGTGCGGACTATAACGAACCGACCTCCTTCCTGAATATGGTACTGTCCGATAGCTCCAATAATACCGTCCACTATAAGAGTCCGGCATTTGATAAGCTGATTGCGGATACGCTGAAAGTGACGGATGAAGCGCAGCGCAGCGAACTGTATTCGAAAGCGGAACAGCAGCTGGATAAAGATTCTGCGATTGTACCGGTTTATTACTATGTTAACGCCCGCCTGGTGAAACCATGGGTTGGCGGATACTCCGGTAAAGACCCGATGGATAATATCCACGTTAAAGACTTGTATATTATCAAGCATTAATGGCAAGACGTGGGGCAATCATGTTGCCCCACAGTGTCTTTTTCTTCGAACTAAAAATACCTCTTTAGACAAAGAGAGGTATACCCTAAATAATTCACGTTGCAGGAAGGCGGCAACGCAGCGAATCGCCAGGAGCTTACTTAAGTAAGTGACTGGCGTGAGCGAGCAAAGCCAACGCACTTGCAGCTTGAAGTATGACGGGTATAAAGGCACACGCCAGAAGGTACGGGCAATGTTAAAGTTTATATTACGTCGCTGTCTGGAAGCGATTCCGACGCTGTTTATTCTTATTACGATTTCATTCTTTATGATGCGCCTTGCGCCGGGTAGCCCATTCACCGGGGAACGCGCATTGCCGCCAGAAGTGCTGGCGAATATTGAAGCGAAATATCATCTCAACGATCCCATCTCGACGCAGTACTTCAGCTATCTGAAACAGCTGGCGCACGGCGATTTTGGACCATCCTTTAAATATAAAGACTACACGGTTAACGACCTCGTTGCCTCGAGCTTCCCGGTTTCTGCGAAGCTGGGTGCGGCAGCCTTTATTCTGGCGGTGCTCGTCGGTGTTAGCGCCGGAGTGATAGCCGCGCTGAAGCAAAATACACGTTGGGACTATACGGTGATGGGGGTGGCAATGACCGGGGTGGTTATCCCCAGTTTCGTGGTCGCTCCCTTATTGGTCATGATATTTGCCATAACCTTGAAATGGCTACCCGGCGGGGGCTGGAACGGCGGGGCGCTGAAATTTATGATCCTGCCGATGGTAGCCTTGTCACTGGCCTACATCGCCAGTATCGCCCGTATTACTCGCGGTTCGATGATTGAAGTACTGCACTCTAACTTTATTCGTACCGCACGCGCTAAAGGGCTGCCGATGCGGCGGATTATTTTCCGCCATGCGTTGAAACCTGCGCTGTTGCCAGTGTTGTCCTATATGGGACCGGCATTTGTCGGCATTATCACCGGTTCGATGGTTATTGAAACCATTTATGGTTTGCCGGGTATTGGCCAGTTGTTCGTCAATGGGGCGTTAAACCGCGACTATTCGCTGGTTCTTAGTTTGACCATACTAGTGGGTACGCTGACCATCGTGTTTAACGCGATTGTCGATGTGCTGTATGCCGTTATCGACCCGAAAATTCGTTACTGATACTGGAGCTCGCTATGATGTTAAGTAAGAAAAACAGCGAGGCGCTGGAGAATTTCAGTGAAAAGCTGGAGGTCGAAGGCCGCAGCCTGTGGCAGGACGCGCGTCGACGCTTTATGCATAACCGCGCGGCGGTAGCAAGCCTGGTGGTGCTGGTAATTATTGCGCTGTTCGTGACGCTGGCACCGATGCTGTCGCAGTTTACCTACTTCGATACCGACTGGGGCATGATGTCCAGCGCGCCGGATACGGAATCAGGCCACTATTTCGGTACTGACTCGTCGGGACGAGACCTGTTGGTGCGCGTGGCAATTGGCGGGCGCATTTCGCTGATGGTCGGCATTGCGGCGGCGTTAGTCGCGGTGGTTGTTGGTACGCTGTACGGTTCTCTGTCGGGCTACCTCGGCGGAAAAATTGACTCGGTGATGATGCGTCTGCTGGAAATCCTCAACTCCTTCCCGTTCATGTTCTTCGTAATCCTGCTGGTCACCTTCTTTGGGCAAAATATCCTGCTGATTTTTGTCGCTATCGGGATGGTCTCCTGGCTGGATATGGCGCGTATCGTGCGTGGACAAACGCTGAGTCTCAAGCGCAAAGAGTTTATTGAAGCGGCGCAAGTGGGTGGGGTGTCTACCGTGCGTATCGTTATCCGCCATATTGTGCCGAACGTGCTGGGTGTGGTGGTGGTTTACGCTTCATTGCTGGTGCCGAGCATGATCCTGTTTGAATCCTTCCTGAGCTTTTTGGGACTAGGTACGCAGGAGCCGTTAAGTAGCTGGGGCGCGCTGCTCAGTGATGGTGCCAACTCTATGGAAGTCTCACCATGGCTGCTGCTGTTCCCGGCTGGTTTCCTGGTGGTCACTTTGTTCTGTTTTAACTTTATTGGCGATGGCCTGCGTGATGCCCTCGACCCGAAAGACCGTTAAGGAGTGCAGCCATGAGCGTAATTGAAACCTCAACCGCGCCGCTCGCGCAACAACAGGCTAACGCACTGCTAAACGTAAAAGATTTGCGTGTGACGTTTGCGACCCCCGACGGCGATGTAACTGCGGTCAACGATTTAAACTTTTCTCTGCGAGCCGGAGAAACGTTGGGTATTGTCGGTGAATCCGGTTCGGGTAAATCGCAGACGGCCTTTGCCCTGATGGGGCTGCTGGCGGCGAATGGTCGTATCGGGGGCTCCGCAACGTTCAACGGGCGTGAAATTCTGAATTTACCGGAACGTGAGCTGAACAAACTGCGCGCCGAGCAAATCTCGATGATTTTCCAGGACCCGATGACGTCTCTCAACCCGTACATGCGGGTCGGGGAGCAGTTGATGGAAGTTCTGATGCTGCATAAAGGCATGAGCAAAGCGGAAGCCTTTGAAGAGTCGGTCAGAATGCTGGATGCGGTGAAAATGCCGGAAGCGCGTAAGCGTATGAAAATGTATCCTCATGAATTCTCCGGTGGTATGCGTCAGCGCGTAATGATCGCCATGGCGCTGCTGTGCAGGCCCAAATTACTGATTGCCGATGAACCAACCACTGCGCTCGATGTGACGGTACAGGCGCATATTATGACGCTGCTGAATGAACTGAAAAGTGAATTCAACACCGCGATTATCATGATCACCCACGATCTGGGGGTTGTTGCCGGTATTTGCGATAAAGTCTTGGTGATGTATGCCGGACGTACTATGGAATACGGCAGTGCGCGGGATGTCTTTTATAAACCCGTTCATCCGTATTCGATTGGTTTGCTAAATGCCGTACCTCGTCTGGATGCCGAAGGGGAAGAGATGCTCACTATCCCTGGCAACCCACCGAACTTACTGCGTCTACCAAAAGGTTGTCCATTCCAGCCGCGTTGCCCGCATGCGATGGAAATCTGTAGCAGTGCTCCGCCACTGGAGGAATTTAGCCCAGGCCGTCTGCGTGCCTGCTTTAAGCCGGTGGAGGAACTGGTATGAATACGGTTATCGAACAACGTAAAGTGCTCCTTGAGATTGCCGACCTTAAAGTCCATTTCGATATTAAAGATGGCAAACAGTGGTTCTGGCAACCGTCTAAAACCCTGAAGGCGGTTGATGGCGTAACCCTGCGACTGTATGAGGGCGAAACCCTGGGCGTGGTCGGTGAATCAGGCTGCGGGAAATCGACCTTTGCCCGTGCGATTATCGGCCTGGTGAAGGCCACCGATGGAAAGGTTGCCTGGCTGGGTAAAGATTTACTGGGCATGAAACCCGATGAGTGGCGGGAAGTGCGCAGCGATATCCAGATGATTTTCCAGGATCCGCTGGCATCGTTAAACCCGCGCATGACCATTGGTGAAATCATTGCCGAACCGCTGCGAACTTATCATCCGAATCTTCCTGGTCAGGAAGTCCGCGACCGTGTGAAGGCGATGATGATGAAGGTTGGATTACTGCCCAACCTGATTAACCGCTACCCACATGAGTTTTCCGGTGGCCAGTGTCAGCGTATCGGTATTGCCCGCGCGCTGATCCTTGAACCAAAGTTGATTATCTGCGATGAACCGGTTTCGGCGCTGGATGTATCAATCCAGGCCCAGGTGGTTAATCTGCTGCAACAGCTTCAGCGCGAAATGGGATTATCGTTAATCTTCATTGCTCACGACCTCGCGGTGGTTAAACACATCTCCGACCGTGTGCTGGTTATGTATCTCGGACATGCGGTGGAATTAGGGACTTATGACGAGGTGTACCATAACCCGCTGCATCCTTATACCAAAGCGCTGATGTCTGCGGTGCCGATCCCCGATCCGGATCAGGAAAGGAACAAGGTTATCCAGTTGTTGGAAGGCGAATTACCGTCCCCGATTAATCCTCCTTCCGGTTGCGTGTTCCGTACGCGCTGTCCGATTGCTGGACCGGAATGCGCAAAAACGCGCCCGGTTCTGGAAGGAAGTTTCCGACATGCAGTTTCCTGCCTGAAAGTAGACCCGC
>NZ_SZWU01000016.1:11217-13434 GCF_005280935.1 Citrobacter sp. wls757 | reverse complement strand
ATAATCCTGAGGGCTGACAAAGGTCAGCCCTTTTTTTGGTGAGGTATCTGTGCCAGGTTTAGTCTCTTCTGTCCGCCGTGCGCTCTATCGCAAATTATTTGATTTAAATACCCGTTCAGGGCGTCGCTTTGAAGGTATGTGTGCGCTATTTGCCTTGCTCAGCGTTATCGTTATCTTCATTGAGTCCGGAGTAGGGACGCAATACCATTTAACCTTTGAGGAATGGCGCGTTTTTGTCTGGCTGGAGATCTTTATTACTCTGGTCTTCACCCTCGAATATCTTCTGCGCTTATGTTGCTGGGCTAACCCCGCTAAATATGTGTTCAGCTTCTGGGGGATAATTGACCTTGCCACCATTCTGCCTCTGTATGTGATGTGGCTATGGCCGGAAATCAGTCTGAGCTATGTTTTCGCCTGGCGAGCGATGCGTGTCCTGCGCGTCCTGCGTATTCTCAAGCTGCTGCGCTTTATGCCTTCTCTACGGGTGTTCTGGAATGCGTTAAAAAGCGCCCGACATCAGCTGATGCTGTTCTATTCCTTTATCGCCATCCTGATGGTGGTTTTTGGCGCGATGATGTATCTGATTGAAGGGCCAAAATATGGGTTTACTACGCTGAATGCGTCGGTGTATTGGGCGATTGTTACTGTAACCACCGTCGGCTATGGCGATATCACGCCGCACACACCGTTGGGGCGCATGGTGGCGTCTGTGCTTATCCTGATTGGTTACTCGGTGATTGCAATACCGACGGGATTGATTACCACGCACATGAGCAGTGCGTTCCAGCAGCGCGGGCACCAACGAAAATGTCCGCAGTGCCAGCAGACGCAGCACGAACATAGTGCGCAATTTTGTAACCGCTGTGGAAGTAAACTGCCGGGTTAAAAATGAAAAAAGCTGCGAGAGCAGCTTTTTTGTTTGATTATTCGCGCCAGAGAATATGGCAGAGCTTATGATCTTTTTCGCGACATAATAAAACGCGCGCGAAAATATCGTTAATCTCGCCGTCTTCTGTATCTGCCAGACCAATCACCACCTCGGCAAAGAAGTCAGGGTTCAGGTCAAAATCAACATGCTCCTGCCAGTCTTCTGCCGGATCGAACAACTCGGCACCGCCACGCTCTTCAAACTGCAAATTGAACAGAATGATGTCGGCTGGATCCAGATTGTCCGCAGCCAGTTCGAGAAAAATGTCATAAGCCTGCTCAAGCGTTTCGTCTTCGGTCAGGCGATTGTTCAAATCCATATCCATAATGACTACCTGTTTACTGTCTGATGGGCACGTTTTACAGCAACGGACTAAAGAAGTAAAACAGTCGCTCTGCTATCCGCTGCCAGAGTGGTCGTTTTACCCACAAACGGGCATCAAGCAGGCGGGAACGCGAAATATAATCATCCTGCACTGCCGCGAGATCGCCACCGAATCCGGCATCATCAATGACCAGCGTGATTTCAAAATTGAGCCACAGACTGCGCATATCCAGGTTAACCGTACCGACCAGGCTCAGCTCGCCATCGACCAGTACGCTCTTGGTGTGCAGCAAGCCACCTTCGAACTGATAAATTTTAACGCCAGCCGCCAGCAGTTCGGTGAAAAAGGCCCGGCTTGCCCAGCCAACCAGCAGGGAGTCATTTTTACGTGGAAGAATGATACTGACGTCAACCCCACGCTGTGCCGCCGTGCAGATCGCGTGCAACAGGTCGTCGCTGGGGACGAAGTAGGGGGTGGTCATAATTAAATATTCACGCGCTGAATAAGCAGCGGTTAGCAGCGCCTGATGAATCAAATCTTCAGGGAAACCAGGACCCGAGGCGATAGTGTGAATGGTGTGGCCGCTGGCCTGCTCAAACGGCATGATATTGACGTCCGGTGGCGGAGGCAAAATGCGCTTTCCGGTCTCAATTTCCCAGTCGCAGGAATAGACAATGCCCATAGCAGTGGCGACAGGACCTTCCATTCTCGCCATTAAATCAACCCATTGCCCGACGCCCGCATCTTGTTTGAAGAAACGCGGGTCGACCATGTTCATGCTGCCGGTATAAGCAATGTAGTTATCGATCATGATCATTTTGCGGTGCTGACGCAGGTCCATACGGCGTAAAAATACACGCATCAGGTTCACCTTCAGCGCTTCTACAACCTCGATACCTGCGTTACGCATCATCGCTGCCCAAGGGCTGCGGAAAAACGCCACGCTGCCTGCGGAATCCAACAT
>NZ_SZWU01000016.1:6151-11157 GCF_005280935.1 Citrobacter sp. wls757 | reverse complement strand
GGCAGCCATTAACGACTCGGCTACCTGATCGGCCATACCGCCTGGCTGCCATATGTAGAACACCATTTCGATGTTGTGGCGCGCCAGCTGAATATCACGGATCAGCGCCTGCATCACGTCATCTGAACTGGTGAGCAACTGCAGCTGGTTTCCCTTTACGCCAGCTATACCCTGACGACGCTCGCACAGTTTAAATAACGAAGAGGCGACGCTGCTGTTTTCCTGGGCAAAAATATGCTTGCAGGCCTTGAGGTCGTTCAGCCATTTGGCGGTTGAAGGCCACATCGCCCGGGCGCGTTCGGCACGTCGCTTGCCCAGGTGAAGTTCACCAAAGGACAGATAAGCAATAATTCCTACCAATGGCAGAATGTAGATGATCAACAGCCAGGCCATTGCGGAGGGCACTGCGCGTCGCTTCATCAGAATGCGTAACGTTACGCCAGCAATGAGTACCCAGTAACCCAGAATGACCAGCCAACTCACCACGGTGTAGAAGGTTGTCATAAATTTAAAAATCCTTTTGAAAGCGTATTGTTAAGAGTTTACGCATCAGGATTAATCTGGCAAATAAAAACACGGGAAAACCACTGGTCTGCATTCGGTCTGGCGTTATAATGGCCGCTCAGTGACTGGAAGAGTAGTTAACATGAAGCGTAGTAGAACGGAAGTGGGACGCTGGCGGATGCTGCGTCAGGCTAGCCGCCGTAAAGCACGTTGGCTTGAAGGACAATCGCGTCGTAATATGCGTATCCATACCATCAGGAAGTGCGTTCTCAACCACCAGCGTAACTCGTTGTTGTTTGCGATCCACAGCATCTGATCCCAAAAGGGCACCGCTGGCGGTGCCCAATGTCTGCGTTTGTTCTGTTTTTTAAAATACTTTCTTGTATTGTCATTCAGCCCATTTCGAAGAATTTCGCATAAAAACGTTCTGTTACGTTGAACCCTTCTGCCGCCTGCCTTTCAGCCTTCCAATTATCACACTCCGAGTACAAGTGTTACATTGTGGGTATCTTTGAGTAATGAGTTTTGTGTACACTTTTGCGTACTCAAAAGCCAAATGTGTACCTATTCAATGATCACTGACACAAAGCTCAGGAAGGCCCTTGGCAAGAAACGCGATGATATCGAAATTATTTCAGATTCTCACGGACTCAACGCAAGAATCAGTCTGGCCGGAAAGGTCTCTTTCTTCTACCGGTACAGATGGGCAGGCAAAGCTGTAAAACTCAATGTCGGCGATTATCCAGCAATGAGTATTGCTCAGGCAAGGGAAAGGCGTCAGCAATTCAGAATCTGGCTTACTGAAGGACTCGATCCCCGAGAGCAAGTAAAGCTGGAGAAATTGACCCGCGAAGGTTCCATGGCCGTATCGGAAGCATTCAATTATTGGATCGAGAAACACTGCATCGCTAATCAACTGACAAAGACAGGTTATTATCAGTTGGTATTTGCCAAGCATATCGCCGAACCGATGCGAAACGTCAAAGTCGACAATTCGACAAAAAGGCACTGGATAGATGTTTTTGATCAGATTGAAAGCAGGGTGATGGCTCATTATATGCTTTCGCTGTGCAAACGCTCATTCAGGTTCTGTATTAACCGAGGCGTAATATCGACCAATCCGCTCGAGGGATTGCTACCCACTGACGTTGGCCAAAAACCGAAAAAGAGAACGCGGCGCTTGGATGATCGTGAGCTGGTGGCTATTTATCGGTGGCTGCAAAACCGCATGTCCATAGAGTCCGTGTTTCTTGTGAAATTTATTATGTTGACCGGCTGTAGGACGGCAGAGATTCGGTTAAGCGAAAGGTCATGGTTCAAGCTGGATGAAAATGAATGGATAGTTCCTGCTGGAAGTTACAAAACGCGAGTGCACATGAGAAGGGCTCTTTCTGATGCTGCGGTGGGACTGGTAAAAAATCATCTTGAGAAGATCAACACAAAGCATTTAGTCACTTCACAGCGCTTATTGGATGGGGAAATTAAAGACGTCCCGGTTCATCCGCCAGTTGCTTCGAACTACGCCAGGTATATTTGGTCAGAATCCGGTATGGAGCCCTGGTCTCTCCATGATATGAGAAGAACAATCGCAACAAATCTTTCAGAACTTGGCTGTCCGCCGCATGTGATTGAAAAGTTACTTGGTCACCAAATGGTTGGCGTGATGGCGCACTATAACCTGCATGACTACATCGATGATCAAAAACACTGGCTCCACGTTTGGCAGAGCCATCTTGAAAACATCATCGGTGAGCCGTTCAGTTAATTGGCTGTTTCACACCTTCCCACTCTTTGACTGACTCCGACTTCCAGCGGTTAGGATTACCGGGAAAGTCCGGGGCGGGGAACGGCTTCGCAAAACCCCGCGGCATCGTGTCTGTGCTTTGCCATGACCAAAGGGTTTTACGTGAGATTTTATATCGACTGGTCAGGTCTGACGTCAGCAAAATATCATCCATCGTTTTTCTCCAATGGCCCGAACTGGGCCATTTCCAAAAGTAATATCAAGAAACCTGACCCGGCAACGCACGCAACCGGCGCATACCTGTCATCGCCGTGGCCACGTAGCTGGCCTTACGGTTCACTACCTCCACCCAGACCTTCACACCTTCAACTCTCACCGTGTACGTCTCCTTCATCTTGCTGCGGCCATAGTCGCCGTAACGTTCTGCATGAGTGGCAAGTGCTATGTCGCATGCCTGACGCGCTAACGGGGATTGCTGATTGGCTCGGTTAATCAGTCGCATTACATCTCCTCAGTGGGAGGGCGGACCCTCCCAACCCAGTTAACCAACGTATTCCGGTTTCATATCCGCCAGGGTGATGCTGAACTGATCGTGCAGCTCGTCGCCCAGATGACGTTTCGCAGTTGCAAGAACTCGCTCAACTTCCCTAAACCGTTCAGCTGCATCCGGTTCGTCCGGAGACGGCAGGGAGTTGATCGCGGCCTCAACCTTGTTACGTGAATCAACCAGGTAATAGCGTTTCACTGCCTTATTCTTCAGCTCGGTGAACAGGGCAGATCCGAGCGTGGCCTTCGCGCTTTCGATATCAGCGCGCAGTGCTTTTGCACTATCAACATCCTGAGCAGCATCGATGCGTTCGCGGAAATCATCAGCCAGTGAGTCGATATTTACCGACGATTCCTGTGCGCTTTGCGTGGTTGTGACGGTGTCACCTGAGATATCAGCCAGGTTAACGTGCTTCGGTGCTGGGTTAATCTCTTTCTCAGTGCGTGGCTCAACTTCATCTGGACTGTAGACGCCGAGGATGACTTCTGGGCAGTACAGGCGAGCCCAGTACTTCACTGCCAGATAAGCGATCTGCTGCTTCGGCGCTGTTTTCCACAGTGGCGAGTTACGTGTGGTGATATCTGCTAGGTAGATTGGCTCGCCCCAGGTGATTTCTTCTTCTCCGCGCAGTACGGCGCCAACCCGGATAAACAGGCCTAATTCATCACGGCCGTCTTTTTTCCCGGCGATCTTCTCCCAGTCACCGCCATATTCGTAATGGAAGCGACCAATGATGGCGCTGGAACTGGAAATCACTGCGTTAACCAGTTGCGCTTCGTAACCCAGAACGCCATTCACCAGGTGCGTTTTCTGGGCAACTGCATATGGGTTCATTCCCCACTGCATAGCCTGCATGACGATAGCCATACAGTCGGCGGGTTTCCCCGCCAGGTGTTTGGGGACGGTGACGGCAGACTGCGCCATCAATTCAGCGAAAGAGGTAAGCTGGCCGAGTGCCTGCACGTTGAACACAGCGTTGCTGGCGGAAATGGTGTTTGGTGCCTGCTCGGTCGTAATGATGTTGGTATTTTGCATTGTCAAATCCTCCCTTAAGCCAGACGCAGCGCTTCAAGGCGGCGCAGGTCGAAGTCGTTCAGTTCGTCGGTGTAATCAGCGGTGATCGGCGCTGGCCATTCGCCAGTGTCAAAGCCGGTAGCGATAGCGCGCATTGATTTACGGTACTCGAGCATGCCCAGCTCCAGCAGTTCGGCGGATGCCTCGATGATGGCGATCCAGTGGTAGTTCTCGTCTTTGTTGACGAAAATCCAGAAGAACTGGTCCAGTGCCGCGGTCTCGCAATACATGGCGGCGCTCAGGTGGTAGTCACGGTCGATGATTTCCCGGTGCAACTTGGCGCGCAGGCCTTCCTGCTTAACGTTCCACATGCTGATGGTTTTCAGGTCGGCACCGATGCGCACGCCGTCCAGGTCGATCTCCAGATCAGGACGAACGCGGACTTCCAGACCGGTTTCGTCGTCAAAGCCAAAGTAGCTCACCTCAACAGCGCGGCTCGGATGCTGAAGCAGCATCCCGGCGGTTGGGTGTGCCAGTAATGCCGACTGAATAGCCAGCGCAGTGCTCAGTTGCTGACGGGTGACCAGCACTTTCCCTTGCGGATTCTCGCGCCACGCATCCAGCAGTTCGTCGGTGAAGACGGCATCCGGATTAACAGACTTCACAGCCTGAATCAGATCCGCTTTGGTACCGGACACTTTCAGTGGCGTCGGTTTCTGTGCTTCCTGTGCCACGAGGTCAGGATTGATGATTGCTAATTGCTCGAGTAACGCATCACGGCTACCACTGGTTTTTACCTGAGCAGGCAGAGTGGCGTTGTATTCCTTGATGCAGGCTTTCATCGCCGTTGCGGTCTGCTTCTGATCCGCTTCGATACGCTGGTACTCTTCGGGCAGCGACATATAGCTCTGGCCAGTTTCCTCGACTGAACCACCCAGCGGCATCTGAGCAGGCAGAGTGGCGTTGTATTCCTCGAGCAATGTTTTGATGTCGTCAGCACTCAGCAGTGCTGGCAAGCTGGCGTTGTACTCATCAATAAACGCGCGGATCGTTGCCGTGGTGGTAAATGCGCCTTCCGGAATTACGGGTTCAACGCTGAATTCTTCATCGAGTTGCTCTGGCTGCAACGCCAGTGCATGCACCAGATTACCCATGTCCAGAACAGGAGAGCGTTCTTTGATAATGGTTTTCTCTACA
>NZ_SZWU01000016.1:5704-6141 GCF_005280935.1 Citrobacter sp. wls757 | reverse complement strand
AGTACATCAGCGACACACGCGCATCTTTCACCTGGGTAGAGCTGATACCGTTCGCTGCGTGATAAACCTCGTTCGGCAAACCCTCATAGCGGCCTGGCTCGAAGTAAGCGGGGTAAACAATAGACGGTTCGTCAGATTGCGCTTCTGGCTCGGTTTGTGCCGCAACTGGTTCGGTTTGGTTTACAGAATCGCTATTTTGGGGGACAGAATTTGTATTCTGGTTTACATCGGCTTGCTGGCTGGTATGTGACTCTTCACCAGTTTCCACACTGCTCTTGCCTGTATGCAGCGCATCACCAGCCTGTTTTTCATCACTGACAGTTTCTTGAACCTGCACATCGCTGATGGTCTCCGTAGCCTTTTTCGTGCCATGAGTTGCTGAGTTCTGCAGTAAAGCCGTAACGTCGAATATCCCGTTGCCGACATTTTTAACCAGT
>NZ_SZWU01000016.1:0-5665 GCF_005280935.1 Citrobacter sp. wls757 | reverse complement strand
TGTGCCGCCGCTTCCTCTGCGCGGCGGCGAGTTCCTTCTTCACGCACGCGTTGCAGGTTCTCTTCGTGTGTGCAGAAGGATTTGCGCGGAGACTCCTTACTTTCAGGTTGATGAATTTCCTGAGTTGCTGCTTCAGCTTCTTGCAACGGCAATAACTCAACCGCAGAGTTGAATTCAGCAGTCATGGTCTGGTTAACAAATTCCAGGTGAGCGACAGGGGTTAGATGAATATTTTCCGGCGCGATACGTACCAGGTTAAAAATAGCCGTGCGGTTAACGCCAAGAACGCCAGGCTGATTACGCAGAATGCTGCTCCATGATTTCCACGGTTCTTCTTTTTTGGTCACGATTTCTTTGGCGCGACGAAGAATACTGCCCGGAATTTCGAAGTGGTTGAAGTTCATAGGAAGAAGGGCACAGGCAATCTCTAAATCGAGAGTGTCCAGGGTGTGGTGTGCATCAGGTCCACGGTCAGTGACATAACCGCCATCGGCATTGGTGCCGGAATCAGTACGCTGCACGCTACTGATACGATTGCTGGCAGCCCATTCGCGCGCCAGGATGCCGCGGTCAATGTAATCAGTATCTGCCCATATTCTGGTGAAGCGGAGAACTAATGCGAGTTCGTGACGCTTGTCCTGGCTGAACACTTTGCGAATGGCGTCGGTGTAGCGCCACAGGTCCTTAGTATCGTAACCCTTCACGTCTTCGCAGTTTTCGGCAGCCAGCAACAAGTTCTGGACATATCCGTTATCGGTGTCCATTTCCAGTGTGGTGATCTCTTCGAACTCTTGACGGGTTATGTGGTGACGTAGTTCGTCGGAAGTAAACTGTGCCAGCAGGCGCTTACGGAATGGCAGTTGCACAACCGGATAACGAGTTGTTTCGTCATCGTTCTCATCAATCTGGATGCCGTCATCAACAGTGAGATCCTGACCCGTTGTAACGTCAGCACCGCTGCTTGTTTCAGTTTTAAGCAACTGCAACTTACCACTGCGCCAGTCTTCTACCAGTTGATTGCGGTCACCGGCATCCGTGTTCACCCAGTCAGACATGAATGCAGCGATCAATCTTGGTTCGTGCTCTTTATCTGGTGTGAAAATGTCCTTAACCGCCTGAATCATTTTCCACTCAGCATTCAGGCTGAGTTTGGCAGTCTCGGGTGCATCGTTCTTTGCCACAAGCAGGTTCTGGAGATAGGTATTGCCTTCATCCAATGACATTTCGCTGGCAGCCAGCTGCTGCTCTTTAGTGACATGAGTCAGGTATTTATCAATCATCAGATGGACGGCAAAGCGGACCGCTGGAGTACGGTTTTCAACCGGGACAATTTCGGACGCAGTCGCGTCTTCAGCGATTGCGGTCGGAGTAGGTGTGGAAGAGGCGTCAACGGCACCAGTAGACACACCAGCGACTTTTGGCAGCCAGGTGCGACTATCTTCCTGAAGTTCGTAACGATCACACCAGGTGAAATCAACTTCACCTTCTTTCGGCAGGTCATCAACAACAGGAAAATCAGTGCGAATTGGTTTAGCGTAGTCCTTGCCACGACCGGTCTCGATACCTGCATCTTCCAGCGCAACGTCCAGCATCAGGTTGGCGCGAGCCTCAGTTTTTGCAGTGAACCAGACAAAAGCATCAGGCTTGCCCGACTTTTGCGTGGCTTTAACTACATATGGAAATTCCATGTGAGATCCTCTATTTTGGGTGTTAGAATCCACGGACCATTGATAGCGCCCATTGGGTTAACTTTGGTTTTAATGTTGTTTCCGGTGTAACTTTGGTCGGTGGCACCGGACGTAGATCCCGCCTTGCGCGGGTTTTTACGTTATGACTCGTGAGCCATCTGGTCGTGCGAAGCGCAACGTTTGGAGCAATACTCTTTTTCTTTGCGCGCCAGCAGTGAGCCGTTGCGATAGAGAAGGGTGCTTTTGATTACTTCTTCCTGTTTAACCGGCTTGCTGCAGTAACCGCATTTGGTCTGCATCATCATTTCCTCAGAACTTGGCCATCGTTTCCGCCGGAGCTTCTTCGCTGCGGATGATCCCGTCTACCGGATAGCAATTTCCCGAAACCTGCTGCTCAACAGCGGCCTGCTCACATTGCTGTTGGTCGCCATAAACACCCAGTACAACATCCTGAAAATCACCGTTGGTCATGCCAATGGTCAGCACTAACGCGAAAAGAGTGTTCATAAGTGCGTACCTGCCGGAACCAGATTCGGTTCAATGGTGCGGGAAGCATACGGGCGGCGGATATGACGCAGGTTTCCCTGTGGTTCGTGCCAGTACATGCTTTCGCGGTAGTTAAAAGAGACCAGCCATGCTGCGCCGGTGCGCGGGTTGCGCATTGCAACTGCGCGACCGCTGTTTGGTATTGCTTGGTTGTTTTGCATCTCATCCTCGTTTGCCTTATAGCCGGCCAGCTGAGCGTTAAACCTGATGCGCGTTAATCTCACCACCTCATCCGACTATTCATATGCCGTCGACGGCTACTTCGTGGGCATCCTGCCTGAGTGGTTCGTGGTGCGTCTTGGTGATTCATATTAAGCCTGAGACTTAAATTATGTCAAGTCTTGGACGAAGTTGATTTGTAAGTTTCAGGCTTAATTGTGATGTTCACGGGATTGCAGGCAAAAAAAATCCCGACGCTAAGGTCGGGATCTGGGAGTACGGGGCAGACGCTTGGTGGCGAGCAGCTGGGGGGTATAAAAAACCCGGCGCAGAGGCCGGGTTTAAATTAGTTTTCTTTAGAATTGGCAGGTAGTGGATGTTCATTGAAGTCAACGAAAGGTAATGGAATTTGTCCATAACCTGACATTGTCATTATCTGCTCAACATAAACTTTTATATAAGGATAGACTAGATTAGGCACAGCAGATCTTATCGTCATTGACTGAGCAATCTCTTGATCTACATCTTCGTCAGCTTTAAAATCAAAATCGTACTCCATTTCGATAATAACATTATGAGGGATTGAGACACTTAGTTTATAACGTACACGAAATAGACTTTTATTTTTTTGGTTCAAGTAAACTTCATTATTAAGCTGAATTTGTGCATCAACGGTAACCGTCTCAGCATTTTTTTTCTTACTCTTAATTGGTGTGGTTTCTGGGGTTAATGAGAGCGATCTTATTTTATTATTTAATAATTGAATTTTCATATTAAACACACACAAAGTCGTTTTCTGGTACATTAAAAGATACATCGTTGAAATCCAACGATGATATGTTTACTCTCTTGGTTTCACGGACTTTATTATCAGTGGCAAATTTTATTATCTGAGGAGATGAAGAGGTTATTTCCGCTGATTCAAATACTGGAATAAATCCAGAATAAGATGCGATTTTTTTGCACAGGTCACCAAAACCTATAGCCAGAGACTCAGAGCTAAATGCAACTGGTGACCACTCAACGTTACTAACATCTTGTAATAATATATCAGCGGGAATGCCTAAACCGAAGTGGAGGCTTTTAATCATCGTCAAGCTTAGTGGTTTCTTGTAATTTAAAACCTCAGATACTTTTGATAAAGAGCCCATGTAAACCGTCATATCTTTTCTTGATAAGCCGTATTGATCCATCCTGAACTTTATTGCTTCAATAGGGTCTGGCTTATTAATGGCATGATGTTTAGACTCGTAGTTCTCAATGAGCAAAGTAAGCAACTCGAAATCATCAAATTGCGGAGAATCTTCAGTAAAAGGTTCTTCCATTAGCTTCAGTAAATCAGCCATATACTCTTCATACTGTGCTTCATTTTTTATTACAGTGAAGTATTTTCTCATAGCTTGAAGCCTCCTTTGGAATTTTTCTTGTCATACTCAGCGTGGGTTCCGATCCATCTCACCACCAACACCCCCATTTTAAACTCAACTTGGGCCGCTAACCGGTGGTTGTTACCACCTATATTGAATATGACGTATCCATCGTAGTAATCAGCGCTGGGGAAACGTCCTTTGAGGTCATTCAAATGTTTCCAGCTAGCACTTCTTACTTCCGCAACCCAAGCCTCTAAAGGTCCTTTGGCTTGCGCGTGCTTACGATAGTACTCGTCAATAAGCTTAGTGCCAATTAAGCGCATTGCCATCGATAGAGCGTCCTTTAGATATCATTATATGCACAATTCCCAAAAAGGGAAGTCATAGAATGATTTTTAAGTAACATAAATCATCTATGAGCACCTAATAAAATTCACATAAAAATCATTGCATTAGTTAATCAAGAACATCAGTTAAGTGTAAATCCATACCGCACTCAAGATAACTTTGGAGTTCTGATCGCTCATTTGTAACGTTCATATCTCATTTTTCCTGCGACCGAATCCTACCTTTCATGTACTTCTCGTACAGCTCGTCCAACTCCTTAAGGCGAATGGCAAAGATGCGGAGCATGTTCTGCTGCTCTTCTTCCGGCAACTGGCGGTAGAGCTCCAGCAGTCGCTGTTCGTCCGGCTTCAGGCCGTCTTTCTCTCCAACATCCTCGCCGAGTAGCCATGGCACAGACACGCCAGCAGCGTCTGCAACAGCGAGGGCAGATTTCTTGCTGATCACGCCTTTTTTAAACCAGCCGTTTACAGACTGTGGAGTTACCCCAGCAACCCTCGCCATATCGGATTTGGTCATGCCACGGCCATTCAACTCTGAAAGGCGTTCAACAAGTATCGGATTAAGTACGGTTTTCTCTTTCATGGTTAGAAGGATAAGCCTTTTGCTTAAACTTGAAAATTCGCCCCAGGCTTGACAATAAATTAAGTCTAAGGCTTAATTTGATTGTATTCAAATCGGAGACAACGATGAACGGGTTAACAAAAGCCATTAAGTCCGCTGGCACTGCAACAAATCTCGCAACCATGCTGGGCATCAAACCAATGTCAGTAAGCCGCTGGAAAAACCGGTATCAGGGCGTGGTTCCTGCTGATCGGGTCCTGCAAATCTACGCAGCCACTGGCGTAACTCCCCATGAGCTCAGGCCAGACCTCTACCCAAACCATACAGACGGTTTACCAAAGTAGGAGCACTGACAATGCAAACACGAACTTTTAACCATGATAGCAGCCCAGCCCTTGGGCGGGTGACATCGAAATATCAAGAGCTTCCGCGCCAATCGTGCAAACTCTCGAACATCCGGGAGGCTGTAAAAGCCTGGAATAGGGCAACGCCCGGCGATGCGCAAAACTACATCTCGCAGCTGGTTGCGAAAGAGTGGTTTGCCAGTGGTGGTCGTGGCCTGTTGCTGGCCGGTTCGGTGCACGGAACCAAAGTTAATTTCTTCCGGATGATTAATAACACCGGTCCGAAGTATGACAAGTACCTGGAGATGCTGACTCCGGCGATCGTGGCGGTGATGGCTCGAGATAACGAAGCAGTAGCGCGCGAGTTCGGTCTGGTAACGGGCAAAACGAATGAAGAGCTGATCGCGGATGCCATCAAAGAATGTGGAGACGCCCATCAGGCAAAGCTGCTTGGGCAGCCAATCCAGCGACTGGAGAAAGAGGTCCGGGAAGCCGCAGAAGCTTTACTGCGCTTTCTGCCGACTGATTCCCTCGGCCCGGTTCTGGCGAGCCTGGCTGCGATGGTTCCGGGAGTAATGTGATGACAGTTTCTAAAAAGCCGAAAGCCGCGGTGCTCGAACACCAACGGCCTTCAGGTGCAAAAACGGGA
>NZ_SZWU01000049.1:303638-303865 GCF_005280935.1 Citrobacter sp. wls757 | reverse complement strand
TGGGCTAATGACTGGTATGCGGCGGACTACTATGCGCACTCGCCGGTTGATAACCCGCAGGGACCGGAGAGCGGCGACAGGAAGGTACAAAGGGGCTATCCGGGAGGGGATTATCAGTATGCCCTGACCATGTTTCGTGAGTCAGACTTCCCTTCTCCACTTTTGAATGGGCGTAAGGCAGAAGATTATAGATTTTCTCCTAAATATGTTTTTCGCTGCGTGGTGAG
>NZ_SZWU01000049.1:284749-303322 GCF_005280935.1 Citrobacter sp. wls757 | reverse complement strand
ATAAAGATTATAATGAGTATATTAAAATCACCCAAGGCAAAAAGCTTACTTATATTTTTGATGGGAAGTTACTGGCGGATGACGTTCCCGTCAGCGTCCCCTGGCAGATGGCCAAAGACTACTGCCTGTGGCTGGGTAAAATGTCGGGTAAACGGGTGGATTTACCCACTGAAGCGCAGTGGGAATACGCGGCCCGCTCCCGGGGACAGTATTTGCCCTATGCCACCAGTAACGGAAAAATAGAGCGCGGAGTCAATGTTCCCACCTTTGATGAAAGAGCAAAAATGAATGGTGTAGGGATATCGATTTACCCGGTCGGGAAATATCCCCCCAATCCACTGGGATTGTATGACATGGGACTAAGCGGTGATGAATGGGCTAATGACTGGTATGCGGCGGACTACTATGCACACTCGCCGGTTGATAACCCGCAGGGACCGGGGACCGGCGACAGGAAGGTTATGAGGGGATATTCAGGAGGAGATTATCAGTATGCCCTGACCATGTTTCGCAAGTCGAACCTCCCTTCCCCACTTTTTGACGGGCATAAAGCAGAAGATGACCAATTTCCTCCCAATTTTGGCTTTCGCTGTGTGGTGAATAACGGATGACGGCGCATATTCTGAAACTTCTTACCCCGGGAATATTTATTCTGGCGCTGACCGGTTGTGATAACAGCACCAGTGCGGAAAACCAGCAGCTCACGCAGGCGCTGGTGAAGCGCTCGCTGGATAATATGGTCCCGGTCGCGGGCGGTGAGTTTTTAATGGGGGACTTCGGTCCGCTGATTTGGGAAAAACTGCCCTTCAGCATGAACCAGGATGATAAATACCTGCATAAGGTCAGGCTGAGTGACTTTATGATTGGCAAATATAAGGTCACGCATAAAGATTATAATGAGTATATTAAAATCACCCATCGGAAAAAACTCGTTTATCTTTATTAAGTGAAGGCTGTACTTTGAAGAAGAAAGTGGCTGGCTTTTTTTGATGTTTTTTATTAATTGTCTATTTGTTTTCTTTTTTTACTGGAGTGAAATATGTCAAAAGGTTTTGTTTTGCTTGGTGATAAAACAACTCATGGTGGAAGTGTAATATCGGCATCTTCCACCATGCTTGTTCAAGGAAAAACAGTGGTGCTTCTGGGTGATATGGTCAGTTGCCCGATACCATTCCATGGTGTTAATCCTATTATTGAAGGTTCGCCAGAATGGTTTTCTGATGGTAAGCCGATAGTTGTCGATGGATGCCACAGTTTGTGTGGATGTCAGGTTATTTCAAGTGCGCCGGAAGCATCAATAGGATGAAACCATGGGCTGGGAACGCCATAGAATTATCACGCCCATACCTCCTGAACCTCTTTCTCTCTGGCGATGGATACTGGCTGGTGTATTATCAGTAATAGTAAGTGTCTTATTTTTTGTATTGCATGCAACAGAGCATCTGTTTTTTATTAATGATGTCAATATCTGGCTGATTTCAATTTTTCCAGTTTTCCTGTGGTTAATAATTGCTAGTGTTAGAGCATATTTATATGGGCGGGCGCTTGAATATTATGAATTTTTGCAAAAAGAAATATTGATTTCTCAGCGTGAATGGCAGTCCTGGGGACAGCGCTCTATTGTCGTGATGAATAGCTGCATATTGTTACCAGAGAAAATTACCGTTTCGTTTATTGCAGGTAATCCCACAAATATTGAGAATAAATGTGGTTTAGCTCATCGTATTGACTATTTGCCTAATGTCAAAAATCAAGACAATGCAGTGACTGTTTTGCTGAACAGTATTGCTGAATCTCTGAGTATATTACCGATAGCCATTCCTTTGCATGTAACACTCATCACCGATGGTTCAACGGAAGAACGGCATTTACTGCAAAATAACTTTCATAGCATCTGGCAGATGACTTTCCCTAGCAGGCCACAACCTTCCTCTGTACGAGTGGAAATGGAGTTTCCTTTTTATCGACTGGAAGCGAACCTGAAAAATGCAGAAGTCAGGAGCGATCTTGTTCTGGTTTTACAATTTAACGGGCATCAGAATTATTCTGATGGAATGGCTGTCTTTCTTTTAACCAGCGATGACGTAGCGCGTATTTATGGGTTCAACGGTAAGTGCTATTTTCTACGTCCAATGCCTCTGGATAAAGCGTGTTTACCTCAAGATTTAACCACTTTTTTTACTACTCAGGTAAGCGCGATAAATACAAAAAACATTGTGTCTGATGGTCAGTTAATTGATTTGTTGAGTGTGCAACTCTATCCAATTGGTCACAATCATGGCGCTCATTGGCAGGTTGAAAACAAAATTATTCTTGAAAGATTTATGGGGATCCCCGGTCCATTTTCCGGTTGGCTATGCGCTGGCGTGGCGGCTGATATGTCAAAGCATAACTTAGAGTCATATTTAGTCGTTTCTGTTCAGGAAGAACAATTATATATCTGCACCGTTTTACCCTGGAGTAATAATGAATACGACAAGCCATCTGTGGCGTAGGGGAAGTCTGCTTGTTTTAATTGTGGCATTTTTAGCGGGGCTGACATGGCTGATTAGGAGCTATGGTGATCTCCTGGGGGCTGATTCACTTACGAAAAAAGTCATCTTAGGTATATTGACGGTAATTTTGATTATTTTTGTTCGCTGGTATCCACTTATCAACATTTATGCCAAGGAGCACCTTTTTCGGGTAAAAGAGGAAAACGATAGAGTTTTTCCAGACAAGGAATCCCGAATAGAGGAACCGCCCTCCGGGAATATGCTGATAGGGGAAATTCGTGATGTACTCAAGGTATATTACAGTTATCGCTGGCGCGCCAAAACGCGTCTCCTGCTGGTGATGGGGGATGCCTCCCAGGTTGATCAATTAGTACCTAAACTCACCTCTCAACGCTGGGTTGAAGGGGATGGCGTGGTGTTAATCTGGGGAGGTACGCTCACTGAAGCGCCAGATGCCTCGTTGTTTGATGCGATACGCAAGCTGCATCGGCGTCCGCTGGATGGGATTGTATGGGTAACCCCCACTTTTCAGCACCAGGATACACTGGTTCAATCGGCACCTGTTGTCTCTTTAACCGCAGAACAAATTGATAATGCCGCCCGCCATCTTCAGGCTGTTTTTACCACGCTCCGCTGGCGAGTACCGTTATACCTTTGGTCGCTGCATGGCACTCAATTCGTCCGGGATGACGTAACCCTGCACTCTGCGACATGTTTGTTCCCTGCAGGATGCACCACGGCTTTATGTCGTTCGCAGTTGACCTCGCTGGCAATGCAGATGGCGGAGCAGGGTACGCAGCAGGTTACGCGCAATATCCGTGATAACTTCTTACTGAAAATGGCTAATTTGCTGATGCCTGGCGCAGAAGCTATCAGCGAATCGTTGTCCACTTTTTTCAGCCCGCATCGGCCTCTGCCGCTGGCGGCGGTAATCCTGAGCCAGTATGCGGAAAATACTTCATCGCACGTCGCGCATGCCTGGATGCGTGATGAGCGCTGGCGTGCGCTGCTTGATTCACTCCCTGCGTTACCTGCTGAACTTAAGGCACAGCGTACAGGCCGTTCAGGGATGCGCGTGCTGGCAGTCGGTACAGCCGGTTTGATGCTGCTATGGGGAGCGGGAATGGTGGTGTCTTTCCTGGCGAATCGCAATCTGATTGGCGAAAGTCTGGACCAGGCGAGCCTGGCAGGGGGTGCGGATAAACCGCTCGCCGAGCGTCTTACGGCGCTGTCTGCTCTGCAGCAAACGCCAGGCATGCTTCGCTGGCGTCAGCAGAATGGGACGCCGTGGTACTACCGCTTCGGCTTAAGCCAAAATGATGCTCTGCTGGATGCGCTATGGCCACGTTATACGCGTATCGCTATTCCGCTCCTGCGTGATGAAGCCGCCCAACATCTTACCCAGGAATTAACGGCGTTAACCCGACTGGCTCCAGACAGCCCGCAGTTTGCCGCCCAGGCAAAGATCGCCTACAACCAGTTGAAAATGTATCTGATGCTTTCCCGGCCTGAACAGATGGAGGCGTCATTTTTTAGTCAGGCGCTGATGCAAGACTGGCCGGAGCGAGCGGGTATTTCGCGCGCATCATGGCAGGGCGTTGGCCCTGTGCTCTGGCAATTCTGGGGAGAGAACCTTCAGGCGCATCCTGAATGGAAGATAGCAGCCGATAAAAATCTTATTAGCCAGGTGCGAACGCTGTTAATTCGTCAGATGGGGATCCGCAATGGCGAAGCCGCCCTGTATCAGAAAATCATTGAACAGGTAACGCCGCATTACACCGATCTTCGTTTGGAAGACATGACCGGCGATACCCGGGCAGAGCACGTATTTTATACCCACAGTTCGGTTGCTGGCGTGTATACCCGCAAAGCCTGGGAAGAGGAGATTTTGCCCGCCATTGAGAAAATCGTAAACAACCGTCGGGAAGAAATGGATCAGGTGCTGGGAGATGATACGCATTCTGCAAGTGACCCTCTCTCTCCACAGGCCTTAAAGGTGCGTCTTAGCGAGCGTTACTTTACGGATTTTGCCGACAACTGGCTGGATTTTCTCAACAGTATTCGCTGGAAGCGCACCCAGACGCTAAGTGATGCTATCGATCAACTCACGTTGATTGCAGATATCCGTCAGTCTCCTCTGGTTGCGTTAATGAATACGCTCGCCGTTCAGGGACGCACAGGGTTAACCGGAGAAGCGCTGTCGGACTCACTGGTGAAGTCGGCAAAGGATCTATTTAACACCAAAGAAAATCAAACCATTGACCAACATGCGCGGGAAGAAGGCCCTATGGCGAGTACCTTCTTGCCAATCCTGGCATTAATGGATGAACAATCGGCTGGGCAGGATATCAGTCATCTGAGTCTGCAAACCTACCTGACCCGGGTAACGCAGGTCAGGCTGAAACTCCAACAAATTACTAACGCTGCCGATCCGCAGGGAATGAGTCAGGCGCTGGCGCAAACGGTGTTTCAGGGTAAAACCGTCGATCTCACCACCACGCGTGACTATGGCAATCTGGTGGCTGCCAGTCTGGGGCAAGCATGGAGTGGATTTGGTCAAACGATGTTTGTACAGCCGCTGGAGCAGTCATGGCAGCAGGTGTTGCAACCAACCGCGGCGGGCCTGAATGCGCAATGGAAGGCGCTGATTGTGAATGACTGGAACAGCGCATTCGGCGGACGTTATCCGTTTCGCGATGTTGGCAGTGAGGCTTCTCTGCCGCTGCTGGCGCAATATCTGCGAAGCGATAACGGGCGAATCCCGCATTTTCTCGAAAGTCATTTAAGCGGTGTGTTGCATAAACAGGGAAGTCACTGGGTTGCCGACACGGTGAATGCTCAGGGGCTGGAGTTTAATCCGGCGTTCATTGAGGCAATGGATCAGCTCAGTCAAATTGCGGATGTCGCATTTATTCGTGGGGAAGCCGGGATGCGTTTTGAATTGCGTCCTGGAACGGCGCGCGACGTGATGCAGACTGACCTCGTGCTGGATGGACAGAAACTCACCTACGTTAATCAGATGCCAGCGTGGAAAAATGTTGTCTGGCCTGCTGATACGCAAGCGTCAGGGGCAACCCTAAGCTGGGTGAGCACCAAAACGGGAACCCGAATCTACTCAGATAACCCCGGTACCTGGGGGTGGATCCGACTGCTTGAGAAAGCGGAGATAACCGATAACGCTGGCGTGAGTAGCGGTTTTAACCTGCGCTGGACTGCGCAGGATGGATTGCCGCTGAACTATACCCTGCGAACGGAAGCCGGTGAAGGTCCCCTTGTATTACTCAAACTCCGCGATT
This sequence comes from Citrobacter sp. wls757, assembly GCF_005280935.1. Taxonomy (NCBI): domain Bacteria; kingdom Pseudomonadati; phylum Pseudomonadota; class Gammaproteobacteria; order Enterobacterales; family Enterobacteriaceae; genus Citrobacter; species Citrobacter sp. wls757. The sequence continues at coordinate 297,531 of NZ_SZWU01000049.1, read as the reverse complement.
TTGAACTACCAGAAGCAATTTTTGTTGTAAGCGGCAATATTTCCTCAGAGGAAGAAGAATGAGCGCTCTGAAACGTCTACTGGCTGCCAGCACGGCTTCGCCAGATGAACAACAGCAACTAATGGAACAGGCGCAAACGCAGACTACGCTATGGAAAAACTGGCTATTGCCCATTTCAGCAGCCAACCCCGGTGGTGAAGATCCTGGCTATGACGATGATTTTCAGCGCATGCGAGAGGAGGTGAATAAACTTTCTGGCGCACAAACGGATCTCATCATTGAGCTTGCGGAAAAACTTCTGATCACCACCTGTAAGGATGTCCGTGTTGTCACTTACTACACATGGGCACGTTTGTATCAGGATGGTGAGCCCGGCCTGGCGGATGGTCTGATTTTGCTGGCTGGCCTGATGCAACAATATGGCGATTCTCTCCATCCCTTAAGAGCCAACAGCCATAAAGCTGCTCTTGAATGGCTGGCAGGCGGGCGGATGCTGGATAGTCTGGCGCGTTTTCCCGAAGTTTCACGACCTGACGCGCAACGGATCGCCGGTGCGCTGATGCTGCTGGAGCAGCAGTTTAGCCAGCGAGAGGAGAGTATTCGTCCTGGGCTTGGGGCGCTCTATAGCGCGCTGGAGAACCGTCTGGCCCAATCTGGCGGGGCTCAGGCATTGGTGCCGCAAAATATCAGTACCCAAGCCAGTAGGCACAGCGCAGAAACTCCTGTCCTTAAAAGTATTGCCTCTGGCCGTGAGCTGCTGGAGCAGGCGCGGGTGTTGGCGAAATACTTAAGCGATCAGCCGGATGGCTGGCTGGCGGCGCATCATTTGATGAAAAGCGTGCGGCTCGATACGGTCAGCCAGCTTCCACCGCCAGATGGCGCCGGACGTACGCGCCTGGTGCCGCCCAAGAGTGATTATCGCGCGCAGCTCAAACGTCTCTATTTGCAGCAAAGTTGGACTGAACTGATTGAGTTAACGGACAGCTTATTTGTTGAGGCAGTGAATCATTTCTGGCTGGACGTGCAGTGGTACCTTCATCAGGCATTAACAAGAGCGGGATCGCCATGGGATAAAAATGCCGGGATTATTATCAGCGATCTGAAAATGCTGCTGCATCGGATGCCGGGGCTGGAAACGCTGGCGTTTAACGATGGGACTCCCTTTGCAGATGATGTCACGCGTGAGTGGATAGCCCGTGACGTGCTACAGGAAAGTGACTGGCAGATGGAAAAAATCGCTGCGGCTAGTGCAGGAGCGGACGACGATATTCTGCTACTTGAAAGCGAAGCTTTGACGTTAGCGGATAGCGAAGGCGTTGAAGCCGCGCTCGCCTGGGTTCAGGCACGACCAGGTATTGTTTCACGTCGACAGCGTTGGTTACGCCAGCTGTTGATGGCCCGTCTGACAGAACAATGTGGGCGCAACGATCTCGCGCTGCATTTGCTTGGGGAATTGAATACTACAGCACACTCTCTCACTCTCAAACAATGGGAGCCTGAGCTGCTGTTTGAAGTTAAAGCGCGACGGCTGAAACTTTTGCGTTTAAAAGCCAACCGCAGTGAAAGTGACAAAGCGCGTCTGGCACCAGAGATGGACTCACTGTTGTCCGGTTTGGTCGCCATTGATCCCGCCAGAGCCGCCGTTTTGTGCGGTTAAAACAAAATAAGCGAACTGTAAAATGGAAGATTTAACTCTGCGTTATTATGACGCGGAAATGCGTTATTTAAGGGAAGCGGCAAAAGAGTTTGCGCAGGCGCATCCGGATCGTGCAGCGATGCTGGATCTGGATAAAGCCGGCATTCCCGATCCCTATGTGGAACGGTTATTTGAAGGTTTTGCATTTTCAATGGGGCGATTGCGCGCCAAAATAGACGATCATCTCCCTGAATTTACCGAAGGGTTGATGAGTCTGCTGTGGCCACATTATTTACGTACCATTCCCTCCTTAAGTATTGTCGAGCTTTTACCTGATATTGATGTGCTGAAAATGAGCGAGCGGATTAACGCGAGGTTTGGCGTATTGTCACAGCCCGTTGGCCCTAAAAAAACGGTATGTCAGTATCGTACTACCCAGCCCGTCACGCTCAATCCGCTGTCTGTCGCGGCGGTGAATATTGATGCCGAACCTGATGGGCGCTCGGTCATCCGTCTACAAATAAAGTGCAATCCACAGATGGACTGGTCGCAAACCGATCTGACGCGTCTCAGCCTTTACCTCAGCGGTGACGCGCCGGTAACCCACGCGCTGCACCTGGCTTTGACAAAGCGTCTGGCTTCTCTTTATTTGAGACTCCCCAACAGCGTAGAACGTATTCGACTGGAGGGTTTCTTTTCCCCGGGTGGATTTGCCGATGAAGACAGTTTGTGGCCAAAAGGCGATACGGCGTTTGGCGGCTGGCAATTATTGCTTGAGTATTTTACGTTCCGCGAAAAATTTATGTTTGTCCATCTTAACGGTCTGGAAAAAATATCGTTTCCTGAGGGTATAGACTGCTTTGAAATAGAAGCGGTACTGACTCAACAGTGGGATTCTGAGCTTCCTGTGCGGAGTGAAAACATTCGTCTTCATTGTGTTCCGGTTATTAATCTTTTCACTATCGAAGCCGATCCGCTGGTAGTTAATGGTCTGGAAAGCGAATATTTGTTGCGTCCGCGAAGGTTGCAAGATGGCCACACGGAAATTTATGCAGTCGATGCGGTTTCAGGATCACAGCGAACGCGTAACGCCGTTTATGCCCCTTTCACCAGTTTTCGCCACAAGGGAGGCATGATGCGCCGTAACGCACCCGAGCGTTATTACCATACTCGTGTCAGACGCGGCGTATCCGGGTTGTATGATACATGGCTGATCCTCGGCGGAGGTGCCTGGGAGCGGGATCGCCTTGCTGAGTATGAAACCTTGTCTTTGAAAGTGACCGGAACAAACGGTCAGCTACCGCGGCGAGCTTTGCAAAGTACATTGCTCAATCGTTGTGAGCAGATCCTCCAGACACCGCTTGCCGTGCGCAATCTGTCTAAACCGACGCTACCTGCTTACCCTCCCGCTGAGGATCGTTTTCACTGGCGAGTGTTGAGTCACCTGGGATCCAGCTTTCTGAATATGATGGCCAGCGCTGAAGTGCTCAAAGGAACGTTGTCTCTCTATAACTGGCAGGATGATGAACTTAATTATCGTCGTCTGGATGCGATCATGGATGTTCAACAACATGAAATACAGCGCTTTGAAAAAGGATTTCTACTCCGTGGTGTGGACATCGAAGTAACGCTTGATGACAACGGATTTACAGGCAAAGGCGATATTCATCTGTGTGGTGAAATGCTTAACCGCTTTTTTGCATTGTATGCGGATATTCATTTGTTTAATCAGCTTACTTTAATCATACAGCCGGCAGGGAAAAGCTTGCGATGGAAAGAGAATCACAATCAGCGACTACCCGGTTGCTAACGAGCCTTGGCGAACACCTGCCCCGTACTAATTTTTATCGTTTCTGTCAGTTGCTGGAACAGTGGGATCCACAAGCGCCCTGTCCCGGAAGCCAACAAAGCCCACGTTTCGATACTATTCGTTTTCGCCCTCATCCGGGGATGGGATTCCCGGCGGGTGAACTAAAAAGTGCAGAATATGATCCGCAGCAACCCACACTTCCACCAACGGTTCGTGTCACTTTTATGGGGCTGTATGGCGTGGAATCGCCGCTGCCGACAACCTATCAGGATGATATTGCCCAGCGTCAGGAAGGTGCGGACGTTGCCGCTGAGTTTCTGGATATTTTTAACCATCGCTTAATTACGCAGTTTTATCGAATCTGGCGTAAATACAGCTATCCAGCGACTTTTCGCTCAGGCGCGACAGATGAGACTTCACAATATTTGCTGGGGTTGACTGGGCTGGGAATTCAGGGGTGCGCCACACAAACAGCTACCCCGATATCGCGCTTTTTGGCGCTGCTGGGAATAATGAGAATGCCAACGCGTACGGCAGAAGGTATATCCGCGCTGGTTTCTTTATTATCGCCAACAACAAATACCACCGTGACCCCTCATGATAAACGCTTAATCCTGCTGGATAAGGCGTTAAAAATGAGTGTGCGGCAACCCATTAGCCTCCATTCTCGTCCGGTGATGGGACGTAGCGCCGTAGATATTAACAGTCAGGTGCTAATTACGCTTACAACGGACGTTCCCGATGAAGCTCGCGAATGGTTACCGGGTGGCCAGCTTTACCATGATTTTCTCGCGCTGATGCATGTTTATTTAGGTGCCAGAGTGAATGCGAGGCTGCAATTACGCATTCCTCGATCGGTGCTTCCGGATGCTCATCTTACCAGTAATAAAAGCGAGCACGCAGTTCAGCTTGGCCGCACGGCTGTGATGCGTCTGGATAACCAGAAAGCGAAGAATCAATTTATAACAATTAAGCTTGGGCTTTGGCAGAGCCTTACTCAACATGTTCAACGGAGGGAAGCCGATGAGACTGGCGATTATCGCTATTAATTTTGCCGTAATAACCGGAATGGTCAGTTTAGTTACTGGGTGTGGTCTGACACAAAAAGTATCTGAAGGTACCGTGTCATTAACGAAGTCGATTTTTTATAAGGAAATTAAAACCCTGCATTTGGATCTTTCCGCCAGAGAAGCTGCAAATAAAAATGCGCAGGGCATAGCGCTTTCGACGGTCGTGCGTATTTACCAACTCAAAGATCGAAAAGCATTTGACTCGGCTAATTATCAGTCCTTATTTGCGCAAGATAGTACGGTGGCGAAAGCAGATTTATTGGCTCAGAGAGATGTTCGGGTACGACCTGGTGAAAGCGTAACTGTCGATATTCCATTCGAAAACGAAGCGCAATATGTTGCCGTGGCGGGAATGTTTATTTCTCCCGATCAGTCTGAAGATTCATGGCGTGTGGTATTACGTCGTGAAGATCTCGATCCTGATAAGGCGCGAGTGATTGAATTAAATTCTCAGGCTCTGGTTCTCCTGATGCCGGAGGATGAGTAATGATTAAACAGCCTTCTCTTTATGACATCTTGCTGGGTAATTTTTCCGGTGGTTTTCCTTTGCACGCAGTCAGCGAAAATACGCAGGTCATCTTGTCCGTCCTCGATAATATGCAGCGCATTTTGAATACTCGTGCCGGTAGCCTCAAACATTTACCCGATTATGGTCTGCCGGATATGACCAAAATCCTCTAGGGTATGCCGGGAACAGCACATCAGCTTATCAGCACGCTTTCTCAGGTTTTGTTGAAGTATGAACCGCGACTAAAAGACATTCAGGTAACGATGCAGGAGCAGGAAATGCCAGGGCATTTGCGTTATTCCATTGATGCGGAACTTCATGATCTTGGCATTGTGCGCTATGGCACTGATTTTACCCCTGAGGGGCGGGTTCTTATTCGTCATCTTAAGAAGCAGGGGTGGCTTGAGACGGGAGTGTACTGACATGGAAAAGAATCGCATCAGCACCGGCGGCGATCCGCGTGCTTTCACGGAGTTTGGTCAGTTACGTGATGAAATCAGCAAGCTGACTCACCCCGCACGCCCGGACGTTGACTGGCAAAAAGTGGAACAGTTAAGCCTGGCGCTGTTTCGTCATAACGGAGTCGAACTGCAAACACTGGCCTGGTATACCGTCGCCAGAATTCGTAGCGCAGGTCTGGCTGGGCTGGCCGAAAGCGCTGAACTGCTGGAGGCATTACTGACGCATCACTGGAGCGTAATATGGCCGCAGCAAACCCATGCCCGCGTTGAAATATTGGCATGGCTGTCAGCTCGTTTACAGCAAGAATTACGCACGCTAACGTTGTCATATGCAGATTTATCGATGGTGTATCGGGTTGAGCAGAGTCTGAAACATGTCTGTGAGGTGCTGCAACGCCTTGAGTTAAAATCGTTAAGTAAACTAGACGCTGTCGTTACCTGGATGCATAACGCAGCTTTACGCCTGGAGAAGTCTGAAGCGGATTCGGGATCCACCGCTGTGATGATACCGGCTTCAGTTACGACTAATCACGCTGAGACGTCTTTGCCACAGTTGGTCTTTGTGGTTAATGAGGCATCGTCGCCCGATCAATCAAGCGCAGCGGAGTTTGCTACTCAAAGCGTTCATCGACCCCGGCGAATGTGGGTGGGATTCACCATCGGTGTCATGGTTACGGCAGTGGTGAGTACAGGCGCTTTTCTTGGTATCAGCCCTATGTGGGCCGACAGATTTGAACTCGTTCAGCCATTGCCACGGGGGCTAACACCTGAACAATTGTCCACATTGAAACATTCCTCAGATTTGAAGGAGAAGAAACAGGAATTAATCGCCGCAACGCAAGGGCAATTGGACGTTTTACATCGCCTGTCACCTTTGTGGTCAAGAGAATATGCAGCATCATTAGCACAGCAGTTAGTCACCCTGTGGCCGGAAGAATCGCAGACTACGGTATTCGCCAGCGGATTACAGAAACAGTTAAACACGGAAGCGTTGCCGGAAAGTGCTCTGCAAAACTGGCATCATGCCCAGCAGGGGCTGGAGGCGTTAACTGCCCAGCTAAATTCACTTGATGAACGTAAAGGTAAATATCTGACGGGTTCGGAGCTGAAATCAGCCATTTTCACTATCCGCCGCCAGCTTGACCAATCGCCGCCGACAGAAGAGTTATTGCGTCAAATTGATGAGGAGTTAAAAAAGCAGGGAAGTGTATCACCCGCTTTGTATCAGCAACTCGATATGCGGATTAATCAGCTTCTTAATCGTTATGCGTTGTTGAAACAAAGTTCGGTGAAGAGAGAATAGTGACTATTCGCCAAAAGCAAAAACCCGCCTTTTGGGCGGGTTCTTTAAATGAGTGCTGCCTGGACTCGGACTAACGCTGTAAGCGTTGAACAGCGCGCTTGTCGCGCTGGCCCCGAAGGGGTGAGCCGCTGGCGGCGAATAATCGAACCAAGGACACGGGGATTTTCAATCCCTTTAAAAAAGACAAAAGAAGAGACAAAGACAAAACATTTTTACTGAATCACATTGGGCAAAATGTTCCATATTGGCTCGAAATGGCCAATGTCGATTAAAACATGAGCTGCTCAAGTCTACCAGAAACCAACCATAACTGAGTGAGCCAGGTTTTTCGGGTCATGTATGCAATACGTTGATAGCCATGCAGAGCACCCGACTTTTTGGGGGGATTTGTTGAAGCAAAATGCCGGTTTTGTAGGGTACGTTTACCAACCGCGGGCATTACCAGTGAGTTGCTAGTCAACACTTTGGATACTTGACCTACGATACAGATCAGAGAACACAGGTAGCATCGCAAAAATGGACGATGCCGCTGAGGGACTGGCGTATGGCAATGAGCCGCTTTATTGTCTAGTTCGGTGACCGCGTAGACGGTCACTTTTGAGAAAAGGCATTTACACACAATTATGTACAGGCCCTATTTTGGGATTTTGGGTATGTCAAAATTTTGTCAGAGCATCATGTTGAAGCAATTATCCCACTTGCTCGCACCTTCCCTCGATTGAATGCGATCTATACTCCAATTCGGGTTGCGTATTGTAATGTCATTCACCACATTGAATACACGGCCCCAGTTCGCCCCTTTCGGGGCCATGCCTTACCAAAATAATCAAGAGGTGATTCATGGTCTTGCAAAACTTAAGAAATGCCTTCGGCAGTTCGATTAAGGCGATTTGCATCCGTTGCCACGTAAAATACTGCTACTTTATTGTCGCTATTCTACTATTCGGATTGTCATTCGCAGCTAAAGCAGATGAGGAGGTGGATCGATATCCGGTATGGCTACCGCAATGGCTTTGGGATGTTCCCGAATATGCTTATTTGCTAACTCCAGAAAACACCATACTGTTGCGCCAAAAAATTAATACAGCGTCGACACTTGCCGAAAAGGTTCCTGACTCAAAAGCCTTAGATGCAGCGGAACAAGATGCTACAAGTTCGATTGCAAGAATGTTTAGCACACGAGACTTTACCGCTGACTCGTTTATTTCCAGAAATCAACTTTCTGGAATATCACTAGCAGTCCGGATTGATCCGATGTTTTCAGATGAGGCAAAAGAGACTATCAAGAAGGGAGTCGACCGCTACCTAGAGGTTGCTCTTGACCCCAAGGTTATAGAAATTGCATTCAATCGTTCAACAAACATGCCTACTCCTGCGCCCATTAAGTATGAAATGGAGAAAAACGCTCCAAAACTTGACGAACTTGGGCGCCAAATTTTTACAGAAAACTATGCATTTATGGTGAGACAGCGCGTGCAACCCCTTGACACTAAACAGTTCACTGAGCACCTACGAGGAGCGCTTCATGTTTCAAATGGAGATCCAAGACTCCTTGTTATTTCTCAATACACAACTCAGATCTGGTGGGGTTCATCTTACTACAACTATTTCGACAATCCGATAAAAAATCTTGGGCGAGACACAACTGCCCAGGGCTTTCTATATATTAGATTGAACTCTGATAAGCTCAAAGAACCTACGGAGGGATGGAACGATCCAGACTTCTGGGCTTCGAAAATTGGCCATGAAATACTTCACAACCTTGGTTATTGGCACCCGGCATATACTTCGATTGAGGAGCGAGACCAAAATAACAAAGGAAATAGCTGGGCTTTCATCTACTCATATGAGAAAGCCGTATACGATAAACTCAAGGGAAAAATTTAAAAAACCACTAAACCGCCAAACAATACAGAAACAAATAACAACAGTTGGGCATTGTAGAATAAATCAGATTTTGAGCCAATGTCCCTGAAATAAGACCGGTTCTCAGGCAATCCGCACACTTTTGCCGGGATCTCAAAAAATGCCTGGAACTAAAACGGATCTATTTACACCGTCACTAACATCACTTACTGGAGGCTTAGCAGTGGCTGGTGAACGTTGGTTGAAGGAGTGCTCATAGCAGATTTTATTGAGAACCGTGAACAAGGCCGGGAATCCATTCCGGGATTGTGAGGGGTTGAGCAAGCCTACCGGCGCGGTAGTGTTTTGCACACATCAGAAGCGATGCTGTTTGTCTTCTCCTGACCGGACAAAGACCGGATGCTGCCTCGCTGTGATCAATTCACTAGTAGGTATACCTAGTGGAAATAGTATTTATTGGCAGAGTGAATACCTGCAGACGTTGGCACAGTGACCGGAAGGGTAGGGCGTAGCTAAAGGGAGATGCTCAGGTGGGGTTCAAGAGGTAAAGCAGTGGCATCAGTAGCTGAGACGACCAGAAATCCCCCGGAACCCCAGAAAGCAAAAAACCAGCCCTAAGACTGGTTTTTCTAAATAGTGGTGCCCGGACTCGGAATCGAACCAAGGACACGGGGATTTTCAATCCCCTGCTCTACCGACTGAGCTATCCGGGCAACGAGGCGCATTAAAACCGATTCGCTTCGTTTCGTCAACGAAATTTCTTCAAATCAACGCAGACTGCACAATCTATCACCACATTGTTGCTATTGCACGCATTCTCAGGCAAAAAATGCCGTCCACGCGGCGGAAAGCGGCATTGCCAGCAGAAGGGCAGGAAGCATATTCACAACCGCAAACATTTTGATTCCACAAATACGTAAACCGGTTGCCAACAACAGTAGCCCACCTACGGCGCTGAAATCGGCCATCATGGCTGGCGTCGTTAGGGGCAAAATCATTGCTGCGCAGGTGGCAAGCGTTAGCTGGATTGCCAGCATTGGTACACAAATTGCCGATACCGCGATACCTAATGAACAGGCAAAAATGATGGCCGTGAAGAAATCAAGAAACGACTTGGCGATTAAAATATTCGGATCGCCGGTCATTCCTTCATGTATCGCCCCGAAGATCCCGGTACCACTGGCGCAAAATAGCACGATGATGGCCACATAGCTCTGGATGAAGGATTCGTGCGTGGTGTTGGCATCCGACCGGGTGAAAAGCTGCTGCGCTTTGGCAACCGCGGTATTGATCCCTTTTTCCAGATAACAGAACTCACCAATTAATGCACCGACCAACGTAGCCAGGACCATCACCGGTAGGTTAGCGCATTTGATAACCAGCAAAATACCAATTCCCAAAGAGCACAATCCGAATATGGAGGTCATGGAGGCACGAATGCGTTCCGGTAAATGCTGGCTGAGTAGTGCGCCGAGAACACCACCAAATAAAATGGCACCAGCATTAATAAAGGGTCCAATTACCACGTTTGCTCCTGCATACCCATTATCGTCTTGATGCTAAAGGCAATTCTCTGGGTAAAATATGTTTTCAGATTGCATTATTATGCCGCGATTGACAGACGAAATGCTTGTTTATCTGTGAGGTTCAGGCTCCGGATTTTATCTTGCGCCTGAAAGTGAAAGGTGCCATGATTGCGCGAATTTTCTCCTGTCTGAATGGGGCTGCCTGGGATGATATTACTCCCCCTACATCGCCTTCAACATCGCCTTTTTGCGCGACGTTTGCCCCTTCCTGCGACTTATCTTTACGCTCCCACCATGCGGTGAGGGCAGCGCACGCTCACTGCAGGATAACAGTAAAATCAGAGGCTATCTGCTTTTACTGATGTCTGGCGGTCGGGGCTGGTAACCAGTTTGACCTGTCATTTCGTGGGCAAAGCAATATGGCTTTGTCCGGGACTTTTGATTTTCCCGAAACGGGTTATTGCGCTTATGAAATCAATGAAAATTGCCGCCAGTGGAGAACTGGTTTCTCGTCTGTCCAGCCATCGTCAGGTGGTGTCGCTGGACAGTACTGATTTTACTGACGTTGCGGCAGTCGTCATTACCGTTGCGGATAGCCGCAGCGGGATCCTTGCTTTGCTGAAACGCACCGGTTTTCATATACCCGTGTTTCTGTTCGCAGAGTCGGATGTTGATCTGCCGGCGGGCGTGAATGCGGTCATTCGCGGTCAGGCGCAGGACTGGCTGGAACTGGAGTCTGCTGCCTGTCAGTATGAAGAAGATTTGCTGCCGCCGTTCTATGACACGTTGACTCAGTATGTCGAGATGGGGAACAGCACATTTGCCTGCCCAGGACATCAACACGGTGAGTTCTTTAAAAAGCATCCCGCGGGGCGCCATTTCTACGAGTTCTTTGGCGAGAATCTGTTTCGCGCGGATATGTGCAACGCCGACGTTAAGCTTGGCGATCTGCTGATTCATGAAGGCTCGGCGAAACATGCGCAGAAATTTGCCGCGAAAGTTTTCCACGCGGATAAAACCTACTTTGTGCTGAACGGGACCTCTGCGGCCAATAAAGTAGTAACCAATGCGCTGCTGACGCGCGGCGATCTGGTGCTGTTTGACCGTAATAACCATAAGTCGAACCACCACGGTGCGCTGATCCAGGCGGGTGCGACGCCGGTGTATCTGGAAGCGGCGCGTAATCCGTTTGGCTTTATTGGCGGTATTGACGAGCACTGCTTTGATGAGGAGTACCTGCGCCAGCAACTTCGCGAGGTTGCGCCGCAAAAGGCCGATCAACCGCGCCCGTTCCGTCTGGCGATCATTCAGCTCGGCACCTATGACGGTACGATCTACAACGCCCGGCAGGTGATCGACAAGATCGGTCATCTGTGTGATTACATCCTATTTGACTCTGCATGGGTCGGTTACGAGCAATTTATTCCGATGATGGCCGATGGGTCACCGCTGCTGTTGGATCTCGATGCTAACGATCCGGGGATCTTTGTCACCCAGTCGGTACACAAACAGCAGGCCGGATTCTCGCAAACTTCGCAGATCCACAAAAAGGATAACCATATTCGCGGTCAGGCGCGGTTCTGCCCGCATAAGCGTCTGAATAATGCATTTATGCTGCATGCTTCTACCAGTCCGTTTTACCCGCTGTTTGCGGCGCTGGATGTTAACGCCAAAATCCATGAAGGCGAGAGCGGCCGTCGGCTATGGGCGGAGTGTGTGACGCTGGGCATTGAGGCCCGTAAAGCGATACTTACCCGCTGTAAGATGATTCAGCCGTTTATTCCCCCGGTAGTTGATGGCAAACCGTGGGAAAGCTATACGACGCAGGTGATTGCCAGCGAGCGCCGCTTCTTTAGCTTTGAACCAGGTGCTAAATGGCATGGTTTTTCCGGCTACGCGCGCGACCAGTATTTCGTCGATCCTTGCAAACTGCTGTTAACCACTCCGGGCATTGACGCACAAACCGGGCAATATACCGAGTTTGGTATTCCGGCGACGATTCTGGCGCATTACCTGCGTGAAAACGGCATCGTACCGGAGAAATGCGACCTTAACTCGATTCTGTTCCTGCTGACCCCGGCAGAAAGCGCAGAGAAACTGGCGCAACTGGTGGCGATGCTGGCGCAGTTTGAGCAGCATATTGAAGACGATACGCCGCTGGCAGATGTGCTGCCCACTATCTTCAACAAGTATCCGGTACGCTATCGGGATTACACGCTGCGTGAACTGTGCCAGGAGATGCACTCACTGTACGTCAGCTTTGATGTGAAAGATCTGCAAAAAGCGATGTTCCGTCAGGAAAGTTTACCTGCCGTGGCGATGAACCCACAGGATGCGAACAGCGCTTTTATCCGTGGTGATGTTGAACTGGTGCGGATTAGTGAAGCAGCTGGCCGCATTGCGGCGGAAGGTGCGCTGCCTTATCCTCCGGGCGTGCTGTGCGTGGTACCGGGCGAAGTATGGGGTGGGGCGGTACAGCAATATTTCCTGGCGCTGGAAGAGGGCGTAAACCTGCTGCCAGGCTTCTCGCCGGAGCTGCAAGGAGTTTACAGTGAAACGGATGCAGACGGTATTAAGCGTCTGTATGGATATGTGGTGAAGT
>NZ_SZWU01000049.1:268789-284700 GCF_005280935.1 Citrobacter sp. wls757 | reverse complement strand
GTTACCTTTTGGTAACCCGCTTTTCTCTGCGTAAACGTTAGTGCGCGATAGTCTGTGTGCCTGCTGGAACGCGTACGTGTTTGTATTTAAACAGCGCAACGAAGGCAAAAGCCAGAACCAGCGAGTAACCTGCGAAGATCAACCACACGGTCTGCCAGTCGGTAATACCGTTCAGCGTATAGTGTTCAACAACTTTACCGCTCACCAGTCCGCCCAGAATACAACCGAAGCCGTTGGTCATCATCAGGAACATACCCTGTGCGCTGGCGCGGATTTCAGGGCGTACTTCTTTCTCCACGAACACAGAACCAGAGATGTTGAAGAAGTCGAAGGCGCAGCCGTAAACAATCATCGACAGAACCAGCAGCACGGTACCGAACGGCGTTGGATCGCCATAGGCAAACAGGCCGAAGCGCAGCATCCACGCCACAATACTGATAAGCATCACGTTCTTAATACCGTAACGGCTTAAGAAGAACGGGATGGTCAGGATAAACAACGTCTCGGAAATCTGTGAAATCGACATCATCACCGATGCGTGTTCCACGATAAAGCTACCGGAGAACAGTGGGTTGTTATCGAAGCTGTGCAGGAAGGTGTTACCAAACATATTGGTAATCTGCAGCTCTGCGCCTAGCATCATTGAGAAGATGAAGAAAATCGCCATACGCTTGTTTTTAAACAGCGCGAAAGCATCCAGACCGAGCATTGATGTCCAGCTCTGGTTTTTCTGCTGATTGGCAACCGGAATATGCGGCAGCGTCAGGGTGAACAGTACCAGTACCAGGGACAATGTCGCACCGATGTACAGCTGCATATGGCTCAGTTCAAAGCCGGAGAAGCTCACGGCCCACATCGCCAGAATAAAGCCGATGGTGCCCCAGATACGAATTGGCGGGAAGTCGGTAACGATATCCATCCCGGCAGATTGCAGGCGATAGTAGGAGATGGTGTTGATTAGCCCCAGTGTTGGCATATAGGCCAGGGAGTTAAGCAAGATCACAAAGAACATGGCCCCTGGCGTGGTGACTTCGGCTGCGGCAAACAGCGTTCCTGCACCGACCAGGTGGCAAAGGGCGTAAACCCACTTCGCACTGATCCATTTATCGGCCACGATCCCTAACAGCGTTGGCATAAACACGGCGGCGATCCCCAGCGAGCTATACACCGCGCCAATGGATGCACCATCGAATTTAAGGGTGACAAACATATAGGAGCCGAGGGTAGTGAGCCAACTACCCCATAAGCAGAACTGCAGAAACGAGAGAACTTTCAGCTGCAGCTTAAGATTCATGTTAATTTCCTCACACCGTAATGCGGATGAATGTTTTAAAAGGCACATTTGCCGTGGCTATATGATGTGATTCTATCAATGAGAGGCACTCTTTTTTTGTTACCTGTGACAAATATTTGCAAACAATTTCTGATTGCAAAGCAAAAGAGTGATGGAGTTAACATTTTTGGTGCTTCAGGCCCCCGTTTTAGGGGGCTGAAGAGGAATACATTAGCGGCGTCGATAGGATTTTTGTGCGGAATTGACCTTGTAAAGGTATCGGCGTGATTCAGCAGAGGGATGTCGGGTGGTCAGCGTTTGATAAACGTCACCTGGAGACATGCTGTTAATGATATTCGCGGCCTGAATTTTATCGTTCGAGAACACGCGCAGCACGCTGCCCGCACCGCCGTTGTACGCGGTGATTACCGCATAGCGGCGTGAGGTCGGATTATCGATACCACCTAAATAGACATTGTTGAGCATTGCCAGATAGGCCGTGCCGGTATCAATGTTGCTGGCCGGATCAAACAAGAAGCTACGGCTTGGTGTGCCTGAGCGCCCTTGCGAGCGGAACACATCTTTCCCGGCGCTGTGCTGTACCACCTGCATCAGTCCCAGCGCATCGGCATGGCTCACCGCATACGGGTTAAACGAGGATTCGGTTTGCATGATAGCCAGAATCAGCGACTCGTCGACGCCATACTTACGTGAAGCCTGACGCACCATGCCAACGTATTTATGCGCGCGCTTATCAAGGTGGTTCGGCACCAGATTGATCGTCACGCTATAGATGATACGCAGGCCATTGCTGCGGCTTTTAAGTCGTGTTTGCAGCAGATAGTTGGCAAAGTTGGTGGCACGCCCCTCCCAACGAATGGGCTGGCCGGTATTATCAACCACCTGTCCGTACAGGAATGGCTCTTTGGAAATCTTAATGTCGTCGACATCGGAATAGAGGTCGATAGATCCCGGATCATCGCCCATCAGCAATGTCTTAATAATCGCCCGACGCAGGTGTCCGGCGGGATCTGTCCCGGCAATGGTCTCGACGGTTATCGTACCGTCATCAAAGTTGATGTGGCTGCGGGTTTGATACTGATCGGTATACTTTACGTAGTCCTTCGGACCCGCAATCAGCACTTCCTTAAATCCCCACAGATTCTCAATGTTATGGGCAAATTGCCCCATCAGAATGTCAAAACCGTTGGTATCCTTGACCCAGGCTTCGTTATAGGAATCGCCTTTTTTGGTCGAACTGGAACAGGAGATGAGCAACGGCGCAATAACGGCAAGCGCGAGAAATTTTTTCATCATTCCGGGAGTGCGTGTTGTGTTTGTTGTTTGCAAGGACCAGATTAAAACGTAGGCCGGATAAGCGCAGCGCCATCCGGCAACGGTTCTTATGATTCTGGCGTATAGCCTTCAATATGCACATCCTTACCTTCAAACAGGAAGTTAATCATCTCCTGTTCCAGTAATTTACGGTGTTCGACGTTCATCATATTGAGTTTTTTCTCGTTAATCAGCATGGTCTGTTTATGCTGCCATTGCGCCCATGCTTCTTTAGAAATCTCGTTATAAATGCGTTTTCCCAGATCGCCCGGGTACAGCTGAAAATCCTGTCCTTCTGCTTCGCGTTGCAGGAAAGTGCAAAAAATCGTTCTGCTCATAAAAAGTCCTCTTTATCGTCCGGTACGTTAAACGTGTGTACCGGCACGTAATTGCTGTAACAAACGCTCCACGGGGGCCGCCAGTCCGACCGACGGCGGTTGCGCTAAGTTATACCAGAGCGCGTTGCCTTCATCCATGCATGAGGTGAATGAAGACACGGGAAGCCACATAGGCACAATATCTAAGTGGAAATGGCTAAAGGTATGGCGAAACGCATTAAGTTGGGTCAGATTATCTGCGTTAATTTGTCGTTGCGCCAGCCAGTTGCGCAGTCCATCTTCGTCGTCAAACTGCGGAAAACAGTATAAACCACCCCACAAGCCGCTGGGCGGTCGCTGTGCAAGCAGCACTTCATCATCATGCTGCATCAGTAAAAAATAGCCCGTTCGTTCCGGTAACGTCTGTTTGGGCTTTTTACCGGGATACAGTGCCCAACTTGCATTGGCGCTCGCCACACAGCCATTTTCCAACGGACACAGGGAACATTTAGGTTTTGAGCGCGTACAGACCATGGCGCCTAAATCCATCATCGCCTGATTAAAACGCTCAACACCCTGGGCCGGCGTAACTTGCTCGCTCAGCTCCCACAGCTTCTTTTCGACCTCTTTTTTACCCGGCCAGCCGCTTACAGCATAACAGCGAGCCAGCACGCGTTTGACGTTACCGTCGAGAATCGGAAAATGCTGACCCAGAGAGAGAGAAAGGATCGCGCCTGCGGTTGAACGTCCGACGCCAGGTAGGGCGGCTACTTCATCAAAGGTTTGCGGAAATATACCGTTATGCAGCGTCACAACCTGCTGCGCGGCTTTATGCAGATTACGCGCACGGGCGTAATAACCCAGCCCGGTCCACAAATGCAGAACTTCATCCAGCGGCGCATGGGCCAAATCCGTTACCGTTGGGAAGCGCGCCATAAAGCGCTCAAAATAGGGGATAACGGTCGCAACCTGAGTTTGTTGCAGCATTACCTCAGAGAGCCATACTTTGTAAGGCGTCTTGTCAATTTGCCAGGGCAGCGTTTTCCGCCCGTATTTGTCGTACCAGCTCAAAACCTGAGCCGAAAATTGAGACGCTTGCATGATTACCGTTTCATTATTGCCGGGGGCAAGATTGCAGCACAGCGGCAACGGGGTGTAAACCGGAACTTTCCGCTGCTCACTTTCTTCCTTTACTTGCATCCGGCAACTAACTTTGGATAATGCCCGTTTTCAGAACTCAAACACAGCAGACTAAACTTTTATGAAGAACGACGTCATTTCACCGGAATTTGATGAAAACGGCCGCCCTCTGCGCCGGATTCGTAGTTTTGTTCGTCGCCAGGGGCGACTGACGAAAGGGCAGGAACACGCGCTGGAAAACTACTGGCCGGTGATGGGCGTTGAGTTCAGCGAAGAGCCTGTAGATTTCGCAGAACTGTTTGGCCGTGACGCGCCAGT
The DNA here is from genome assembly GCF_005280935.1 of Citrobacter sp. wls757. NCBI lineage: Bacteria > Pseudomonadati > Pseudomonadota > Gammaproteobacteria > Enterobacterales > Enterobacteriaceae > Citrobacter > Citrobacter sp. wls757. Next base: position 280,317 of record NZ_SZWU01000049.1, on the reverse strand, counting down.
CACGCTGGAAATCGGTTTTGGTATGGGAGCGTCGCTGGTTGCAATGGCGAAAGCGCGTCCGGAACAGAATTTCCTCGGCATTGAGGTTCACTCACCTGGCGTTGGTGCGTGTCTGGCTTCAGCCCATGAAGAGGGTGTCGAGAACCTGCGCGTCATGTGCCATGATGCGGTTGAAGTCCTGCATAAAATGATTCCTGACAATTCTTTATCTATGGTTCAGCTGTTTTTCCCTGACCCGTGGCATAAAGCACGTCATAATAAACGCCGTATCGTTCAGGTACCGTTTGCTGAGCATATCTTAAGTAAGCTGAAGCTGGGCGGCGTGTTCCATATGGCGACCGACTGGGAAGCGTATGCGGAGCACATGCTTGAAGTGATGTCCTCGATTGACGGGTATAAAAACCAGTCAGAGAGTAACGATTATGTACCGCGCCCGGAATCGCGCCCGGTAACCAAATTTGAACAACGTGGTCATCGTCTTGGCCACGGCGTATGGGACTTAATGTTCGAGAGGGTGAAATAATGGCAAAGAACCGTAGCCGTCGTCTGCGTAAAAAGATGCACATCGAAGAATTCCAGGAAGTAGGATTTTCGGTTGCATGGCGTTTCCCGGAAGGTACATCTGGAGAGCAGGTCGATCAAATCGTTGATGACTTTATCAATGAAGTTATCGAACCGAACAAGCTGGCTTTTGACGGCAGCGGCTATCTGGCCTGGGAAGGTCTGATCTGTCTGCAGGAAATCGGCAAATGCACCGAAGAACACCAGGCAATCGTGCGTAAGTGGCTGGAAGAGCACAAACTCGAAGAAGTGCGTACCAGCGAACTTTTCGATATTTGGTGGGACTAAGTAGCACAGGGTCGGCAAATGCCGGCCCGATTTGTATTGAGGGAAAGATATGATGCGCAAAACGCTGCTGGCGGCAGTCCTAACGTTCACGGCGATGGCCGCACATGCAGATTACCAGTGCAGCGTCACCCCGCGTGACGATGTGATTTTGAGCCCACAAACGGTGCAGGTGAAGGGCGAGAATGGCGACCTGGTTATTACCCAGGCTGGTGATGTCACCTTCAACGGTAAACAGTACAACCTGAACGCCGCACAGCGTGAGCAGGCCAAAGATTATCAGGCGGCGTTGCGTAGCAGCCTGCCGTGGATCGACGAAGGTGCCAGAGCGCGCGTAGAGAAAGGTCGCGTGGCGCTGGACAAAATCATCGCCAAAGAGGTCGGTGAAAGCAGCAACATGCGTGGCCGCTTAACCAAGCTGGATGCGCAATTGAAAGAGCAGATGAACCGCATCATCGAGCATCGAACTGATGGCCTGACTTTCCATTATAAGGCGATTGATCAGGTCCGCGCGGACGGACAACAGCTGGTGAATCAGGCGATGGGCGGCATTTTGCAGGACAGCATCAACGAGATGGGAGCGAAAGCCGTGCTCAAAGGCGGTGGTAATCCACTGCAGGGCGTACTCGGAAGCCTCGGTGGTTTGCAGACCTCAATTCAGAACGAATGGAAGAATCAGGAACAAGACTTCCAGCAGTTTGGCAAAGATGTTTGTTCCCGCGTTGTGACGCTGGAAAACGATCGTAAAACGCTGGTTAGCACTCTGAAATAATCTTCACCTCTTATTAACGGCACAGAAACATTTTGTGCCGTTTTATTTTGTATATTTCTGTTTTTTTGATATCCATCTCTAAGAACGGCAATTTGGTGGAGATATAAATCTGGTTAATTGGAACTCGTCACATTATTCATCTGTAGGATAGACATAATGCTGCAAATTCAAGTAACTGGAGAAATAACATGGAGTTTTTCAAGAAAACGGCACTTGCCGCACTGGTTATGGGTTTCAGCGGCGCGGCGCTTGCACTGCCAAACATCACCATTTTAGCTACTGGCGGAACGATTGCCGGCGGCGGTGATTCCGCGACAAAATCTAACTACACGGCAGGCAAGGTTGGCGTAGAAAATCTGGTTGAGGCCGTACCTCAATTGAAAGATATCGCTGTCGTTAAAGGCGAGCAGGTGGTGAATATCGGCTCCCAGGATATGAATGACGAAGTCTGGTTAACGCTGGCGAAAAAGATTAATACCGAGTGTGATAAAACCGACGGCTTCGTGGTAACACATGGTACGGATACCATGGAAGAAACCGCCTATTTCCTCGACCTGACCGTCAAGTGCAACAAGCCGGTGGTGCTGGTCGGTGCAATGCGTCCGTCTACGGGTATGAGCGCTGATGGCCCGTTCAACTTGTATAACGCGGTAGTAACTGCCGCAGACAAAGCCTCTGCTAACCGCGGAGTGCTGGTGGTGATGAACGACACCGTTATGGATGGTCGTGACGTGACTAAAACCAACACTACCGACGTCGCTACCTTCAAATCCGTTAACTACGGCCCGCTGGGTTACATCCATAACGGTAAAATCGACTACCAGCGTACGCCTGCGCGTAAGCACACCACGTCTACTCCGTTCGATGTGTCTAAGCTGACCGAGCTACCGAAAGTTGGGATTGTTTATAACTACGCTAACGCCTCCGATCTGCCGGCAAAAGCGCTGGTGGATGCGGGTTACGCTGGGATCGTCAGTGCGGGTGTAGGTAACGGTAACCTGTATAAAACCATTTTCGATACGCTGGCTACCGCCGCGCATAAAGGTACCGTTGTAGTGCGTTCATCCCGTGTACCAACGGGCGCCACTACACAGGATGCAGAAGTTGATGATGCAAAATACGGATTTGTGGCTTCAGGTTCCCTGAACCCGCAAAAAGCACGTGTTCTGCTGCAGCTTGCGCTGACTCAAACCAAGGATCCTAAGCAGATCCAGGAAATGTTTAATCAGTATTAATCGATGAAGGTGGCTGCGCTTACCGCCCTAACCCTGTAGGCCGGATAAGACGCAGCCGCCATCCGGCAATTTTCCTGATGGCGCTACGCTTATCAGGCGTACGTTCACCAGCCATCACTCCGCCAGAAACAGCTCCAGCAGCGAATTCAAGAACAGCTTACCGTGTTGGGTAATCTGCCAGTACTCATCGCATTCACTCAGGTAGCCCTGGGAAATAGCCTCATCGATCTGTCGACGAATAACGTCTTCGGTAAGACCGGTATATTGCGTGAACTCCGCGCGAGGCGCGGCTTCCAGCAGCCGGAAACGGTTCATGAAGAACTCGAACGGCTTATCGGTTTCGGCGACATCGCGTTGGCTTTCGAGATAACGCCCTTGCATATACCCACGCGGATGCCGTGTTTTGGTGGTGCGCAGGATGCGTCCGTCAGGGAATGTGATCTTACCGTGTGCGCCGCAGCCAATGCCAAGATAGTCGCCAAAACGCCAGTAGTTAAGGTTGTGCTGACACTGATAACCCGGTCTGGCGTAGGCTGAGGTTTCGTACTGCTGATATCCCGCGGCGGTCAGTAGCTGGTGGCCTTGCTCAAAAATATCCCACAGCGCGTCATCGTCCGGTAAAACCGGCGGTCGGGAACCGAACAGCGTGTTGGGTTCGATGGTCAACTGATACCAGGAAAGATGCGGTGGGTTGAGCGCGATGGCCTGCTGTAAATCGCCCAGCGCCTCTTCCAGCGTCTGATCCGGTAAACCATGCATCAGGTCGAGGTTAAAGCTGCGTAGCCCCAGACCGCTCGCCAGGTGTGCTGCTCGTTTGGCTTCTTCCGGCCCGTGAATACGTCCCAGACGTTCGAGTTTGGCGGAGCTAAAGCTCTGTACGCCAATCGAGATACGGTTGACGCCAGCGCGTTGATAATCCACAAAGCGATCGGCTTCCACCGTCCCGGGATTCGCCTCCATCGTGATTTCTGCATCTTCGGCCAGATTCAGCCGTGCTCGCACGCCGTCGAGCAGCGTTTGCATCGCCGGGCCAGAAAGCAGGCTCGGCGTGCCACCACCGATAAAAATCGTCTTTACTTCACGGCCCTGGGCATGGGCCACCTCAGTATCCAGATCGCTCAGCAGATGCTGCACATAGTCGTCATGAGGGACTTCGCCCTTTAGCGCATGCGAGTTGAAGTCGCAGTACGGGCATTTCTGCACGCACCACGGGATGTGAATATAAAGACTTAGCGGCGGAAGCTTAACCATTACGCAGGGCATCCAGCAGCAGCTTCAGCGCCTGGCCGCGGTGAGAAATTGCACTCTTTTCTTCACGGGTCAGTTCGGCTGCGGTTTTCCCTTCAGACGGCACAAAGAAGATCGGGTCGTAGCCAAAACCACCGTTTCCGGCAGGTTCACGGGTAATCACGCCCGGCCAGCTTCCGTGGCACACAACAGGCGTTGGATCGTCTGCATGGCGCATATACACCAGCACACAGTGGAACTGCGCCTGGCGCTTGTCATCAGGAACATCCTGCAGGGTGTGAAGCAGTTTTTCCAGGTTCTGCTGATCGGTCGCATCTTCGCCGGAATAGCGGGCTGAATAGATACCCGGCGCGCCGCCAAGGGCATTTACCGCCAGACCTGAGTCATCAGCTATGGCCGGTAAGCCGGTAATTTGCGCGGCATGACGCGCCTTCAGAATGGCGTTCTCAATAAACGTCAGCCCGGTCTCGTCTGCAGAATCAACACCCAGATCCGTTTGGGCAACAACATCAAGACCGAAATCACTCAGAAGAGAGGCGAGTTCACGCACTTTACCGGCATTGCCGGTCGCGAGGACAACTTTTTGCATGGGATACCTAATCAGTTAACGCCGCAATTTCGGGAGGGATCTGTTGCGGATGAATGATTTTAACCTGTTTGTGACGACCAAGCTCGCCCTTCTCAATGACGACCTGGCTTTTTGCCACACGGAACTGTTTGCCGAGAAACTTCACCAGATGGCTATTGGCCTGGCCATCTACTGGCGGGGCGGTAATGGCGACTTTAACTTCGTCGCCATGTAAACCCACAATACTGTCACGGCTGGCTTTAGGCTGAATGTAGAGCCGTAAAACCAGACCGTCGTCGCAGGGTGTAACGGCACTCATAGCGCCATCCACAGCCCCGGCAGCAGCATGTTGCCTGTCGCCTGTAACACTTCCGCGATGCCCATGTTAATAACGTAGAGCAGCAGAACCAGAATCATTGGGGAGAAATCTATCCCGCCCATGCCTGGAAGTATGCGACGAATAGGACGCAGCAGCGGATCTGCCAGTTGAATTAGCACGTACTCTACAGGACTGCGGCCCTGGCTGACCCAGCTCATAATTGCCATCACCAGCAGCACCCAGAAAATCAGCAGCCCGATAGTCTTCAGGACAATCAGTACGGCGGCGAACCAGATGATCGGCTGGAACGTGACCACCTTAAACAGCACGATTGCTTTGATAAAGCTGAGAACGAGCGCAACTAATGCCGAGGCGCTGTCGATCGGCCCCATCGGGGGAATAATGCGGCGTAACGGCCCAATGATGGGCTGAGTGATTTTCACTATAAACTGCGAGAACGGGTTGTAAAAATCGCAGCGAGACCATTGCATCCACACGCGCAGCAGCAGCGCCATGGTATACAGCTCAATTACCGTTGAGAGCAGGAAGGTCAACGTATTCATGGTGTTCCTTAGTTTTCCTTATTTTTTAGTGTAATCACGAGCACCAAAAATGGCAGTGCCAATGCGCACCATCGTGCTACCCGCCGCGATGGCGGCATCCATATCATCAGACATTCCCAGTGAGAGAGTGTCGATGCCTGGGTAGCGTGTTTTCAACCCGGCAAATGCTACCGCCATTTGCTGTGCAACTTCAAACTGCCTTACATAATCTGACTCTGGAGCCGGAATCGCCATCAGACCACGCAGGGTAATGCGCGGCAGTGCAGCGACTTCAGCGGCCAGTGCATCAAGCTCTGCCAGCGGAATTCCTGACTTACTGTTCTCATCGCTGATATTAATTTGGATCAGTACATTGAGCGGCGGCAGTTCCGCCGGGCGCTGTTCGCTCAGACGGGCAGCGATACGCAGACGGTCGATCGTATGGCACCAGTCAAAGTGCTCAGCGACCAGACGACTTTTGTTGGACTGCAGCGGGCCGATAAAGTGCCACTGCAGATCGTTGACGCCTTTTTCCTGGAAGTAGCGGATTTTATCCACCCCTTCCTGCACATAGTTTTCACCGAAGGCACGCTGCCCGGCGGCAATGGCTTCTTCGATGGCGCTCGCAGGTTTGGTTTTGCTGACTGCAAGCAACGTAACTTCTTCTGAAGACCGCCCGCAACGCGTCGCGGCGGCTGAGATTTTGTCCCGGACATGTGCCAGGTTATGCGCGATATCGTTCATTTTCCGAGGATGTTCATATGAATATGGAAGAAATAGTGGCCCTTAGTGTAAAGCATAACGTGTCGGATCTACACCTGTGCAATGCATGGCCTGCGCGCTGGCGCATACGTGGAAAAGTCGAAATCGCACCCTTTACTACGCCTGACGTGGAGAATCTGCTGACGTGCTGGCTCAGTGAGCAACAACAGGTACAGTGGCGGGAACAGGGGCAGGTAGATTTTGCTATTGCGCTGGCAGGTTCCCAGCGGCTGCGCGCCAGTGCTTTTGCTCATCAACAGGGAACCTCGCTGGCGCTAAGATTGCTCCCGCTTGATTGCCCACGTTTAGACGATCTCCAGACCCCTGACGTCATACCTGAACTGCTGCGCAGTGAAAATGGGTTAATTCTGGTGACAGGCGCTACCGGTAGCGGTAAATCAACGACCCTGGCGGCGATGGTAGAGTACCTTAATCAGCATGTTGCGGGGCATATTCTGACGCTGGAAGACCCGATTGAATATCGTTACACCAGCCAGCGTTGTCTTATTCAACAACGGGAGGTGGGCGTACACTGCGCTTCTTTTGCCGCTGGTTTACGCGGCGCGTTGCGTGAAGATCCCGACGTCATTTTGCTGGGCGAGCTACGCGACGTGGAAACCATTCGTCTGGCGTTAACCGCAGCGGAAACCGGGCATCTGGTGCTGGCAACGTTACATACGCGAGGGGCGGCGCAGGCCATCGCGCGGCTGGTGGATACCTTTCCCGCACAGGAGAAAGATCCGGTGCGTAATCAGCTGGCAGACAGCCTGCGGGCGGTACTTTCGCAAAAGCTGGAGGAAGATAAACAGGGAGGGCGCGTGGCGCTATTTGAGCTGCTCGTCAACACGCCAGCCGTGGGCAATTTGATTCGTGAAGGGAAAACGCATCAGCTACCCGGCGTAATTCAAACCGGGCAGCAGACAGGTATGCAGACATTTGCACAAAGCCAGCAGCAGCGTCAGGCGCAGGGGCGGATTTAGTAGCCCTGCTCGAAATAGCTTTCGAGGATGACCACGGCAGAAGCGGAATCTACTTTGCCTTTATTCAACGCCCGATAACCGCCTTGTTCAAACAGGCCAGAGCGGGCTTCGACGGTACTCAAGCGTTCATCGTGCAGCGTTACGGTTACGCCAAAGCGACCGTGAATACGGTTAGCGAACTTACGTGCGCGCGCGGTAAGGGGCTGTTCGGTGCCATCCATGTTGAGTGGTAGGCCGACAATGATTTCATCCGGCTGCCATTCTTTCAGCAGGCGTTCAATCAAACTCCAGTCTGGCGTACCGTCCTGCGCCTTAATGGCGGGCAACGGTCTGGCCGTACCGGTAATGCGCTGACCAACAGCAACACCAATACTTTTCGTACCAAAATCAAAAGAGAGTAATGTTCCGCTCATCAGGCATGTCCCGCCACGCCAGGCATGGTCTGAATATCTATCCCGATAAGCTTCGCCGCATCGCGCCAGCGGTCGGCAATCGGCGTTTTGAATAAGATGTTGAGGTCTGCGGGCGCCGTGAGCCAGGCGTTATCCAGTAACTCTTGTTCCAGTTGACCTTTTTCCCATGATGAATAACCCAGCGCAACCAGCACTTCGGACGGTTGTTCTTGTGTGCCCAGGGTTTCTAGTACATCGCGGGAGGTGGTGATGATGGTGTTATCTGAAATGCGGATACTGGATGCAAAACGTGACGGCGGGGTATGCAGAATAAATCCACGGTCTTCCGCCAGCGGGCCGCCGAGCATCACTGGTTTATCCAGACGAATGGCCGGATCGCGTTCTTCTGGGGTAATCTTCAGCTTTTCCAGAATCCCTTCAATTTGTAAGTTTTCCAGAGGCTTATTAACGATAATCCCCATTGCTCCGTTCTCATTATGTTCACAGATGTACACCACGGAACGGCGGAAAATCGGATCCTGGAGAGCAGGCATGGCAATCAGAAAGTGATGCTGTAAATTCATTGTCAGAGGTTCTGTTTCCTGGTTCAAAAAAGCAACAGAGCCCAGTATGTGGGCAAAGCTCGAAGATGTCACCCTCTGAAGATAGCATTGCCGGATGACGGCTTCGCCTAATCCGGTCTGCGGGGTGCAATTTCAGGCCGGATAAGACGCGATGGCGTCGCTATCCGGCAACGTATTTACTTCTGCAAACGCGCCTCAATGGCATCCATCAGCATACCGGTAATCGAAACCGGGAACTCCGCTTCGATTTCACGAATACAGGTTGGGCTGGTAACGTTAATTTCCGTCAGACGATCGCCAATGATATCCAGACCGACAAAAATCAAACCTTTCGCTTTCAGCGTTGGCCCAATGCGACGTGCAATTTCCCAGTCGCTGTCGGTCAAAGGACGCGGCTCGCCACGACCGCCAGCGGCCAGGTTGCCACGGGTTTCGCCGCCCTGCGGAATACGCGCCAGGCAATAAGGAACGGGTTCGCCATCGACCACCAGGACGCGTTTATCGCCATCTTTAATTGCTGGCAGATAGTTCTGCGCCATGCAGTAGCGGGTACCGTGCTCGGTCAGCGTTTCAGCAATGACGCCAAGGTTCGGGTCGCCTTCCTTCACACGGAAAATAGATGCGCCGCCCATGCCGTCCAGCGGTTTGAGAATGATGTCGCTGTGTTTTTGCCAGAAGGCTTTCAGCTGCGCTTTGTTACGCGTGACCAGCGTTTCCGGCGTCAGGTCGGCAAACCATGCGGTGAACAGCTTTTCGTTGCAGTCGCGCAGGCTCTGCGGTTTGTTGACGATCAGCGTCCCTTTTTCTTCTGCACGTTCCAGAATATAGGTAGCGTAGATGAACTCGGTATCAAACGGCGGATCCTTACGCATCAGAATAACGTCCAGGTCTGCCAGCGGGAGATCCTGCTCGCTCTTGAACTCATACCATTTGTCGTAGTTCTGCTCTACGCTCAGGGTACGCGTATGGGCGCGGGCTTCACCGTTGATCAGATAAAGATCGGCCATCTCCATATAATGAATTTCGTAACCGCGACGTTGCGCTTCCAGCAGCATAGCGAAGCTGGAATCTTTCTTGATGTTGATGCTTGCGATGGGATCCATCACGATGCCGAGCTTGATCATTTTCTTCTCCGTTTATGCCTTAGCCCAGATCGCCAAAACGCACCTGTAGCGCAGTAATGGCGGTGAGCGCGGTTGTCTCAGTACGCAGAACGCGAGGTCCTAACAGAATATCAGTAAACTGATAACGTGCGGTCATGGCAATTTCATCTGCCGACAACCCGCCTTCCGGGCCAATCAGCAAGCGGATGCGTTCCACCGGCAGCGGCAGCGTATTGATGCTGGCGTTGGCGCGCGGATGCAGGTTCAGTTTCAGACCTTCGTCCTGTTCCGCGCACCATGCTTCCAAATCCATTGCCGGGCGAATTTCGGGCACCCGGTTACGACCGCACTGTTCGCAGGCGGCAATGGCGATTTTCTGCCACTGCTGGAGCTTCTTGTTCAGGCGTTCACTGTCCAGTTTAACGCCGCAGCGCTCAGAAAAAAGTGGCGTAATGAGGCTTACACCCAGTTCGATCGATTTCTGGATAGTAAATTCCATTTTTTCGCCACGTGACATCACCTGACCCAGGTGGATGTGTAACGGCGACTCACGATCGTCGAGTTCAGCGTTAAGTACCTTCACATCCACGCTTTTTTTACTGGCGTGGGTGATTTCAGCGTCGAATACCTGATTGCTGCCATCAAACAGCTGTAGCGCCTGGCCCGGTCCCATACGCAGCACGCGGCCGATATGGTTGGCTGCATCTTCACACAGTGAAATTTGGCTGCCGGAAGTGATTGGCTCAGGGTGATAAATGCGAGGAATGCGCATAGTTAAACATCCGCGTCATGGCCCTGGGCTACGAAAGGCCAGGGCATGGTTAAAAATATTGACGCTAGTGTAGGTTAGCTCTTTTGCGCCTGGCAAGCGCGTTGCACATATGGGTTATGGTTCCCCTGTACCTTTGCAATGCGTTCGTCGCGCTCACACTCCCAGTCGGTGACCGGATATTGCTTATTCCAGGCGTTAAAAAGCTGAGTTTGCTGGCGGGAGAGCGTTAGATCGTACTGGTCGCGCATGTAAAAATAGGTACGAGCAATGGCACCGCGGGCGCGGGCTGGCGGCTCGGCAACTTTCTCTTTGAAGTCGACCTTCATGGCGCATTGCCCATACTGACCCTCGCCACCGTTCCACTGGCTGTACATGAAGTTAGCGCGATCGCCATTTACCTCACCCACCGCAGGTTGCAGGTTATGCATGTCGCTTTCCATTTTGCGATAGACCGGATCTTTGGCGCAGTTTTTACGCCCTCCGTCCTGCCAGCACTGACGCTGATGACCAAATTGCCAGGCGGGGACAACGTGCTCCCATTCAATTCGACTGGCGCGGTTTTCATTTTTTCGCACTTTATAGCCGCAGGATTCGAGGTCAACGACCCCTTTTTTGCCTTGCCAGTTAATTTTACAACCGCAGTAGAAATCGCCCGGCGCATCGGCGTTCACCTTGACGCCTGCTGCTTTTGCCTGAGAAAAACTGTTGATGCCTTCGGCTAAAACCGGGCCTGAAAACGCAGCGGCTAACAGGGCCGCAGCAAAAGAAAAATGACGGTACATCACAAACTCCGTGTCAAAACGAGCCCGCAACGTAGCGAAAGTTATTCCAGTATGCAATCAGTTAGGTCAGAAAAGTTCCTGATAATTCTGAAGATTATTCTGCAACCAGCGGTTCGCCGCAGTGAACACAGCGGTAGGTGGCCTCGCCGCGTACAACGCGGTTATGGCGGCGGACGGTCAGTTGGTGCTCCTGACACTTACAGCGGTAAGTAAAGGTCTTGCGCTGCACCGATTGCAGTTCAAACTGATGCGTGCGCCGGGCCGGTACGCCCAGAACGCTTTCCATCATCCATTTCCATTCTTTCCCGTGTGGCGGCACGCGCCCAAAGTGTTTCCACACCAGTAAATGCGCCAGTTCATGGGGCACAACTTCGTTAATGAATGCGTCGACGTTTTCCATCAGCAGGACGGGATTAAGGCGAATTTCATAGGTTTGTAGCCATGCGGTACCCGCGGCGGTGCCGCGCTGTTGGTAAACCAGCTTTGGCTCCGGATATTGGCGTTCGAGCTTGAGATTGGCCTGGGCGAGTTTTTCCCGCAGGCTACGCATAACGGCTTGTTGGATGGCGATAGGGAGACGGGAGGTTTTCATAACGCCAGAGGATAGTGCGACAGGGAAGGGA
>NZ_SZWU01000049.1:251918-268742 GCF_005280935.1 Citrobacter sp. wls757 | reverse complement strand
TCCTCCGCTGGGGAGGAAGCCTTTGGTGATTAGTCGTGTGCGCCAATTTCGCGCAGTTTACGACCCTTCATCAGGTTACGCTCAATGTGTTCCAGAGAGACGTTTTTAGTTTCAGGGATCAGCCACAGAGTCAGGAAGATGAACAGTACGTTCAGGCCGCCGTAGACCCAGAAGGTGTTGGCGCTGCCCAGCGAGTTCAGCATCGTCAGGAAGGTTGCGCCGACGATCATGTTGGCAATCCAGTTGGTTGCAGTAGAGCAGGTGATGCCGAAATCGCGGCCTTTCAGCGGCTGGATTTCAGAGCACAGTACCCAAATCAGCGGACCGGCGCTCATGGCAAAGCCAACGATAAACATCAGCAGCATCAGTACTGCGAAGTATTGTGCGGATGCCGAGTGAATACCCACGTGCATCATTGTACCCAGCACGCCCATACCAACAGCCATCACGATAAAGCCAAGGATCAGCGTAGGCTTGCGGCCCCAACGGTCAACCAGGCCAATGGCGATAAAGGTTGCCAGCACGTTGGTCAGACCGACGATAACAGTCCCCCACATCTGCTCGGTGGTGTTGGTGTAGCCCGCCAGCTCAAAGATTTTCGGTGCGTAATACATGATGACGTTCATCCCGGTGAACTGCTGCATCACCTGTAACAGAACGCCAAGGAATACCGCGCGACGGAAGTTGCTGTTTTCTTTAAACAGCGCCCAGCCGCTCTGCTTCACCTGCAGACTTTCACGGATTTCATCCAGCTCGCGTTTGGCTTCTGCGCTGGTGTCACGCAGACGCAACAGGACGCGTTCAGCATCAACAAAACGACGTTTAGCTGCAAACCAACGTGGGCTGTCCGGCAGGAAGATAACGCCGACCAGAAGCAGCAGGGCAGGGATGATGATTACACCCAGCATCCAGCGCCATGCGCCGCTGTAGCTAAAGGCTGTATCGGAAAGATACGCGCCCAAAATACCGATGGTGATCATCAGCTGATACATGGAGATCATGCTGCCACGAATCTTTTCCGGGGCAATTTCAGACAGGTACAGCGGCGCGGTATAAGACGCAACGCCTACAGCCAGGCCGAGCAGCACGCGGGAAACCAGCAGGACTTCAACGTTTGGCGCAGCGGCGGAGAACAGTGAACCCGCAACAAACAAGATCGCACCGATCATCAGGCTTTTTTTGCGTCCCAGTTTGAAGGAGAGCCAACCGCTGCCGACAGCACCTACCGCCGCACCAAACATCATGGAGCTCACCACCCATTCCTGAGTGTGCGGGGTAATTTGAAACTCGTCGGTGATGAACGGTAAAGCACCGGCAATAACACCGATATCCAGGCCAAAAAGTAATCCAGCCAGGGCTGCCAGAAAGCAGACAAAAAATGTCATGGCTTTGTTGGAACGCCCCGTTTTTTTATTGTCAGGCATGATGCCCTCCGGTTGGGTAGCTAGTTTTGTTGATGTTAAGGGTAGGTGAGTACGGGGTAAAAAAATGCGAATCACATCACATTAGTGTAATCGCTTACACTGCCATTCATGCTGATTATTGGTTAATTCATTGAAAGTTAACATTATTTATTGGGATTAAATAATGTTGGTCGTCTGAATTTAAGACAATGATGAAATATAATGTAACAGTGATGCAAGTATGCTGGCTAAGAGATGTTAATTCAAGGTAGAGGGAAATATGGTGTGATGTAATCGCTTTCATTTTCATTTAAAGCAATAGTAATCAGCGCGGTTTGGTGATGGATGTGGGAGAGGAAATAGGTATAAAAAAAGACCAGCGTGAGGCTGGTCTTCATAAGCGTTAAGCCTGGTTTAAATTACTTCAGACCGGCAGCGTCGCGCAGCAACTGTGCTTTGTCGGTTTTTTCCCATGGGAAATGTTCGCGACCAAAGTGACCGTAAGCAGCGGTTTCTTTGTAAATCGGGTGCAGCAGATCCAGCATCTGAATCAGGCCATACGGGCGCAGGTCGAAAAACTCACGCACCAGAAGGGTCAGCTGCTCTGAAGGCACTTTTTCAGTACCGAACGTTTCCACCATGATAGATGTCGGTTCTGCCACGCCGATTGCGTAGGAAACCTGAATCTCACAACGGTCAGCCAGGCCTGCGGCAACGATGTTTTTCGCTACGTAACGGGCTGCATAGGCTGCGGAACGGTCAACTTTAGACGGATCTTTACCAGAGAATGCACCGCCGCCGTGACGCGCCATGCCGCCGTAGGTATCAACGATGATTTTACGACCGGTCAGACCGCAGTCGCCCATCGGGCCGCCGATAACGAAACGACCAGTTGGGTTGATGAAGAATTTGGTCGAAGCGGTCAGCCATTCAGTCGGCAGTACCGGCTTGATGATCTCTTCCATAACGGCTTCTTGCAGCGATTTCTGGTCGATATCTTCAGAGTGCTGAGTAGACAGAACAACCGCATCAATACCGACGATTTTGCCGTCGTCATACTGGAAGGTTACCTGGCTTTTGGCATCCGGACGCAGCCAGGATAAGGTGCCGTTTTTACGCACTTCAGCCTGACGCTGCACCAGACGGTGAGCATAGGTAATAGGTGCTGGCATCAGCACGTCGGTTTCGTTGGTTGCATAACCAAACATCAGGCCCTGGTCGCCTGCGCCCTGTTCCAGCGGATCGGCACGGTCAACACCCTGGTTGATGTCCGGAGACTGTTTACCAATCGCGCTCAGTACCGCGCAAGAGTTGGCGTCAAAGCCCATGTCGGAATGCACATAGCCAATTTCGCGAACCGTGTTACGGGTGATCTCTTCGATATCAACCCATGCGCTGGTGGTGATCTCACCGCCAACTAAAACCATACCGGTTTTGACGTAGGTTTCGCAGGCAACGCGTGCTTTTGGATCCTGTTCCAGGATTGCATCCAGCACAGCATCAGAGATTTGGTCAGCGATTTTGTCAGGATGCCCTTCTGATACGGACTCGGACGTAAAAAGGTGTTTTGCCATATTTAATTTCACCTAAGGAGAATTTGGTTAGCTCAAACTGTCGAGTGGAATAGCCATGTGTAGAAGATTCTACCATGAGTCTGCAGATGACGAACACTGGCAGTCTGAGTGTTAATCGGTATAGATGGATTAACATCTGGACGGCTATTTTAGGACAGTTCTTCGCCTGATTTCCAGCTTTTTTTGATTGAGGTCGCATTGTACTGAAAATGTAACTGGAAATTTTTCCTGACGGTGCTGGCAATGTGCATATTTATCTTTTGCTTTTTGACTTTCTTATCGGTATAAAACGCGGCGCGCGGCTCATACAAAAGCACACGACGTTTTCATCGTGTTGCCACTTCCAGCCGGGTTAAAACTTTAGCTTTGGCTTGTGGGTTCGTTCCGTAAGGAGCAACCGTGGAGGTGATACGAGATAATGAACCGTTGTATTCTGCAGAATCTGTCGCACCGTTCTGGTGTACATATGTCCCCCGCAATCTGCATCTCTGCTTTGCATACCTGTCGATGTTATATACACAAAATCATTTATGCTGCGTCGAGGCGGCAAGTGAATGAGTCCCCTGAACGTACGAGTAGTACGTGACTAGGGCAAATGAGCGTAGCCAACAAAGTGGCTGCATGAAGGATGAAGTGTATACCCATCTCGGCGTATCTCAGGACTCAAGAGCCGGTAACGGTCACTAAGAACTGAACAAGGGCGCTCTTGGTAAACAAGAGTTTTCTCGTGGTTTCGCCGAACCGTCAGCATTAAGTTCGGTTACGTGTTTACATTGATATGAAAAAGAAACCGGTCGCACAGTCGGAGCGTCAGCACTATCTGCTGCAAATTCTGCCTGTATTTGGGTTGTTATCGCGTCTTCGGATTGCGATAGTAGTCAACTGTTTTACACTTGTTAATAAAATTGAGGTTCGCTATGTCTGACGACATTTCTTTGGGTTCGCCTTCGTCAGCAGGCGAACACGGTGTACTACGCTCCATGCAGGAGGTTGCAATGAGTTCCCAGGAAGCCAGCAAGATGCTGCGTACTTACAATATTGCCTGGTGGGGTAATAACTACTACGACGTCAATGAACTGGGTCACATCAGCGTGTGCCCGGATCCGGACGTACCCGAAGCGCGCGTTGACCTTGCTGAGTTGGTGAAAGCCCGTGAAGCGCAGGGCCAGCGTTTGCCTGCATTGTTCTGCTTCCCGCAGATCCTGCAACACCGTCTGCGTTCGATTAACGCCGCGTTTAAACGTGCCCGTGAATCTTACGGTTACAACGGTGACTATTTTCTCGTTTACCCGATCAAGGTCAACCAGCACCGCCGCGTGATTGAATCGCTGATCCACTCCGGCGAACCGCTGGGACTGGAAGCGGGTTCCAAAGCTGAACTGATGGCCGTTCTGGCTCATGCCGGAATGACCCGTAGCGTGATCGTGTGTAACGGTTATAAAGACCGCGAATATATCCGTCTGGCGCTGATTGGCGAGAAGATGGGCCATAAGGTTTATCTGGTCATCGAGAAGATGTCTGAAATCGCTATCGTGCTGGATGAAGCTGAACGCCTGAATGTCGTTCCGCGTCTGGGCGTGCGTGCGCGTCTGGCGTCGCAGGGCTCCGGCAAGTGGCAGTCCTCAGGCGGGGAAAAATCGAAATTCGGCCTGGCGGCAAACCAGGTGCTGCAACTGGTCGAAATTCTGCGCGAGCGCGGTCGTCTGGACAGCATTCAGTTGCTGCACTTCCACCTTGGCTCGCAGATGGCGAACATTCGTGATATCGCCACCGGCGTACGTGAATCGGCGCGTTTCTACGTTGAGCTGCACAAGCTTGGCGTCAATATCCAGTGCTTCGACGTGGGCGGTGGTCTGGGCGTGGATTACGAAGGTACCCGTTCGCAGTCTGACTGTTCCGTAAACTACGGCCTGAACGAATACGCCAACAACATCATCTGGGCTATTGGCGATGCCTGTGAAGAACACGGTCTGCCGCATCCGACGGTAATCACCGAGTCTGGCCGCGCGGTTACCGCGCACCATACCGTGCTGGTATCTAACATTATCGGCGTTGAGCGTAGCGAACACACAGAAGCAACGCCTCCGGCTGATGATGCGCCGCGTGCTCTGCAAAGTATGTGGGAAACCTGGCAAGAAATGCATGAACCGGGAACTCGCCGTTCGCTGCGTGAATGGCTGCACGACAGCCAGATGGATCTGCACGATATTCACGTTGGTTACTCTTCAGGTACCTTTAGCCTGCAAGAGCGTGCGTGGGCTGAGCAGCTTTATCTGAACATGTGCCATGAAGTGCAGAAACAACTCGACCCGAGCAACCGCGCGCATCGCCCGATTATCGACGAGCTGCAGGAGCGTATGGCGGATAAGATTTACGTCAACTTCTCGCTGTTCCAGTCGATGCCAGATGCGTGGGGGATCGATCAGCTGTTCCCGGTAATGCCGCTGGAAGGACTGAATCAGGTACCTGAGCGCCGCGCGGTGCTGTTGGATATCACCTGTGACTCTGATGGTGCTATCGACCACTACGTTGACGGTGATGGCATTGCGACCACCATGCCGATGCCGGAATATGACCCGGAGAACCCGCCGATGCTGGGCTTCTTTATGGTGGGGGCTTACCAGGAGATCCTTGGCAACATGCACAACCTGTTTGGTGATACCGAAGCGGTTGACGTGTTCGTCTTCCCTGACGGCAGCGTAGAAGTTGAGCTGTCCGACGAAGGGGATACCGTGGCGGATATGTTGCAGTACGTGCAGTTGGATCCGAACACCTTGCTGACGCAGTTCCGTGACCAGGTGAAAAACACCGATCTGGATACCGAGCTGCAGCAACAGTTCCTCGAAGAGTTTGAGGCCGGTCTGTACGGTTATACTTATCTGGAAGATGAGTAACGATAAATGCCTGCTGGCGCTACGCTTACCGGGCCTACGAAAGTAGGCCGGATAAAGCGAAGCCGCATTTGTGGCACTTACTTGAATCCGTACAAAATAACGGCGATAATTTGCCGTAAATATGCAGCTACCAAATCAATCCCTTCCTCGTCGGGCTTAACGACGCGGAGGGGATTTTTTTTCATCGATTTTTAAAGAGGTCAGTACATGAGCACCTTAGGTCATCAATACGACAACTCCCTGGTTTCTAACGCCTTTGGTTTTTTACGTCTGCCGATGAACTTCATGCCGTACGACAGCGACGCCGACTGGGTGATCACCGGTGTACCGTTTGATATGGCAACGTCTGGTCGTGCGGGCGGGCGTCATGGTCCGGCGGCGATCCGTCAGGTTTCCACTAACCTGGCGTGGGAGCATAACCGCTTCCCGTGGAACTTCGATATGCGCGAGCGCCTGAACGTGGTGGACTGCGGCGATCTGGTTTATGCCTTCGGTGATGCGCGTGAAATGAGTGAAAAACTGCAGGCTCATGCTGAGAAGCTGCTTTCTGCCGGTAAGCGCATGCTCTCTTTCGGCGGCGACCACTTCGTCACGCTGCCGCTGTTGCGCGCACACGCTAAGCATTTTGGTAAAATGGCGTTGGTGCATTTTGATGCCCACACCGATACCTACGCGAACGGCTGCGAATTCGACCACGGCACCATGTTCTACACTGCGCCGAACGAAGGGCTGATCGATCCGAATCACTCTGTGCAGATTGGTATTCGTACCGAATTCGACAAAGACAACGGCTTTACCGTGCTGGATGCCTGCCAGGTGAACGATCGCAGCGTAGATGACATCATCGCCCAGGTTAAGCAGATTGTCGGTGATATGCCGGTGTATCTGACCTTTGATATCGACTGCCTGGATCCTGCGTTTGCGCCGGGTACCGGTACGCCAGTGATTGGCGGTCTGACTTCCGATCGCGCGATCAAGCTGGTTCGTGGTCTGAAAGATCTGAACATCGTCGGGATGGATGTTGTTGAAGTGGCTCCGGCCTACGATCAGTCAGAGATCACCGCGCTGGCGGCAGCTACGTTGGCTCTGGAAATGCTGTATATTCAGGCGGCGAAGAAAGGCGAATAATAGTCGGACTATTTTACTCGTCATTTTGGGTCCGGGCAGTGCTCGCCATCCTCACGTACTACGTGTACGCTCCGGTGGTTGTGCGCTGGCCGGGCCCAAACTGACTTCGCCAATTACGTCCGATAATGGGATGAAATCTGTAGGCCGGATAAGGCGTTCACGCCGCCATCCGGCAGTGTTCAAGGGTTATTTGATCCCGTCTGCGCTCATGCGATCGCGAATATGTTGCGCACGTTCTGCGGATGCCGGGTGATCGTCAAACATTGAGCTTTGACGTCCAGCTTCCAGTTTGGCCAGTTTCTCAAAGCTGGTGGCTAAACCTGCCGGATTGATCCCGCGTTTGCGCAACAAATCATACGAGTAATCATCCGCCTCGGATTCCTGACGCTGGGAGAACTGCGAGTTCACCAGTTTCTCGCCAAGATCGCCCAGTTGCGACTGCGACAGGCTGCCGACAATGCCGCCAGCGGATGCCGCCGCTGCACGTACGGCGTTGGTACCCAGCGCAACCTGCATACCTTTTTTCACGTGACCCAGCGCGACGTGGCCCATTTCATGGCCGATCACCGCTTCGACTTCGTTGTCGGTCATCATATCCATCAGGCCGCTGTACACGCGGATACAGCCGTTTGCCATGGCAAAGGCATTCACATCTTTCGCCATATAGACTTTGTAGTTCACCGGCTGGCCGTTAATGTTATCGCCAAGCGCGGCGGATATTTTGCCAAGACGCGTTGCGTACTCGCTGCTGGCCGGGGCGATAGTAGCCTTGCTGTCCATATCTTTACAGGCCTGATCGCTCAGTACTTTTACCTGAGCATCGCTCAGACTGTAGGCCTGAAAAGCCTCCGCGCCAGAAGAAAGCAGTCCGTTGGAGTCCATGTTCTGGCAGCCGGTCAATGCCGCAGCCATGCTCGTAGCAAGCAGTAAAGCGCGAATTTTCATTTTTTCTCTTCCGCACAAAGTCAGGATTATTCTAAAAATTACGTCGTTTGCAGGTGAACCGACGCTCGGCCTAAGTATAAAGAAAAGAACAATACGCGGGCGAGAAGATTGCGCAACTTGCGCGCATGATCCAGAGATTTCTGAAGCGGCAAAAGGATGCTCCATGTACATGACACGCGGCTTGGGTTACATTGTTGGCACTTTTTTCCGGCGTAGCCCAAAACGCGCTGTCGTCAAGTCGTTAAGGGCTCAGCCTTCATTATCCGATCTGGAGTCAAAATGTCCTCACGTAAAGAGCTTGCCAATGCTATTCGTGCGCTGAGCATGGACGCAGTACAGAAAGCCAAATCCGGTCACCCGGGTGCCCCGATGGGTATGGCTGACATTGCCGAAGTCCTGTGGCGTGATTTCCTGAACCACAACCCGACTAACCCGTCCTGGGCTGACCGTGACCGCTTTGTGCTGTCCAACGGCCACGGCTCCATGCTGATTTATAGCCTGCTGCACCTCACCGGCTACGATCTGCCGATGTCCGAGCTGCAGAACTTCCGTCAGCTGCACTCCAAAACTCCGGGTCACCCGGAAGTGGGTTACACCGCGGGTGTTGAAACCACTACAGGTCCTCTGGGTCAGGGCATTGCGAATGCAGTGGGTATGGCTATCGCTGAAAAAACGCTGGCGGCGCAGTTTAACCGTCCAGGTCACGACATCGTTGACCACTTCACCTATGCTTTCATGGGTGACGGCTGCATGATGGAAGGTATCTCTCACGAGGTATGTTCCCTGGCTGGTACGCTGAAGCTGGGCAAACTGGTTGCGTTCTACGATGACAACGGCATCTCTATCGATGGCCACGTTGAAGGTTGGTTCACCGATGACACCGCGAAGCGTTTTGAAGCTTACGGCTGGCATGTGGTTCGTGGTGTTGATGGCCACGATGCTGACGCGATTAAGCGCGCAGTTGAAGAAGCACGCGCAGTAACCGACAAACCGTCCCTGCTGATGTGCAAAACCATCATCGGTTTCGGTTCTCCGAACAAAGCGGGTACTCACGACTCTCACGGTGCACCGCTGGGCGATGCAGAAATCGCACTGACCCGTGAACAGCTGGGCTGGAAATACGCGCCGTTCGAAATCCCGTCTGAAATCTACGCGCAGTGGGATGCGAAAGAAGCCGGTCAGGCAAAAGAAGCTGCATGGAACGAGAAGTTCGCTGCTTATGCGAAAGCCTACCCGCAGGAAGCGGCTGAATTCACCCGTCGTATGAAAGGTGAAATGCCGTCTGACTTCGACGCCAAAGCGAACGAGTTCATTGCTAAGCTGCAGGCTAATCCGGCGAAAATCGCCAGCCGTAAAGCTTCTCAGAACGCGATTGAAGCCTTCGGTCCTCTGCTGCCTGAATTCCTTGGCGGCTCCGCTGACCTGGCACCGTCTAACCTGACGCTGTGGTCTGGTTCGAAAGCGATTAACGAAGATACTGCCGGTAACTACATCCATTACGGTGTGCGTGAATTCGGTATGACCGCTATCGCGAACGGTATCTCCCTGCACGGTGGTTTCCTGCCGTACACCTCCACCTTCCTGATGTTTGTGGAATATGCCCGTAACGCGGTGCGTATGGCTGCGCTGATGAAACAGCGTCAGGTCATGGTCTACACCCACGACTCCATCGGTCTGGGCGAAGACGGCCCGACTCACCAGCCGGTAGAGCAGGTTGCTTCTCTGCGTGTGACCCCGAACATGAGCACATGGCGTCCGTGTGACCAGGTTGAATCCGCCGTTGCGTGGAAATATGGTGTTGAGCGTCAGGACGGCCCGACCGCGCTGATCCTCTCCCGCCAGAACCTGGCACAGCAGGAGCGTACCGAAGAGCAACTGGCAAACATCGCTCGCGGTGGTTACGTGCTGAAAGACTGCGACGGTCAGCCGGAACTGATCTTCATCGCTACCGGTTCTGAAGTTGAGCTGGCTGTGGCTGCGTGGGACAAACTGACTGCCGAAGGCGTGAAGGCTCGCGTGGTTTCCATGCCGTCTACCGACGCGTTCGACAAACAGGATGCCGCTTACCGTGAGTCTGTGCTGCCGAAAGCGGTTTCCGCTCGCGTTGCAGTGGAAGCAGGTATCGCGGACTACTGGTTCAAATACGTGGGCCTGAACGGCGCAATCGTCGGTATGACCACCTTTGGTGAGTCTGCTCCGGCAGAGCTGCTGTTTGAAGAGTTCGGCTTCACCGTAGACAACGTTGTCGCGAAAGCTAAAGAACTGCTGTAATTTCGATTACAGGTGAAAACGGGTCGCTCAGGCGGCCCGTTTTTTTTTTGCTTTTCCGGAACGCGCCGCGCGTTGCGCAATCGCACGGCGCAGTCTGCTATCCAGACCGTCTGCGGCATCATTGAAGGGCTCCGGGACTCGGACCTCGCGCTGGTGATTAGATGCAGGTTAGGGGGCTTTCTGATTTAAATCAGGGTGTGTAACACGACAATGAAATAATTTTGCTACGGTTATTCGTCATTCTGGAATATGGAATAAATTTAGCGTTGAAGGGCGTTAAAATGTGACGTAAGTCAGATAACTGTGTTCTGTTGCTGGACAATCATTCCTTTTATTCCGCGTTTCGCTTATTCTAGCTGAAGCGTTTCAGTCGATTAAATGTTCGACAATTAACCAATTAGTCGCAGTTTGCGACAGGTAAGGTTTCCCTGAGCGATTTGCTGCATTACTCTGTCTGCCACATCGTTTCTGAGAAATCCTTGCAGGAGACCTATGACCGTACGCGTAGCGATTAATGGTTTCGGTCGCATCGGACGCAACGTGGTTCGTGCTTTGTATGAATCCGGGCGTCGGGCGGAAATCACCGTGGTGGCAATCAACGAACTTGCGGATGCTGCAGGCATGGCGCATTTGTTGAAATATGACACCAGCCATGGACGTTTTGCCTGGGATGTTCGTCAGGAACGTGACCAGCTCATCGTTGGCGATGACGCTATCCGCATTCTGCATGAGCGAACACTCGATGCACTTCCATGGCGCGAACTGGGTGTCGACATCGTGCTGGATTGTACGGGGGTCTTCGGCAATCGCGAACACGGCGAGGCGCATATTGCCGCTGGTGCAAAAAAAGTGCTCTTTTCACATCCTGGTAGTCACGACATCGACGCAACCGTTGTGTATGGCGTTAATCAGGATCAGCTGCGCGCTGAGCACCGGATCGTTTCCAACGCTTCCTGCACCACGAATTGCATAATACCCGTCATTAAATTGCTGGATGATGCTTACGGCATTGAGTCTGGTACCGTCACCACGATCCACTCCGCGATGCACGATCAGCAGGTTATTGATGCTTATCATCCTGACCTGCGTCGCACGCGAGCGGCCAGCCAGTCGATTATTCCGGTTGATACCAAACTGGCGGCGGGCATCACGCGAATTTTCCCGCAGTTTAACGATCGTTTTGAAGCGATAGCGGTGCGTGTACCGACCATAAATGTGACGGCGATCGACTTAAGCGTGACGGTGAAAAAACCAGTAAAAGCCAGTGAAGTCAACCAGTTGCTGCAAAAAGCAGCACAAGGTGCATTTCATGGTATAGTTGACTATACGGAATTACCGTTGGTCTCTGTAGATTTTAACCACGACCCGCACAGCGCCATCGTTGATGGTACGCAAACGCGTGTGAGTGGCGCTCACCTGATCAAAACGCTGGTCTGGTGTGATAATGAATGGGGCTTTGCTAACCGTATGCTCGACACTACGTTAGCGATGGCTGCTATTGGTTTCAGGCTCGACGCTTGAGCGTCGACAAAACTTTATGAATCAACGAGAGGATTCACCATGTCTGTAATTAAGATGACCGATCTGGATCTGGCTGGTAAACGCGTTTTTATCCGTGCGGACCTGAACGTACCAGTTAAAGAAGGGAAAGTAACCAGCGATGCGCGTATCCGTGCTTCTCTGCCGACCATCGAACTGGCCCTGAAACAGGGTGCGAAAGTGATGGTAACTTCCCACCTGGGTCGTCCTACCGAAGGCGAGTACAACGAAGAATTCTCTCTGCTGCCGGTTGTTAACTACCTGAAAGACAAACTGTCTGCTCCGGTTCGCCTGGTAAAAGATTACCTGGACGGCGTTGAAGTCGCTGCCGGTGAACTGGTGGTTCTGGAAAACGTTCGCTTCAACAAAGGCGAGAAGAAAGACGACGAAGCACTGTCCAAAAAATATGCTGCGCTGTGCGACGTATTCGTAATGGACGCTTTCGGTACAGCTCACCGTGCACAGGCTTCTACTCACGGTATCGGTAAATTCGCTGATGTAGCTTGCGCAGGTCCGCTGCTGGCTGCTGAGCTGGATGCGCTGGGTAAAGCACTGAAAGAACCTGCTCGTCCGATGGTTGCTATCGTTGGCGGTTCTAAAGTTTCCACCAAACTGACCGTTCTGGATTCTCTGTCAAAAATCGCTGACCAGCTGATCGTTGGCGGTGGTATCGCGAACACCTTCGTTGCCGCTCAAGGCCACAACGTGGGTAAATCCCTGTACGAAGCTGACCTGGTTGACGAAGCTAAGCGTCTGCTGACCACTTGCGACATCCCGGTCCCGACTGACGTTCGCGTAGCGACTGAATTCTCTGAAACTGCACCGGCTACTCTGAAGTCCGTTAGCGATGTGAAAGAAGACGAGCAGATCCTGGACATCGGCGACGCTTCTGCACAGCAGCTGGCTGACATCCTGAAAAATGCGAAAACCATTCTGTGGAATGGCCCGGTTGGCGTGTTCGAATTCCCGAACTTCCGCAAAGGTACTGAAATCGTTGCTAACGCTATCGCAGACAGCGAAGCGTTCTCTATCGCAGGCGGCGGTGACACCCTGGCAGCAATCGACCTGTTCGGCATTGCTGACAAAATCTCCTACATCTCCACTGGCGGCGGCGCTTTCCTCGAATTCGTGGAAGGTAAAGTATTGCCAGCAGTAGCGATGCTCGAAGAGCGCGCTAAAAAGTAAGCATTTAATGGGCAGGGAAACCTGCCCAATTATTAGCGCGCTTTAGAGCGCGCGCCCTTTCCAAGGCCGAAGATACAGGATTCGTAATATGTCTAAAATTTTTGATTTCGTAAAACCAGGCGTAATCACTGGTGATGACGTACAGAAAGTTTTCCAGGTAGCAAAAGAAAACAACTTTGCCCTGCCAGCTGTTAACTGCGTTGGTACCGACTCCATCAACGCCGTTCTGGAAACCGCTGCAAAAGTTAAAGCGCCGGTAATCGTACAGTTCTCCAACGGTGGTGCTTCTTTCATCGCGGGTAAAGGCGTGAAGTCTGACGTTCCTCAGGGCGCTGCAATCCTGGGTGCTATCTCTGGCGCGCATCACGTTCACCAGATGGCTGAACACTACGGTGTTCCGGTTATCCTGCACACTGACCACTGCGCGAAGAAACTGCTGCCGTGGATCGACGGTCTGCTGGACGCGGGTGAAAAACACTTCGCAGCAACCGGCAAACCGCTGTTCTCTTCTCACATGATCGACCTGTCTGAAGAGTCTCTGGAAGAGAACATCGAAATCTGCTCCAAATACCTGGCGCGCATGTCCAAAATGGGCATGACCCTGGAAATCGAACTGGGTTGCACCGGTGGCGAAGAAGACGGCGTGGACAACAGCCACATGGACGCTTCTGCACTGTACACCCAGCCGGAAGACGTTGATTACGCATACACCGAGCTGAGCAAAATCAGCCCGCGTTTCACCATCGCAGCTTCCTTCGGTAACGTACACGGCGTTTATAAGCCGGGTAACGTTGTTCTGACCCCGACCATCCTGCGCGACTCTCAGGACTATGTTTCTAAGAAACATAACCTGCCGCACAACAGCCTGAACTTCGTCTTCCACGGCGGTTCCGGTTCTACTGCTCAGGAAATCAAAGACTCCGTAAGCTATGGCGTAGTGAAAATGAACATCGACACCGATACCCAATGGGCTACCTGGGAAGGTGTTCTGAACTACTACAAAGCGAACGAAGCTTACCTGCAGGGCCAGCTGGGCAACCCGAAAGGCGAAGATCAGCCGAACAAGAAATACTACGATCCGCGCGTATGGCTGCGTGCTGGTCAGGCAACCATGATCACCCGTCTGGAACAGGCTTTCAAAGAACTGAACGCGGTTGACGTTCTGTAATTTACGCCGTTCTACGTGACATGAGGCCCGCAAATGCGGGCCTTTTTTATTGCCATTTCAATATGCTGCTGGCAGAGAATTCTGTGATCTGTTTGGCAAAATCCAGGTTTATTGTTTACCCTTGTCAGATTGCCAGTCCCGTTGGGACGGCTTTATTTTTCCCATTTGGGTAAGCAAAAAAGGAATATTGAATGGAAGATTTGAATGTTGTCGACAGCATAAATGGTGCGGGCACCTGGCTGGTCCGCAATCAGGAGCTGCTGTTAAGCTATGCCGTCAACATCGTTGCGGCCATCGCCATTGTCATTATCGGTATGATTGTGGCGCGCATCGTATCAAACACCGTTAACCGCCTGATGGTGGCACGTAAAATTGATGCAACCGTTGCTGACTTCCTCTCCGCACTGGTGCGCTACGGTATTATCGCGTTCACGCTGATTGCCGCTCTGGGTCGCGTTGGGGTACAAACCGCTTCTGTGATTGCCGTTCTCGGTGCCGCAGGTTTAGCCGTTGGTCTGGCGCTGCAAGGTTCGCTGTCCAACCTCGCCGCTGGCGTGCTGCTGGTGATGTTCCGTCCGTTCCGCGCAGGTGAGTATGTAGACCTCGGCGGCGTAGCGGGAACCGTACTCAACGTGCAGATTTTCTCCACGACTATGCGTACCGTAGACGGTAAGATTGTTGTGATCCCAAACGGTAAAATCATTGCCGGGAACATCATTAACTTCTCTCGTGAGCCGGTTCGTCGTAACGAATTTATCATCGGCGTGGCTTACGACTCCGATATCGATCAGGTGAAAAAAATCCTCACCGATATCATTCAGTCTGACGAGCGTATCCTTAAAGATCGTGAAATGACGGTGCGCCTGAATGAGCTGGGCGCTTCCTCGATTAATTTTGTGGTACGCGTCTGGAGCAACAGTAGCGATCTGCAAAGTGTCTACTGGGACGTACTGGAGCGTATTAAACGCGAGTTTGACGCCAACGGTATCAGCTTCCCGTACCCGCAGATGGATGTGAACTTCAAGCGTGTGAAAGAGAGCGCGGCAGAGTAATCGCGTGCCCGGTGGCGCTATCGCTTACCGGGCCCACAGGTTTTGTAGGCCGGATAAGGCGTCAGCCGTCATCCGGCATTTCCCCCCCCTTGGTATTAATTCTTCTTATCCCTGATTAAAATTATCCATTTCCGCTAATGTTTTCCCCGCGCTATAGTCTGCTCCTAAGAGAAACAGTTCGGGATGATTAACGTGTTATCGTATTATTTTCAAGGGCTTGCACTTGGTGCGGCTATGATACTTCCGCTCGGTCCGCAAAACGCCTTCGTGATGAATCAGGGGATCCGTCGCCAGTATCACATCATGATTGCTTTACTCTGCGCTATCAGCGACTTAGTGCTGATTTGCGCGGGGATCTTTGGCGGTAGCGCCTTGCTGATGCAGTCACCATGGCTGATGGCGCTTGTCACCTGGGGTGGGGTGGCATTTTTACTCTGGTACGGTTTCGGGGCGTTAAAAACGGCGATGAGCAGTAACCTGGAACTGGCCAGCGCCGAGGTGATGAAGCAGGGACGCTGGAAAATTATCGCTACTATGCTGGCGGTGACATGGCTCAATCCCCATGTTTACCTGGATACCTTTGTGGTGCTTGGGAGTCTGGGAGGCCAACTGGACGTTGAGCCTAAGCGCTGGTTTGCGCTGGGTACTGTCAGCGCTTCGTTCCTGTGGTTCTTCGGCCTGGCATTGCTGGCGGCCTGGCTCGCTCCGCGTTTGCGCACTGCTAAAGCACAGCGGATCATCAATACCCTGGTAGGATTGGTGATGTGGTTTATCGCTTTTCAGTTGGCAAAAGAAGGTGTTGCGCACGTTCATGCGTTGTTCAACTAAGTGTTGTCTGATGGACAACGCAGCGAGATCGGCTAAGCTTGCCTGCATGTGCCCTGAGTTTCGGGGTAATTAATGAAACATGGAGGAACGACCGTGAAGTTCAAAATAATGGCCCTGGCGGCATTAGTCGGATTCAGCGCACTATCGGTACAGGCAAATGAGTTGCCAAATGGACCGCACATCGTGACTTCCGGAACGGCAAGCGTGGATGCGACACCAGACATCGCTACTCTGGCGATTGAAGTGAATGTAGCTGCAAAGGATGCGGCTTCAGCGAAGAAGCAGGCTGATGAGCGCGTGGCGCAATATCTGTCCTTCCTTGAACAGAACCAGATAGCGAAGAAAGATATTAGCGCGGCAAACCTGCGCACCCAGCCGGACTACGACTACCAGAATGGTAAAAGCGTCCTTAAAGGCTATCGTGCGGTACGTACCGTTGAGGTCACGCTGCGTCAGTTGGACAAACTCAATGCGCTGCTCGATGGTGCACTGAAGGCCGGTCTGAATGAGATCCGTTCGGTATCGCTTGGCGTTGCCCAGCCGGATACTTACAAAGATAAAGCGCGTAAAGCAGCAATTGATGATGCTATTCATCAGGCTGAGCAGTTAGCTGCGGGCTTTAACAGCAAACTGGGGCCCGTTTACAGCGTGCGTTACCACGTTTCCAATTATCAACCGAGCCCGATGGTACGGATGATGAAAGCAGATGCAGCACCTGCGACATCCGCTCAGGAAACTTACGAACAGCCGGTTATTCAGTTTGACGATCAGGTTGATGTGGTCTTCCAGATTGAGCCGACGGCGGGGCAACCAGCAGCAACGCCAGCCAAAACCCAG
>NZ_SZWU01000049.1:249625-251868 GCF_005280935.1 Citrobacter sp. wls757 | reverse complement strand
CCAGCCGGGTTTTTTCTGTGAGCAACTGTAAAAATGAGACCCCACATCCAGTCTTTTTTTTCGCCGTAATGAGGATAGGCCATAGCGATTTTTAAGGGGACGCTATGGATATTTTTATCTCGAAAAAGATGCGTAATTTCATTCTGCTGGCGCAAACCAATAACATCGCCAGAGCGGCAGAAAAAATACATATGACCGCATCGCCTTTCGGTAAAAGCATTGCCGCACTGGAAGATCAAATCGGCTATACGCTGTTTACCCGCAAAGATAACAACATCAGCCTGAATAAAGCCGGACAGGAGCTGTATCAGAAGCTGTTTCCCGTTTATCAGCGCCTTTCTGCCATTGATAACGAAATCCATAACGCCTCTCGCCGCTCGCGGGAAATCGTCATCGGTATCGACAATACCTACCCAACGATTATTTTTGACCAGTTGATTAGCCTTGGTGACAAGTATGACGGCGTGACGGCTCAGGCCGTTGAATTCAGCGAGAATGGGGTGATTGATAACCTGTTCGATCGCAAACTGGATTTTATTATCTCGCCGCAGCACGTTTCCCCCCGCGTCCAGGAACTGGAGAATCTGGCGATTAGCGAGCTGCCTCCGCTGCGTCTGGGGTTTCTCGTTTCCCGGCGCTACGAAGAAAAACAGCCGCAGGATCTGCTGCGCGAGCTGCCCTGGCTGCAAATGCGCTTCCAGAATCGCGCCAACTTTGAGGCGATGCTGGATGCATACATGCGACCCTGCGGGATCAACCCGACGATTATCTACCGTCCGTACAGCTTTATGGCCAAGATCAGCGCGGTAGAGCGCGGGCAGTTTTTGACGGTGATCCCTCACTTCGCCTGGCGGCTGGTGAACCCGTCGACGCTAAAGTATTTCGATGCGCCCGGCAGCCCCATGTATATGCAGGAGTTTCTCTATTCGCTGAAAAATCATCGCTATACCGCCACTATGCTCCAGCATATTGCTGAAGATCGTGACGGTAGCGCAAGTTAGCCGAGCATCGATCCAGTCTCGAGAAGGTTGCGATGCAGATCGAACGCATGGCTGAGATCGTGATGGATATGCCCGCCGGGCGCTTTCTCCAGATAGCGGTGCAGATAATCCCGGTAAAGAGGGTGCGCACAGTTATCGATAATCGTGTGCGCCCGCTGCATCGGAGATAGCCCACGCAGATCGGCAATCCCTTGTTCGGTCACGATCACTTTAACGCTATGTTCGCTGTGGTCGACATGGCTGCACATCGGTACGATGGTGGAGATTTTCCCGCCTTTGGCAATCGACGGCGCCATAAAGATAGACAGGTAGGCGTTGCGCTCGAAATCCCCGCTGCCGCCGATGCCATTCATCAGGTTCACCCCCGCAACGTGCGTGGAATTGGCATGGCCGTAGATATCAAACTCCAGACCGACGTTGAGCGCAATAACCCCCAGCCGACGGATGATTTCTGGGTTATTGGAGATCTCCTGCGGGCGCAGCACAATCCGGCTGGCGAAGAAGTCCATGTTGTCGTAAATCTTCTGTAGCGAAGGGGCTGAAATGGTCAGGCTGGAGGCGCTGGCACCTGTTATCTTGCCCGTTTCCAGCAGATGCACCACCGACTCTTGCAACACCTCCGAATACATCATAAAGGGCGGGATATCCGGGTTCTCGCCCAGTCGCGCCATTACCGCGTTGTTGATATTGCCCACGCCGCTTTGTAAGGGCAGAAACTCAGCTGGAATACGTTTGTGCGCCATTTCTGCCAGCAGGAAAGTGACGACGTTATCGGCAATTTGCTGGCTGACCGGATTGGTTTTATCCGCCGCATTTCCAGCATCGGGCAGCTCGGTATCCACCACCGCAACCACCTTTTTGGGGTCTATCTGTACGCACTGACTGCCTACGCGATCCATGGTATGAAAAATGGGTACGCTGTTACGCCGCGGCGGCGCACCGGGTATCACGATGTCGGCAAACTCCGCCACGCGCGGATTATGGTAATGATTCAATTCAATGATCACTTTTTTCGCCCGCAGCAGCCAGGTCGGCGCATTACCAATACCGCTGGAAAGCCAAATCCGGCCATCTGGCGCAATGGCGGAGGCTTCAATGACGGCAACATCGATCTCGCCAAAAAAGCCGTAATTAACCATTTGCGCCACTTCACTCAAATGGAGATCGACAAACCTCACCTGGCCCTGATTAATTTTCTCGCGCAGGCCCGATGACGTTTGATAAGGCGCCCGCCAGGAAACG
>NZ_SZWU01000049.1:237389-249590 GCF_005280935.1 Citrobacter sp. wls757 | reverse complement strand
ATCCGCCGCGGATAGAACATCATCAGCGGCGGCGCCAATTGATGCTCCGGTCAGCAGGCGGATCTGAAAAGGCTGCCCGTTCTGATGCCGTTCGCAGGCGCGTTGGGCAATTGCGCTGGGTAACGCTTTGGGTGAACCCGCAGGGGTAAAGCCGCTAAACGCCACCATATCATCGTGCTGGATAATTTCTGCCGCCTGTTCGGCGCTCATCCGTTTCATGGCCGTCTCCTTCCTCGGACGTGATTAATGGCCAACAAAATTTGGTTTACGTTTTTCCATAAACGCGTTCATCCCTTCCTGATAATCCTCGCTGTCGTACACCGCGCGGCGCATGCCCTGAATACGCTCGAACTCATCGGAATTCATGGTGTGCGCTTCACCCAGCACGCGCAGTTCTTCTTTGATGACGGCGATGGCCAGCGGCGCTTTTTCCGAGATGTGGTGCGCCATTTGCAGAGTGAAATCTTCCAGTTCCTCAACGGGCACGACATGGTTAAGGATCCCGACCGCCATGGCGCGTTGAGCGGTGATGGGCGAAGCGGTAAAAATCAGCTCTTTAACGATGTGAAAACCAGCGTCGCGGGTCAGGTTGTGGATGCCCACCAGGTTATACGGCACACCGAGGTTGACCGGGGTCATCGAGAAAGTGGAGGTACTGGCTGCAATGATCAGATCGGAACTCATGATCATCTCAAACGCGCCGCCCCAGACGCTGCCTTCGACCATGGAGATCACCGGCTTCGGGTATTTTTGGATCATACGGGTTATCTGACGCAGCGGATCATCATAAGAGAGCGGATCGCGACGTCCGGTCGGGAGTTCATGAATATCATGCCCGGCAGAAAATACTTTGGCTCCACTCGGAGCGCGCAGAATGATGCAGCGAATGTCTGCACGATTGAGATCGCTCAGCGCCTGCATCAGATCGTCAATAAACACTTTACTCAGGGCATTGAGCTTGCGGGCGTAATTGAACTCAATAACCGCGACTTTCTGGATGATGACCACGTTGACGTATTGATAAGACATAATGTTCTCTTTATTGAAAGTAATGATGCTGAATAAATTCGCTGATGTGCCGCAGACCGGTGCGCGGCGAAAGATCATTGTTTTTGACGGCCTGAAGCGTCTGCTGGAAATAGCGGTCGAAATCAGTCCGCGCAAACAGCAGATGCAGGGCTTCTTCTTCAGCCTGCTGGTGTAACCAGTCCACCGCCTGCTGCTGGCGAACTTTTTCCAGTCGACCGCTGGCGGTCAGGCACGTTTTAAAGTCGGTTATCGCCTGCCAAACCTCCTCGATACCGCGTTTTTCCAGGGCGCTACAGGTCAGAACCCGCGGCTGCCACTCGTCATATTTGCGGCGCAGAATATGCAGGGCGGACTCGTACATATGGCGGGCAATGGCAACGCTGGTATGGTTATCACCGTCGTCCTTATTGATGACGACCAGATCCGCCATTTCCATCAGGCCTTTTTTGATGCCCTGTAAATCGTCGCCACCGCCAGCGATTTGCAGTGAGATAAAGCAATCCACCATGCCTGCGACTTCGGTTTCTGACTGCCCAACGCCGACGGTTTCTACAATCACCACGTCAAAGCCAGCCGCTTCGCACAGCAGCATTAATTCGCGGGCACGCTGGCTGGCACCGCCTAAATGACCGCAGGAAGGGACCGGTCGAATAAACGCAGATTCGGCGCGGGCCAGCTCCGTCATGCGGGTTTTATCGCCAAGAATGCTGCCGCCGCTGACCGGGCTGCTGGGATCGACGGCGATCACCGCCACCCGTAATCCGTGGTGGATGAGCAACATGCCGAATGCTTCCAGGAAAGTGCTTTTGCCCGCGCCCGGCGTACCGGTGATCCCTAAGCGCAGGGCGTTACCGGTGAACGGCATTATCGCGTCCAGCAATTGCGTACTCAGTGGCTGGTGGCGCGGGTGGTTGCTTTCGACCAGCGTCATCGCCTGGGCGAGCGTAGCCCGTTCGCCGAGTCGCAAACGGCGGACGGTATCTTCAAGCGTGGCGGCGTTAATCATGATGCTGACTGATACGGGTTAACACATCGCGGACGCTGTCGAGCATTGGCGTGCCGGGACCATAAATGGCTGCCACGCCATGTTCGTGCAGGAAGGCGTAATCCTGTGGCGGAATAACGCCTCCTGCTACCACGCAGATATCTTCACGCCCCCATTTTTTGAGTGCGGTAACCAACTCAGGAATCAGCGTTTTATGGCCCGCCGCCAGTGACGATGCGCCTATTACATGCACATCGTTTTCTACCGCCAGACGGGCGATCTCTTCCGGAGTGGAGAACATCGGGCTGAGATCGACATCGAAACCGAGATCGGAATAGGCGCTGGCGATCACCTTCGCGCCGCGATCGTGGCCGTCCTGACCCATCTTGGCGATCAGAATACGCGGGCGGCGGCCATTTTCCGCGAGGAACTGCTCGGTTTGCGCAACGATGGTATCGAACTCATCGGCGGATTTGTCTGACTGATGATAGCTTTGCGCAATCACTCCGGTGACGCAGTGGCTGGGAACCAGATACCGATCAAAAGCGACTTCCAGCGCGTCGGAGATTTCACCCAGCGTGGCGCGAACGCGGGCGGCGTTGACGGCAGCAGCCAGCAGGTTTTCATTATGCTGCGCGGCGTGGGTCAGTGCCGTGAGCGCGGCTTTAACGGCATCGTTGTCGCGGGTGGTGCGGATATGCTGCAGCGAGGCAATCTGCTCGTTGCGCACCTTCACGTTGTCGATCTCCAGTACCGACGTCTCGTCTTCTTTATCCAGTTTGTACTTATTGACGCCGACAATAACGCGCTTACCCTGGTCGATCAGCGACTGTTCACGCGCGGAAGCTTCTTCGATCATCCGTTTAGGGAGCCCGGCTTCGATCGCTTTCGCCATGCCGCCTGCCTCGTCAATCTGTTTGATGATCGTGCGTGCCTGCTTCACAATTTGATCGGTGAGTGACTCGACGTAATACGATCCGGCCAGCGGATCAACGGTGCGGCAGATCTCTGATTCTTCCTGAATGATGATCTGCGTATTACGCGCAATACGGGCGGAGAAATCGGTGGGCAGACCGAGCGCTTCATCAAAAGCATTGGTATGCAGCGACTGGGTGCCGCCAAGCGTAGCGCCGAGTGCTTCAATAGTGGTTCGTACCACGTTGTTGTACGGGTCCTGCTCGGTCAGGCTCCAGCCGGACGTCTGGCAGTGGGTACGCAGAGCGAGAGATTTCGGGTTGGTCGCGCCAAAGCTGCTGACCGCTTCACTCCACAAATAGCGCGCCGCGCGCAGCATGGCGACGTTCATAAACAGATCCATGCCGATACCGAAGAAGAACGACAGGCGCGGGGCGAAGTCATCAATTTTCAGTCCGGCGGAGAGTGCAGCTTTGATGTATTCAATACCGTCTGCCAGCGTAAACGCTACCTGCTGCACGCAGTTCGCTCCGGCTTCACCCATGTGATAGCCGCTGATGCTGATGGTGTTAAAGCGCGGCATGTTGCCGGAGCACCAGGCGATGATGTCGGCGATAATGCGCATGGACGGTTTTGGTGGATAAATGTAGGTGTTGCGGCACAGGTACTCTTTCAGAATATCGTTCTGAATGGTCCCGGTGAGTTGTTCCGGCGTTACGCCTTGTTCTTCTGCAGCGACGATATAAAACGCCAGCACCGGCAGAACCGCGCCGTTCATGGTCATCGATACTGACATCTTATCCAGCGGGATCTGGTCGAACAGTATCTTCATATCTTCGACGGTATCGATCGCCACGCCCGCTTTGCCGACGTCACCCGCCACGCGCGGGTTGTCAGAGTCATAGCCACGATGGGTGGCAAGGTCAAAGGCGACGGAAAGCCCTTTTTGCCCGGCGGCGAGGTTGCGGCGGTAAAAGGCGTTGGACTCTTTGGCGGTAGAGAAACCGGCGTACTGACGAATGGTCCACGGCTGCGCGGTATACATGGTAGCGCGCGGGCCACGCACGTAAGGCGGCAGGCCGGGAAGGGTGCCCGTGACTTCCAGATTATCGAGGTCCGCTTCGGTGTACAGCGGCTTGATGGCAATCCCTTCCGCCGTCTGTCTTTCCAGCGACTCGACGGTTTTTTCCCGTCGACTGAGTTCTTTATTGGCGAGTGTTTGCCACTCCTGCACGTTTGCCATTTTTTGCTCCGTATTACGCAATAAGTTGAATCTTTGCGAATACGGTGAGCTTTTTCATTTGGCTTGTCGCCAGCAAAAAATAGCCAACAGGGCGTCGTTTTTTGCCGCGTGGCGTGTTTGATTTTGTGATTTATTTCAAAGACGTGGTGGGAATAGCATGAAAAGAGGGTAAAAGGCTTGTCGGCCGGATAGGGCGTTACGCCACCATCCGGCACTCAGAGGTTATGAGCGGTTTAATCCTGACGCAGTACGTTGTGACCATAGGCCAGCAGCGCATCGGTGACGTTGCGCATCATGCGGCTTTCCGGTGCAAAACGGTGCCAGTACAGCATCCGGCGCTGGAACAGGCCCGGTGTTAAGTCGATAAGCTCGCCGCTTTCCAGTTCTTTCTCAATCTGCAAGTGGGGGATCATGCAGCAAGTGGTTCCCTGACGCGCCAATTGAACAAAGGCTTCAGACGAGTTAACGATATGGCACGGCACGCTGCCCGGCGGCAGGTCGAAGTTTTGTTGCAGGAACGCCTGGTGCATATCATCAAGATGGTCAAACGCTACCGCTGGGGCTTTCAGCAGGGCCGAGCGGGTGACGCCGTTAGGGAAATAACGCTCGGCGAAAGGTTTGGATCCAACAAACAGGTAGTCCAGCGCGCCGAGTTTATCCACCAGACAGCTTGGCAGCGCCTGATGCTGAATACTCACCGCACCGACCACCTCACCACGACGTAGACGCTCCTGAGTGCGCGTTTCATCCTCAACCTGCAGGTTCAGACGAATCGGTGAATTGGCCAGTACCGGAGCCAGCGCCGGAAGCAACCAGGTCGCCAGACTGTCGGCGTTCACCGCCAGTGAGAGCAGCAGTGGCGTCGAGCCGGTTTGTTCATCACCCAGCCACTCGTCTTCCAGCAGTTCAACCTGACGCAAAAGCGCCAGTAGTTTCTGCCCCTGTTCGGTTGGGCGTGGTGGTACGGTACGCACCAGCAGCGGTTGTCCGAACATATTCTCAAGCTGTTTTATGCGCTGTGAAACCGCGGATTGCGTGATGCACAGCTTCTGCGCCGCGCGCTCAAATCCTCGTTCACGAATAACCGCATCCAGTGCTTGTAGTGTTCTGTAGTCCGGACGTTTCATTGCTTTGACGCACTCCTGAAAATTTTGCTTGTTCTGCACTATGACACAAATTTAGGTTGGGTAAAGACGAAATCCGCCGCTTGCGAGCGGGTGTGGGGACATTTTTCTGCACAATGTTCTATAATGCGCGTGAATTTTCCCACCATATTCACACCACAGGCGAAACGATCATGACGCAGGATGAACTGAAAAAAGCAGTAGGATGGGCGGCACTTCAGTATGTACAGCCCGGTACCATTGTGGGCGTAGGTACAGGTTCAACAGCCGCACACTTTATTGATGCGCTGGGCACAATGAAAGGTCAGATTGAAGGTGCGGTATCCAGTTCGGACGCTTCAACCGAAAAACTCAAAAGCCTCGGTATCCACGTGTTCGATCTTAACGAAGTGGACAGCCTCGGCGTATACGTTGACGGCGCGGATGAAATCAACGGCCACATGCAGATGATCAAGGGCGGCGGCGCAGCGTTGACCCGTGAAAAAATTATTGCTTCCGTGGCGAAGAAATTTATCTGCATTGCCGACGCGTCCAAAGAAGTCGATATTCTCGGTAACTTCCCACTGCCGGTTGAAGTGATCCCAATGGCGCGCAGCGCTGTGGCTCGCCAGTTGGTGAAGCTGGGCGGTCGTCCTGAATACCGTCAGGGCGTAGTGACGGACAATGGTAACGTGATCCTTGATGTACACGGTCTGGAGATCCTCGATGCCATTGCGATGGAAAACGCCATCAATGCGATTCCGGGCGTGGTAACCGTCGGTCTGTTTGCCAACCGTGGTGCGGATGTTGCGCTGATCGGTACGCCAGACGGCGTGAAAACTATCGTAAAATGATCTGACGGGAGTGTCTTCTCCCGTTAAAAAAATTTTGGCAGGGCAAATTTGGTGACTTGTGTCACGTTTATAATATTGTCCTGCCGATCTCTCCAAAGAAAAAGTTATCGCCAGTATTTTCCTCTGACATTTCTCTCTGAATGACATTTCTTCAGCACGGCGACGCAAACGTTCATATTGCCGCAATATTATTTTTTGATATGTTGAAGAGACGGATGAAAATCCCACACACAACACATCAGTTTGAACAAAAAAAGACAGGGTCGGGGAAATGGCAAAGGTATCACTGGAGAAAGATAAGATTAAATTTCTGCTGGTTGAAGGCGTGCATCAAAAAGCGCTCGAAAGCCTTCGTGCAGCAGGTTATACCAACATCGAGTTTCATAAAGGCGCTCTGGACACTGAACAACTGAAAGAGTCCATCCGTGATGCCCACTTCATTGGCCTGCGATCCCGTACCCATCTGACTGAAGATGTGATTGACGCCGCAGAGAAACTGGTCGCGATAGGCTGCTTCTGTATCGGCACCAACCAGGTTGATCTCAGCGCTGCGGCAAAGCGCGGTATCCCCGTGTTTAACGCGCCATTCTCTAACACGCGTTCCGTTGCGGAACTGGTGATTGGCGAACTGCTGCTCCTGCTACGCGGCGTACCCGAAGCAAACGCCAAAGCACACCGCGGCGTGTGGAATAAACTGGCTACCGGCTCGTTTGAAGCGCGTGGCAAAAAACTGGGGATCATCGGCTATGGCCACATTGGTACTCAGCTAGGCATTCTGGCGGAATCGCTGGGGATGCACGTCTATTTCTATGATATTGAAAATAAACTCCCGCTCGGCAACGCCACGCAGGTGCAGCATCTTTCCGACCTGCTCAATATGAGCGACGTGGTCAGTTTGCACGTACCGGAAAATGCCTCCACCAAAAATCTGATGGGTGCGCGTGAGATTGCGTTGATGAAACCAGGCGCGCTGCTGATTAACGCCGCACGCGGCACAGTTGTTGATATTCCTGCGCTGTGCGACGCGTTAGCGACCAAGCACCTGGCAGGGGCAGCAATCGACGTATTCCCAACCGAGCCGGCAACCAACAGCGATCCTTTCACTTCGCCGCTGTGTGATTTCGACAACGTGATCCTGACGCCGCACATTGGTGGTTCAACGCTGGAAGCACAGGAAAACATCGGTCTGGAAGTGGCTGGGAAACTGACCAAGTATTCCGACAACGGCTCTACGCTGTCTGCAGTTAACTTCCCGGAAGTTTCGCTGCCGCTGCACGGCGGTCGTCGTCTGATGCACATTCACGAAAACCGTCCGGGCGTACTGACTGCGCTGAACCAGATTTTTGCCGAGCAGGGCGTCAACATTGCCGCGCAGTATCTGCAGACTTCCGCACAGGTAGGTTACGTGGTTATTGATATTGAAGCGGATGAAGATGTGGCAGAGAAAGCGCTGCTGGCGATGAAAGCCCTTCCGGGAACCATTCGCGCACGTCTGCTGTACTGATTTCCTCTACATGGGCAGGCGATGACCTGCCCATCTTTCCTCTGATTTCCCGGCCTCAAAATCTCTTCCTGTCACGCATACATTCTGTTTTCGAGCCTTGCCGCAATTGGCAAAAAAGCTACCACTCCCAGATTTTGGACGGCGTCACCACCGCAGGCAGCGGGATATCCCATTCTTCGACAGGCAGCTTTTCCACTCGCTGACAATCGTGCGCGTAGCCTACGGGCTGGATCTTATGCTGCTGCCAGTTTTGAAGCGTTCGATCGTAAAATCCACCGCCCATACCCAGGCGTTGCCCGACCTCATCAAATGCCACTAACGGCGTAATCAGTACATCCAGCTGTGAGAGCGGCAATACGTCACGTACATCAAGCCGTGGTTCCTGGATCTTTAAGCGATTGGTTACCAGGTCGCTGTGCGGATGATAGTGCAGGAACAGCAGGTTGCCAGGGCTGAAGGGATGAAGAACCGGAAGATAGACGCGCTTGCCTGCCCGCCACAGCTGATCTATTAGCGGCTGGGTATCGAGTTCGCCATCGAACGAGAGGAATACCGCCACGGTATGAGCGAGTACAACAGGGGGAAAGCTGAGCATTCGGGTCGCGGCTTGCTGACCGTATTGTCGTTGCTGTTCGGAAGTAAGCGCGCGACGACGCTGCCGAATCAGTTGGCGGATTTCGTGCCGGGATAAAGGGAGTTCAGAAAGTAATGTCATGGCTGTTGCCAGGTAGAAGGGAATCTCCGAGATGCCGCCGCAGGCTGTAACCCTTGAACCCTTGGTTCAAGGTGAATGCGTCGTCACAGTTTTAAGGCTTCTCGGACGGGCCGAGCATGCTCACCAACCGTGGAGCGCCACATTCTTGTGGTATGAAATATCGGCTCAGGGGACTGGCCCGCTTGCAAACATCTCAGAGAAATTTTGTCTTCACGGTCACTCTACCACAGTAAACCGAAAAGTGTTATTCAAAGTTTTGGCCCGTTTTTTCGGTTATGCGACCCTGATCAAGCAACGCCTGTTCGATGGTCTGTTGTAGCATCCGAATACGTTGTTCCATGCTCGCCGCGTACTCACGCGTCTTCGCTTTTTCCTGAGTTAATTCATAGCTGATGTTCAACGCGGCGATGAAAACCAACTGCTCAGTATTTGTGACTCTAGTGCGAACTTTCAGATCTTGCAATCGCTGATTGAGATCGTCCGCAGCCTGATTCAACGCATCCCTTTGTTCAGGCGGGCAATTCACTCGCAGTGAACGGCCAAATATTTGGATATCGACGGGTTGTGCAGACATGCCACCTTCCTGCTGATTGACTGCGCTGCCTTCGTCTCCAGACCGTGGGTCCGCGAAGGGGCGACACTATAGCTACCCTGGTATCAAGATACAAGCCCTTTTCTGGTCCACCAGGGTCCAAAGTGGTAGCATACCATGAATATTCCTCCCTTTGATGACGAATGCTTATGTCTATACAGAACGAAATGCCTGGTTACAACGAAGTTAGCCAGTTTTTGAACCAACAAGGGGCTGGATTAACCCCGGCCGAAATGCACGGCTTGATAAGCGGAATGATTTGTGGCGGAAACAACGACAGCTCATGGCAGCCGCTGCTGCACGACCTGACGAACGAAGGTCTGGCCTTTGGTCATGAGCTGGCTCAGGCGCTGCTGAAAATGCACTCAGCCACCAGTGATGCCCTCGAAGACGACGGCTTCCTTTTTCAGCTTTATCTGCCTGAAGGGGATGACGTCAGCGTGTTCGATCGCGCCGATGCGCTGGCGGGATGGGTAAACCACTTTTTACTGGGCCTTGGCGTCACGCAGCCGAAGCTCGACAAAGTGACCGGCGAAACCGGGGAAGCGATTGACGACCTGCGCAATATCGCTCAGTTGGGATATGACGAAGACGAAGATCAGGAAGAGCTGGAAATGTCGCTCGAAGAGATCATCGAATACGTGCGCGTAGCCGCCTTGCTGTGCCATGACACGTTTACGCGTCAGCAGCCGACCGCGCCGGAAGTCCGTAAACCGACTCTGCACTAAGAACGAAACGCAAAGGAGAGTGTGATGAGCGAGATATCTCAGCAAGAATTCCAGCGTCGTCGCCAGGCTTTACTGGCACAAATGCAGCCCGGCAGCGCCGCGCTGATTTTTGCCGCACCGGAAGCGACGCGTAGCGCGGACAGTGAATACCCCTACCGCCAAAGCAGTGATTTCTGGTACTTCACCGGTTTTAACGAACCTGAAGCCGTGCTGGTGCTGATTAAAAGTGATGACACTCATAACCACAGCGTTTTGTTCAATCGGGTTCGCGATCTGACAGCGGAAATCTGGTTTGGCCGCCGTCTGGGCCAGGATGCTGCCCCGGCAAAACTTGGCGTTGACCGGGCGCTGGCCTTCAGTGAAATCAACCAACAGCTGTATTTACTGCTCAATGGTCTGGACGCGGTATACCACGCCCAGGGCGAGTATGCCTGGGCCGACGAGATTGTGTGCACGGCGCTGGATAAACTGCGCAAAGGCTCCAGACAAAATCTGCACGCGCCAGCCGCGATTATCGACTGGCGTCCGATGGTGCATGAAATGCGCCTGTTCAAATCACCGGAAGAAATTGCGGTCATGCGTCGTGCCGGAGAAATCACCGCACTGGCGCATACCCGCGCGATGGAAAAATGCCGTCCGGGAATGTTTGAATACCAGTTAGAAGGGGAGATTCACCATGAATTTACCCGTCATGGCGCGCGTTATCCGTCCTATAACACGATTGTCGGCAGCGGTGAAAACGGCTGTATCCTGCATTACACCGAAAATGAAAGTGAAATGCGCGATGGCGATCTAGTGCTAATCGACGCTGGATGCGAATACAAAGGCTATGCGGGTGACATTACGCGTACCTTCCCGGTAAACGGTAAATTTACCCCAGCGCAGCGTGAAATCTACGATATCGTACTGGAATCCTTAGAGACCAGCCTGCGTCTGTATCGTCCCGGAACGTCCATTCAGGAAGTCACTGGCGAAGTGGTGCGTATCATGATTACGGGCCTGGTGAAGCTTGGCATTCTGCACGGTGATGTCGATCAGTTGATTACCGAAAATGCTCACCGCCCATTCTTTATGCATGGCCTAAGTCACTGGCTGGGTCTGGATGTGCACGACGTCGGCGTTTATGGTCAGGACCGCTCACGTATTCTTGAGCCGGGAATGGTACTCACTGTCGAACCGGGACTATATATCGCGCCGGACGCCGATGTACCGCCGGCTTATCGTGGTATCGGCATTCGTATTGAGGATGACATCCTCATCACCGAGGACGGCAATGAAAACCTGACCGCCAGCGTAGTGAAGAAAGCTGATGACATTGAAGCCTTAATGGCTGCGGCGCGACTGCAATGAGCGTGATTATCGTTGGTGGTGGTATGGTCGGTGCGACGCTGGCGCTGGCCATTTCCCAGCTCAGTCATGGGACGCTGCCGGTTCATCTGATAGAAGCGAGCGAACCTGAAACTGACCGCCATCCTGGGTTTGACGCCCGGGCGATCGCGCTGGCGGCAGGAACCTGCCAACAGCTGGCGCGAATTGGTGTATGGCAGGCGATTGCCGATTGCGCAACGGCCATTAAAACGGTTCACGTCAGCGATCGCGGCCATGCCGGATTTGTGACGCTGGATGCGCAGGAATACCGTATTCCGGCTCTGGGTCAGGTGGTAGAACTGCACGACGTCGGGCTGCGTCTGTTTGCGCTGCTGCGCAAAGCACCGGGCGTCACATTGCACTGCCCCGACCGCGTAGCCAGCGTGTCGCGCACGCAGGAGCGCGTTGAAGTGACGCTGGAGAATGGCGAGATGATTACCGGTCGCCTGCTGGTGGCTGCTGACGGCACGCGTTCCGCACTGGCGACTGCCTGCGGTGTTGACTGGCTGCAACAGCCTTATGAGCAACTGGCGGTGATTGCCAACGTCACAACCTCTGTACGGCACGACGGGCGAGCGTTTGAACGCTTCACGCAATATGGCCCGCTGGCAATGCTGCCAATGTCTGACGGTCGCTGCTCGCTGGTGTGGTGCCATCCGCTGGAGCAGCGTGATGAGATCATGGCCTGGTCCGACGAACAGTTTTGCCGTGAACTGCAAACCGCTTTTGGCTGGCGACTGGGACGTATTACCCAGTCTGGTAAACGCAGCGCTTATCCGCTTTCGTTAACTACGGCGCTGAAAGCGATTACCCATCGTACCGTGCTGGTAGGGAACGCCGCCCAGACGCTGCATCCCATTGCCGGGCAAGGTTTCAACCTTGGCCTGCGCGATGTAATGAGCCTTGCTGAGACGTTGACGCAGGCGCAGAACGGCGCGGAAGATGTGGGTGATTATGCGGTGCTGGCACGCTATCAGCAGCGCCGCGAGCGCGATCGCGAGACGACGATTGGTGTGACCAACAATTTAGTGTATTTGTTTGCCAATCACTGGGCCCCGCTGGTTGTTGGGCGCAATGTCGGGTTGATGGCGATGGAATTATTCACCCCTGCGCGCGATGCGCTGGCGGAGCGGACCCTGGGTTGGGTTGCACGATAAATATGACT
>NZ_SZWU01000049.1:222290-237321 GCF_005280935.1 Citrobacter sp. wls757 | reverse complement strand
AAGAGTCCCCGCAAAAATGCCTGATGGCGCTGCGCTTATCAGGCCTACGGATTACAGGTTTCGAGGTACAAACAGTGCAAAGTGTTGATGTAGCAATTGTTGGTGGCGGCATGGTGGGGCTGGCGGTTGCCTGCGGCCTGCAGGGCAGTGGGTTGCGCGTTGCTGTATTAGAACAACATGTTCCGCAGCCGTTGGCGGCGGATGCACCTCCTCAGCTTCGCGTTTCGGCCATTAATGCAGCCAGCGAAAAACTGCTTACCCGTCTTGGCGTCTGGTCCGATATTGTTGCCCGTCGCGCTTGCTGCTACCACGGCATGGAAGTCTGGGACAAAGACAGCTTTGGACGCATTGAATTTGATGACCAGAGCATGGGTTACAGCCATTTGGGCCACATCGTTGAAAACTCAGAAATCCATTATGCGTTGTGGCAAAAGGCGCAGCGTTCAGCGGATATTACGCTGATGGCGCCAGCTGAAATACAGCAGGTGGCCTGGGGCGAGAACGAGGCATTTCTCAGCCTCAAAGATGGCGCAATGCTGACGGCGCGTCTGGTCGTCGGTGCCGATGGTGCTAATTCCTGGCTGCGCAATAAAGCGGACATTCCGCTCACCTTCTGGGACTACCGTCATCATGCGCTGGTGGCGACTATCCGTACGCAGGAAGCTCACGGTGCGGTTGCGCGTCAGGCGTTTCATGGCGAGGGGATCCTGGCATTCCTGCCACTCAGCGATCCACACCTGTGTTCTATTGTCTGGTCGCTCTCGCCGCAGGAAGCAGAACGTATGCAGCAGGCAAGCGTTGACGAGTTTAATCAGGCGCTGAATATCGCCTTTGATAATCGTCTGGGGCTGTGCAGCCTTGAAAGCGATCGTCAGGCGTTTCCGCTGACGGGACGTTATGCTCGCCAGTTCGCGGCCCATCGTCTGGCGCTGGTTGGGGATGCGGCGCATACCATCCACCCGCTGGCGGGTCAGGGGGTTAACCTGGGCTTTATGGATGCGGCGGAGCTGATCGATGAACTTAAGCGGCTACAGCGTCAGGGCAAAGATATTGGGCAGTATCTCTATTTACGCCGCTACGAGCGCAGTCGTAAGCACAGCGCAGCGCTGATGCTGGCGGGGATGCAGGGTTTCCGTGAACTGTTTGCAGGCGAGAATCCGGCGAAAAAACTGCTACGCGATATTGGGCTGAAACTGGCCGATACCCTCCCGGGTGTAAAACCACAACTCATCCGTCAGGCGATGGGACTGAACGATCTTCCCGAGTGGTTACGTTAGTGTCCGTAAGGACAATCTTAAGAGTTTGAGACCCGTCACACTTTCCTCTCCCGGCCTTCGCGCCGGGGTGCTTCTCTCATTTGAAATAATCTAATTCCACGCCTTTTTTCGCATTAGTTTTTCTAATATTACGTTTTTTTCATAACGCCATTTTTGACATTTTTTCCACATTTAATGTGGATTGGTGCTGTAATTTTGCGCTTATCTTTGTTTGTTGTTCTGATTAGTTGCTATATGTATGGAGTTTTATTCTGTTGGTGATTTGGCTATTTTTCGCCATAAGCTAATGTGATGGTTAATT
This sequence comes from Citrobacter sp. wls757, assembly GCF_005280935.1. Lineage (NCBI taxonomy): Bacteria > Pseudomonadati > Pseudomonadota > Gammaproteobacteria > Enterobacterales > Enterobacteriaceae > Citrobacter > Citrobacter sp. wls757. The sequence goes on along the minus strand of NZ_SZWU01000049.1, from coordinate 235,743 downwards.
TTGACTTATGGTTTAGCGTCTGTTTCGGTGGTAAGTTCAGGACAAAGAGAACGTTTGCGTCGTAGCCCCTGGAGCGGCTGCGGTGCTGGGTTTCGTGGCGAAAATTTCACCGCGAAAGAGTTGGTAGCCCCGCTTATTCAACGAGGAAAAGATGGCTCAACAGACTCCTTTGTACGAACAACACACGCTATGTGGCGCGCGCATGGTCGATTTCCATGGCTGGATGATGCCACTGCATTACGGTTCTCAGCTCGATGAACACCATGCTGTTCGCACCGACGCCGGAATGTTTGATGTGTCGCATATGACCATCGTCGACCTGCGCGGTAGCCGCACCCGGGAGTTCTTGCGTTATCTGCTGGCAAACGACGTCGCGAAGCTAACGAAGACGGGTAAAGCCCTCTACTCCGGGATGCTCAACGCTTCGGGCGGCGTGATAGATGACCTGATTGTCTACTACTTCACTGAAGATTTCTTCCGCCTCGTTGTAAACTCCGCCACCCGCGAAAAAGACCTCTCCTGGATTACCCAACACGCTGAACCTTACGCCATCGACATCACCGTTCGTGACGACCTGTCGCTGATTGCGGTGCAGGGGCCAAACGCGCAGGAAAAAGCAGCCACGTTGTTTACTGACGAACAGCGCCATGCGGTAGAAGGTATGAAGCCGTTCTTTGGCGTTCAGGCGGGTGATTTGTTTATCGCAACCACCGGTTATACCGGCGAAGCAGGCTATGAAATCGCCATGCCGAATGAAAAAGCGGCTGATTTCTGGCGTGCGCTGGTACAAGCAGGCGTCAAACCTTGTGGTCTCGGCGCGCGCGACACCCTGCGTCTGGAAGCGGGTATGAACCTGTATGGTCAGGAGATGGACGAAGGGATTTCTCCGCTGGAAGCCAATATGGGTTGGACCATTGCGTGGGAACCTGCCGACCGCGACTTTATTGGTCGTGAAGCACTGGAAATGCAGCGCGAAAAAGGCCACGAACAGCTGGTCGGGCTGGTGATGACTGAGAAGGGCGTGCTGCGTAATGAACTGCCGGTGCGTTTCACCGATGCTTCTGGCAACCAGCATGAAGGCATTATCACCAGTGGCACATTCTCCCCAACCCTGGGTTACAGCATCGCGTTGGCGCGCGTGCCTGCGGGTATCGGTGAGACTGCGATCGTACAGATCCGTAACCGTGAAATGCCGGTAAAAGTGACTAAACCTGTTTTTGTGCGTAACGGCAAAGCCGTCGCGTAATTCATCCTTTTTTGGAGATTGATTGATGAGCAACGTACCTGCAGAACTGAAATACAGCAAAGAACACGAATGGCTGCGCAAAGAAGCTGACGGCTCTTACACCGTTGGTATCACCGAACACGCTCAGGAGCTGTTAGGTGACATGGTTTTCGTTGACCTGCCAGAAGTTGGCGCCACCGTCAGCGCGGGCGATGATTGCGCCGTTGCGGAGTCCGTAAAAGCGGCATCCGATATCTATGCGCCAGTAGGCGGTGAGATTGTTGCGGTTAACGATGCGCTCAGCGACTCCCCGGAACTGGTCAACAGCGAACCGTATGCGGGCGGCTGGATTTTCAAAATCAAAGCCAGCGATGAAAGCGAAATTGAATCGCTGTTGGATGCCACTGCGTACGAGGCATTACTGGAAGACGAATAAGATTGTGCCGGATGGCACTGCGTTTATCCGGCCTACGGTTTTATGTAGGCCCGGTAAGCGTCAGCGCCACCGGGCAATTGAGTTAGAGACAATCACGATTCACTGCACGTTTCAGGAACCATCGCCCATGACACAGACGTTAAGCCAGCTTGAAAACAGCGGCGCTTTCATTGAACGCCACATCGGACCGGACGCCGCGCAGCAGCAAGAGATGCTGAATGCGGTTGGCGCCGAGTCGTTAAACGCGCTGATCGGCCAGATTGTGCCGAAAGACATTCAGCTCGCAACCCCGCCACAGGTGGGCGAGGCGGCGACCGAATACGCTGCGCTGGCTGAATTAAAAGCCATCGCCGGGCGTAACAAGCGCTTCACGTCCTACATTGGCATGGGCTACACCGCCGTGCAGTTGCCACCGGTTATTCTGCGTAACATGCTGGAAAACCCAGGTTGGTACACCGCATATACGCCGTATCAGCCGGAAGTATCCCAGGGACGACTGGAAGCTCTGCTGAACTTCCAACAGGTCACGCTGGACCTGACGGGCCTGGATATGGCTTCTGCTTCTCTGCTGGATGAAGCCACTGCGGCTGCTGAAGCCATGGCGATGGCCAAACGTGTCAGCAAACTGAAAAATGCTAACCGTTTCTTTGTGGCGGCTGATGTTCACCCGCAAACGCTGGACGTGGTTCGCACCCGTGCAGAAACCTTTGGCTTTGACGTCATTGTTGATGACGCGGCGAAAGCACTGGATCACCAGGATGTGTTTGGCGTGCTGTTGCAGCAGGTTGGCACCACCGGTGAAGTGCATGACTACAGCAAACTGATTGCCGAGCTGAAATCCCGTAAAGTTGTGGTCAGTGTCGCTGCCGACTTTATGGCGCTGGTACTGCTGACTGCGCCGGGCAAACAGGGCGCGGATATTGTTTTCGGCTCTGCGCAACGCTTCGGCGTACCGATGGGTTACGGCGGCCCACACGCGGCATTCTTCGCCGCTAAAGACGAATTCAAACGCTCCATGCCAGGCCGTATTATCGGCGTATCGAAAGATGCGGCGGGCAATACCGCACTGCGCATGGCGATGCAGACTCGCGAGCAGCATATCCGCCGCGAGAAAGCGAACTCCAACATCTGTACCTCGCAGGTTCTGCTGGCCAACATCGCCAGCCTGTATGCCGTTTATCATGGTCCGGTTGGCCTGAAACGTATCGCTAATCGCATCCACCGCCTGACTGATATTCTGGCGGCCGGTCTGCAACAGAAAGGGCTGAAGCTGCGCCATGCGCACTACTTCGACACTCTGTGTGTTGAAGTGGCCGACAAAGCGGCTGTTCTGGCGCGTGCCGAAGCGGCAGAAATCAACCTGCGTAGCGATATCCATAACGCGGTAGGTATTACGCTCGATGAAACCACCACCCGTGAAAACGTGGTGCAGTTGTTCAATGTTCTGCTGGGCGACAGCCACGGTTTGAATATCGATACGCTGGATAAAGATGTGGCGCTCGACAGCCGTTCCATTCAGGACAGCATGCTGCGTGACGATGCGATCCTCAGCCATCCGGTGTTTAATCGCTATCACAGCGAAACCGAAATGATGCGCTACATGCACTCGCTGGAGCGCAAAGATCTGGCGCTGAACCAGGCAATGATCCCGCTGGGTTCTTGCACCATGAAGCTGAACGCTGCCGCCGAGATGATCCCTATCACCTGGCCGGAATTCGCTGAACTTCACCCGTTCTGCCCGCCAGAGCAGGCAGAAGGTTATCACCAGATGATCGGCCAGCTTTCCGAGTGGCTGGTAAAACTGACCGGTTATGACGCCGTCTGCATGCAGCCGAACTCCGGCGCGCAGGGCGAATATGCGGGTCTGCTGGCGATTCGTCACTATCACGAAAGCCGTAACGAAGGCCATCGCGATATCTGTCTGATCCCGGCTTCTGCCCACGGCACCAACCCGGCATCCGCACAGATGGCGGGGATGCAGGTTGTGGTTGTCGCGTGTGATAAGAACGGCAACATCGACCTGGACGATCTGCGAGCAAAAGCAGAACAACATGCTGCGAATCTCTCCTGCATCATGGTGACCTATCCGTCTACTCACGGCGTGTATGAAGAAACGATCCGTGAAGTGTGCGACGTTGTACACCAGTTTGGCGGCCAGGTTTACCTCGATGGCGCGAACATGAACGCTCAGGTTGGGATCACCACGCCGGGCTTTATCGGCGCAGATGTCTCGCACCTCAACCTGCATAAAACATTCTGCATTCCGCACGGCGGCGGCGGCCCAGGTATGGGACCGATTGGCGTCAAATCACATCTGGCACCGTTTGTACCGGGTCACAGCGTAGTGCAGATTGAAGGAATGCTCACCCGTCAGGGCGCAGTTTCAGCGGCGCCGTTCGGTAGCGCATCCATTCTGCCAATCAGCTGGATGTACATCCGTATGATGGGTGCAGAAGGTCTGAAGCAGGCAAGCCAGGTAGCTATCCTTAACGCTAACTACATTGCCAGCCGTCTGAAAGATGCTTATCCGGTACTGTATACCGGTCGCGATGGTCGCGTGGCGCATGAATGCATTCTCGATATTCGCCCACTGAAAGAAGAGACCGGCATCAGCGAACTGGATATTGCCAAGCGTCTGATCGATTACGGTTTCCATGCGCCGACTATGTCATTCCCGGTCGCGGGTACCCTGATGGTTGAACCGACTGAATCTGAAAGCAAAGTGGAACTTGATCGCTTTATCAATGCGATGCTGGCAATCCGCGCTGAAATCGATCGCGTGAAAGCCGGTGAATGGTCACTGGAAGATAACCCGCTGGTTAACTCACCGCACACGCAAAACGAGCTGGTCGCGGAGTGGAATCACGGTTATAGCCGCGAAATCGCCGTCTTCCCGGCTGGTGTGGCGAACAAATACTGGCCGACCGTGAAACGCCTTGATGATGTTTACGGTGACCGTAACCTGTTCTGCTCCTGCGTGCCGATGAGCGAATATCAGTAACTTTTCCGCGCAGTAAAGCTTTTGTAGGCCGGGTAAGGCGAAGTCGCCTCCCGGCTTTTTCATATCTGGAGGTATCCATGGGAATCGCACTGGTTACTGGCGGCAGTCGCGGCATCGGGCGGGCAACCGCGCTGCAGTTAGCGCAAGAGGGTTACACGGTTGCGGTTAACTTTCATCACAATATCCGTGCGGCAACGGAGGTGGTGAATACTATTGTCGCTGCCGGGGGAAAGGCGTTTGCTCTACGGGCTGATATCAGCGATGAAAGCCAGGTTGTGGCAATGTTTGAATCTATTGACCGCGAAGGTGAACCACTGACTGCGTTAGTTAATAATGCCGGGATTTTGTTTGAACAGAGCACGGTGGAAAGCCTAACCGCCGAAAGAATTAACCGCGTGCTGGCGACCAATGTTACCGGCTATTTTTTGTGTTGTCGGGAAGCGGTAAAGCGCATGTCGTTCAAACACGGAGGGCAAGGCGGGGCGATTGTGAATGTCTCTTCGGCGGCATCGCGGCTTGGTGCGCCATTCGAATATGTTGATTACGCGGCCTCAAAAGGCGCTGTGGACACACTCACCACCGGCCTTGCTCTGGAGGTTGCGGCGCAAGGGATCCGCGTAAACTGCGTACGACCTGGTCTTATCTACACTGAAATGCACGCATCAGGCGGCGAGCCGGGAAGGGTCGATCGCGTGAAATCGATGTTGCCTATGCAGCGCGGAGGACAACCGGAGGAGGTCGCGCAGGCGATTACCTGGCTGCTGAGCGAGAAGGCGTCGTACGTAACGGGCAGTTTTCTGGAACTGGCTGGCGGGAAGTAGGATTTAATCGCCGGATGGCGCTATGCTTATCCGGCCTACGGGAATTTAATCTGTAGGCTGGATAAGGCGTATACGCCGCCATCCGGCAAAAAATCAAAGTTTCTCGCCGTTGCTGGCAATCACCTCTTTGTACCAGTTAAAACTTTTCTTGCGTGAACGCGACATATCGCCGGTGCCGTCGTCGTGTTTGTTCACGTAGATAAAGCCGTAACGTTTGCTGTACTGACCGGTGGTGAACGAGACACAGTCGATGCAGCCCCACGGCGTGTAGCCCATCAGGTCTACGCCATCATAGGTTACCGCTTTCATCATCTCTTCAACGTGGGCGCGCAAATAGTCGATGCGATAGTCGTCGTTGATGCTGCCGTCTTCTTCCACTTTGTCGTAGGCACCAAATCCGTTTTCTACGATAAATAGCGGTTTCTGATAGCGCTCATACAGTTCAGATAAGGCGTAACGCAGACCGACCGGATCAATCTGCCAGCCCCAGTCGGACGCTTTTACGTGCGGGTTCGGTACGCTGCCCTCAAAACCAGAAATGGCATCGCCGCTGCCGCCTTCCGCTTTTACCGCGTTGGTCATGTAGTAACTGAATCCGAGATAGTCACAGGTGCCTTCACGCAGGATTTGCTCATCTCCGGCTTCCATTCGGATGTTGAATTCGCGGCGTTCCCACTCGTTCAGTACATATGATGGATAGTAGCCGCGCAGTTGAACGTCGGTGAAAACGTAGCGCTCACGCATCGATTCCTGCGCGAACATCACATCTTCAGGCTTACAGGAGAACGGGTACAGCGGCACCATCGCCAGCATGCAGCCGACTTTCATTTCCGGGTTGATGCGGCGTGCGGCTTTCACTGCCAGAGCGCTGGCCACGAACTGGTGATGCAGCACCTGGTACATGGTTTCTTCCGGGTTTTCATGCTCGGTATACACCACGCCGGAGCAGCAATAACCAAACAGCGGTGCGCGCCAGTTGCGCTGGTTGTTGATCTCGTTAAAGGTCATCCAGTATTTGACCTTGTGCTTGTAGCGCTCAAAAACGACTTCAGCAAATCGGACAAAGAAATCGACGACTTTACGATTGGTCCAGCTACCGTATTGTTGAACCAGGTGCAGCGGCATTTCAAAGTGGGAAAGGGTGATGACCGGTTCGATGTTGTACTTCAGCAGTTCATCGAACATGTCGTCGTAGAACTTTAGCCCTTCTTCATTCGGCTGGCTTTCATCCCCTTTGGGGAAGATACGCGTCCAGGCGATTGAGGTACGGAAGCATTTGAAGCCCATCTCGGCAAACAGCTTAATGTCTTCTTTGTAATGACCGTAAAAATCGACGGCTTCGTGGTTGGGGTAGTACTTACCGGGCACAACTTCCTGAGTGATTTCTCGCGGAACGCCGTGCGCACCACCGGTCAGTACATCGCAAATACTGGGGCCTTTGCCACCTTTGTTCCAGCCGCCTTCAACCTGGTGCGCCGCAACCGCGCCGCCCCATAAAAAATCTTTTGGTAAGGTAAGTTTTTTCATCTGCGCTCAGTCTCAAATTAATACAATCTGATTTTGAGTCTAACAAAGGAAAGATAAATGTCACGATATAACAAAATAGCGCTAATGTGATTTGTTACATCCAAAAAACAGATTGTTTTTTTACGCTATTCTTTTCGCTAGCTTGCGGCCGAGTGACTCCAGAATATAAATAACAGGGATCTGTGTGGTTATATCGTATACCCCGGCAATGCGCGTCTGTGGAACGTGCCAGGAGAGATTAAAGTCAGCCAATTTGGCCAGCCGCGAATGTTCATGACTGGTGACAGACAGGACCCTACAGTTATGCAGGCTGAACTGGCTGGCAAAACGCAGGATCTCTTCTGTTTCACCGGAAACGGAAAGCACGATCGCCAGCGCGTTTCTGGCCATGTCATTCGTTACCGGGAAATAAGGATCATCAATGTGATTACTGAATTTTCCAACGTTTGAGAAAAAACGTGCGCCATATTTGGCTAAGGCTCCGGATGTTCCCGCCCCAACGAATATAATGCGTTCGGAAGATAATATAATATCAACAGCCTGATCGAGCAGGTTATCGAACTCATCATTATTAACGCCTTTAAAGAAGCTGATAATTTCGCTGGCACCGAAATTAGCCTGTTGCGGTTCATTCTGCTCTAAATATAATTTGAAGCGCACGCGAAATTCTGAGTAACCTTCACACTTAAGCTTGCGGCAAAAGCGCAGTACGGTGGTAGTGGAAACACCCACGGCATCGGCCAGTTCGCGAATGGTCATGTACATGACTTTGTCACGGTTTTTGATGACATAGTTGTAGACCAGCATCTCAAGATTGTTGAGACTGGCGATGGCAGCGTGGGAGAACATACTCACAATGGCAAAACTCACTCATCAGACTTCATTTACAGGGAATAATAACATGCAGCCAAATGACATCACTTTTTTTCAGCGTTTCCAGGATGACATTCTGGCCGGACGCAAGACCATCACCATTCGTGACGAGTCTGAATCACACTTCAAAGCCGGGGACATTTTACGGGTTGGGCGCTTCGAAGATGACGGTTACTTCTGCACGATTGAGGTTGTTGGCACCTCAACCGTCACGCTGGATACGCTGACGGATAAACATGCCCAGCAGGAAAACATGACGCTTGAAGAACTTAAACATGTCATTGCCGAGATTTACCCGGATCAGACGCAATTTTATGTGATTGATTTTAAATGTCTTTGATTTTAATGGTACGCATGTTAGCTGAAATTTAAAAACTAACACCATGATTTTTATTGATAAATATTTATCTGGTAATTATTTTAGCTAACAGGTGTTCACTGGAACCATTCTCAGTTACGCTAGAGGAGCAATCACGATAGTGTTCGTTTCTCGGGAGTAAGTTATGGTTCAGAAGCCATTAATCGCGCAGGGATATTCGCTGGCAGAGGAAATAGCCAACAGCATCAGTCACGGTATCGGGCTGGTGTTTGGGATTGTCGGACTGGTGTTGTTGCTGGTTCAGGCAGTGGATACCAATGCCAGCGCTATGGCGATTACCAGCTATAGCCTGTACGGCGGCAGCATGATCCTGCTGTTCCTCGCCTCAACCTTGTATCACGCGATCCCCCATCAGAGAGCGAAAGCCTGGCTGAAAAAATTCGACCACTGCGCGATTTATCTGCTGATTGCCGGAACCTACACGCCATTTCTGCTGGTGGGGCTTGATTCGCCGCTGGCACGTGGACTTATGATTGTTATCTGGAGCTTGGCGCTGATCGGTATTTTATTCAAACTGACCATCGCACACCGGTTTAAAATTCTGTCGCTGGTGACTTACCTGACAATGGGCTGGCTTTCGCTGATTGTGGTGTATCAACTGGCGGTGAAGTTGGCGACGGGAGGCGTGACGTTGCTGGCTGTTGGCGGTGTAGTGTATTCGCTGGGCGTAATTTTCTACGTCTGTAAGCGTATTCCTTATAACCATGCGATCTGGCACGGCTTTGTGCTGGGCGGCAGCGTTTGCCACTTCCTGGCGATCTATCTGTACGTGGGGCAACACGCATAGATTCAGTGCAACCCCGGGAGCGGCGTAAACGCCTCGCCCGGGCTGTATTTTGTTGGCCGGACGAGGCAATGCCGCAATCCGGCGGCCTGTGCCGAATTGCCTAATGGCGCTGCGCTTATCAGGCCGACCAATTACTCTTCGTCTAACGAATATGGCAGCGGTACGATACGCAGCGTTTTTGCGTCGTCACGAACGCGGAACACGCTGTCGGCCTCCATGTCGTTATTCATCACAATCTGCACCAGTACCTGACCATCGGCCAGTTGTACTGCGGCAAGTACGGTACCAGTACGACGCCAGTTCTCGCCCATTTTTAATTCAAGGTCTTCGCCAGCTTCCGGTACTCGACCGGCGGCACCCGCCAAAGTCCACATGGCGCGTTTGTTGGCTCCGCGGAATTTTGCACGAGCCACCATTTCCTGACCGGTGTAGCAGCCTTTTTTAAAGCTGATCCCGCCCAGAGCCTGCAGATTGGTAGCCTGTGGAATAAACTGTGCACTGTTGGCTGTATCAATAACGGGGATACCCGCTTCGATATCCAGCGCCAGCCACTGCTGGCTGTTATTTAACTCAGCTTCGCCACGCAGCTTTTCAACCAAGGTTTCTGCTGTGGTGGCATCAACGATCAGCAGAAAACGTTCGGCAGGGTGTTCGAACCACAATACCGTGGAGGCACCTTCGGTAATGACCTGCTTATCACTGTTCGGTAATTCGCTAAAGAGATTGGCCAGCGCTGCACGTGCCTGGAATCCCGCTACGCCCAGCAAGACGCGCTCGTCGTCTGGGGCGATCGCCACCTTCGAGAAGACCGCGTATTTTTTCAGCTCAGTGAGCTGCGCATCACGCAGGCTACGGCGCTCAAGCCATGCAAAACCGTCACCCCGGCGGAACAGACGCAGGTTGCTCCACATTTTACCTTTGGCGTCACAATGTGCAGCCAACAGGTGCTGATGCTCGGTCATCTGGCTGACATCCGCCGTGACCTGACCCTGAATATACTTCTCACTGTCGACACCGGTGATGGTGGCGAGCGCCCAGTCATCGAGCGTCATTAGCGTCAGAGGTAAACGCGTTGACGCAAAAGGCTGGCGAGGAGGAAAAGATGTAAAAGCCATAATAATGTCCTGATTTGCTTAACGCAGTGATGATGACTAATGGTAAAAGAGCTATGGCCCATTGCAAGCGGTTTAAACAGGCTATTTGTGCCATATATTGTGCTTTGCGAGGAGACATCCAAAATTGGTGAATCCTTTGGCTTAATAAGGTTTTATTTAGCGAGCGAGCTTCAGTTTACTGATATTCCCGTAAAAAGAGCGGGAAAAACACGTTACAATAGCGGGATACTTCGTTTTCGCGAGACAGGGAGAAGAACATGGATATTAACAACAAAGCACGTATTCATTGGGCATGCCGCCGCGGTATGCGCGAGCTGGACATCTCGATCATGCCGTTTTTTGAACATGAATATGACAGCTTAAGTGACGAAGAAAAACGTATCTTCATCCGTCTGCTAGAATGTGATGATCCAGATTTATTTAACTGGTTGATGAATCATGGGAAACCAGCTGATGAGCAGCTGGAACAGATGGTGCGACTTATCCAGACACGGAATCGGGAACGTGGTCCAGTGGCAATCTGATTTACGCGTATCATGGCGCGCGCAGTGGCTTTCACTGCTAATTCATGGGCTGGTCGCGGTGTTTATTTTATTGATGCCCTGGCCATTGAGCTACACCCCATTATGGCTGGTTTTACTCTCTCTGGTGGTGTTCGATAGCGTTCGCAGTCAGCGTCGAATCAACGCCTGTCAGGGTGAGATTCGGCTATTGATGGATGGCCGTCTGCGCTGGCAAGGGCAAGAGTGGTCTATCGTTAGCGCCCCTTGGATGGTTAAAACAGGCATGATGCTGCGTTTGCGATCTGATGCCGGAAAACGTCAACATTTGTGGCTGGCAGCAGACAGTATGGATGATGCAGAGTGGCGGGATTTACGGCGGTTGATGCTGCAAAAGGCGAAGCAAGGGTAAAGCATGACACATGCCTGATGGCGCGCAGCTTGAAGGCCTACAGTTAGGTGCGTCATGCAGGCCGGATAACGCATTTACGCCGTCATCCGGCAAATCGGTTATCAGGACCAGTGCTCGGCCATTTCCCCAAGAATTTGCTCGCACCAGGCCTGAATGCGTTCATCGCTGAGATCGTACTGGTTCGTCTCATCCAGCGCCAGGCCAACAAACAGTTGTCCATCAGCAATGACGGGTTTATCGCTGGTGAATTCGTAGCCTTCTGTGGGCCAGTAGCCGACAAACTTTACACCTTTGGTGATCAGTTTATCGTGCAGCATACCCAACGCATCCAGGAACCATTCGCCGTATCCCAACTGATCGCCCATACCGTAAAGCGCGACAATCTTGCCTTCCAGGTTGAGGTCGTCCAGTTGCTCCCAGATCGCTTCCCAGTCCTCCTGAATTTCACCGAAATCCCAGGTTGGGATGCCCAAAATGAGCACGTCATATTGCTCCATTAGGGTCGGGGAATCGTCTTTGAGGTTGTGCAGTGTCACCAGTTCGGGACCCAGGATATCGCGGATTTTTTCTGCTGCCATTTCGGTGTAGCAGGTGCTGGAACCGTAAAAAAGACCCATGTTCATGACGTAAACATCTCAATTCTGCTGTAGCGTTGCGGGTAGTGTAACAGAATCGCCGCATTCACGGCACAATGAGGCATAATGCATCAAAAATGAGAGTGGAATAAGGGGCGCGAGTGGAACAGGATCTGGCGCGCATCGAGCAGTTTCTTGATGCCCTGTGGCTGGAACGAAATCTGGCGGAAAACACATTAAGTGCGTATCGTCGCGATCTGACCATGCTTGTGGAATGGTTACATCACCGCGGCGCTTCGCTTGCGACCGCGCAAAGTGATGATCTGCAAGCCTTGCTGGCTGAGCGGATGGATGGAGGGTATAAAGCCACCAGTTCCGCACGTTTGCTCAGTGCGACGCGACGTTTTTTTCAGCATCTGTACCGCGAAAAATATCGCGAAGATGACCCCAGCGCCTCGCTTGCATCACCTAAACTTCCGCAGCGCCTGCCTAAAGATCTCAGCGAGGCGCAGGTTGAGCGGCTGCTACAAGCGCCGCTTATTGAGCAACCGCTGGAGCTACGCGACAAAGCCATGCTGGAAGTGCTGTATGCAACAGGCCTGCGCGTGTCTGAACTGGTAGGACTGACGATGAGTGACGTCAGCCTGCGTCAGGGTGTGGTACGGGTGATCGGTAAAGGTAACAAAGAGCGCCTTGTCCCGTTGGGTGAGGAGGCAGTGTACTGGCTGGAAACTTACCTGGAGCATGGGCGTCCATGGTTGCTTAACGGCGTATCGATTGATGTGCTGTTTCCTAGTCAGCGGGCGCAACAGATGACCCGTCAGACCTTCTGGCATCGTATCAAACACTATGCTGTGTTGGCGGGAATCGACAGCGAAAAGCTGTCACCGCACGTCCTGCGGCACGCGTTTGCCACGCATCTGCTCAACCATGGCGCAGACCTGCGCGTGGTGCAGATGCTACTGGGGCATAGCGATCTCTCGACAACGCAGATTTATACTCATGTCGCAACGGAGCGCTTGCGGCAACTACATCAACAGCATCACCCGCGAGCGTGAGTGCTGACAGGATAGGATAGGCTATGAAAAAACGTTTTATGATGTTCACCCTTCTGGCGACGGCGTTTTCCGGCATGGTACATGCAGACGACGCGGCAATTCGTCAGTCATTAGCAAAGCTGGGTGTGCAGAGCACCGAGATTCAACCTGCTCCGGTTGCGGGCATGAAAACCGTACTGACCAATAGCGGCGTGCTGTACGTTACCGAAGACGGTAAACATATTATCCAGGGACCGATGTACGACGTGAGCGGCGCAAGTCCGGTGAATGTCACCAACCAACTGCTGATGAAGCATCTGAACGCGCTGGAAAAAGAGATGATCATCTACAAAGCGCCGCAGGAAAAACACGTCATTACCGTTTTCACCGACATCACTTGTGGTTACTGCCACAAGCTGCATGAAGAGATGAAAGATTACAATGCGTTGGGGATCACCGTACGTTATCTGGCCTTCCCACGTCAGGGGCTGGACAGCCAGGCTGAACAAGACATGAAGTCTATCTGGTGTGCTAAGGACAAAAACAAAGCCTTTGACGACGCGATGACTGGCAAGGGCGTGAAAGCGGCGACCTGTGATGTGGATATCGCTAACCACTATGCGCTGGGCGTACAGTTTGGCGTCAGCGGTACACCGGCGATTGTGCTGAGCAATGGCTATGTCGTACCTGGTTATCAGGGCCCGAAAGAGATGAAAGAATTCCTCGACGCACATGCAAAACAGACCAGCGGTAAATAATTCGCGT
>NZ_SZWU01000049.1:196327-222242 GCF_005280935.1 Citrobacter sp. wls757 | reverse complement strand
CTTCGTCGGCGTGAAGCCGACGAGACAGCCGAGCTACCTGCCGACTTACCGCCGCTGCTGCGCCGTTTATACGCCAGTCGCGGTGTACGTAGCGCGCAGGAGCTTGAGCGTAGCGTCAAAGGAATGCTGCCGTGGCAGCATTTAAACGGTGTCGAAAAGGCGGTTGAGATCCTCTACAGCGCCTTTCGTGCGGGAACTCGCATCATCGTTGTTGGCGATTTCGATGCCGATGGCGCGACCAGCACGGCGCTAAGCATCCTGGCGATGCGCGCGTTGGGCTGCAGTAACGTTGACTACCTGGTGCCAAATCGTTTTGAGGACGGTTATGGTTTAAGCCCGGAAGTCGTTGATCAGGCCCATGCCCGTGGTGCTCAGCTGATTGTCACCGTAGACAACGGCATCTCGTCTCACGCGGGTGTCGAACATGCCAGAACGTTGGGGATCCCGGTCGTTGTGACCGATCACCACCTGCCAGGGGATACGCTGCCGGGCGCAGAGGCGATCATCAATCCTAACCTGCACGACTGTGAGTTCCCGTCGAAATCGCTGGCAGGCGTTGGTGTAGCCTTCTATCTGATGCTGGCGCTGCGCACTTTCCTGCGTGATAAAGGCTGGTTTGATGAGCGAGGCATTGCACCGCCGAACCTGGCGGATTTGCTCGATCTGGTTGCGCTTGGCACGGTGGCGGACGTGGTCCCGCTGGATGCCAATAACCGCATTCTGACGTGGCAAGGCTTAAGCCGTATCCGCGCCGGAAAATGCCGCCCAGGTATTAAAGCTCTGCTGGAGATTTCCAATCGCGACCCCCTAAAGCTGGCAGCCAGTGATTTAGGTTTTGCCCTCGGGCCACGGCTGAATGCGGCGGGGCGTCTGGACGATATGTCCGTTGGCGTAGCGCTGTTGCTGTGCGACAACATTGGTGAAGCGCGCGTGCTGGCCAATGAGCTGGACGCACTCAACCAGACGCGCAAAGAAATTGAGCAGGGTATGCAGGCCGAAGCGCTGACCCTGTGTGAAAAGCTGGAACGCAGTAGCGATACGCTTCCGGGCGGTCTGGCGATGTTTCACCCCGAGTGGCATCAGGGCGTTGTGGGGATTCTGGCATCGCGTATTAAAGAGCGATTCCATCGCCCGGTGATAGCATTTGCCCCGGCAGGTGACGGTACTCTCAAAGGCTCCGGGCGTTCGATTCAGGGGCTGCACATGCGCGATGCGCTGGAGCGCCTGGACACCCTTTATCCGGGCATGATCCTCAAGTTTGGCGGTCACGCCATGGCTGCGGGCTTATCGCTTGAAGAGGCACAGTTTGAGCGTTTCCAGCAGCGTTTTGGCGAACTGGTAACCGAGTGGTTGGATCCCGCCTTACTGCAAGGTGAAGTGGTGTCGGATGGCCCACTGAACGCGTCTGAGATGACCATGGAAGTCGCACAGATGCTGCGCGATGCCGGACCGTGGGGACAAATGTTCCCGGAACCGCTGTTTGACGGGCATTTCCGTTTGCTCCAGCAGCGTCTGGTCGGTGAGCGTCATCTGAAGGTGATGGTCGAGCCTGTTGGCGGCGGCCCACTGCTGGACGGTATTGCGTTTAACGTCGATACCAACTGCTGGCCGGACAACGGCGTGCGCGAAGTTCAGCTTGCCTACAAACTGGATATTAACGAGTTTCGCGGCAACCGTAGTTTGCAGATTATAATCGACAATATCTGGCCACTTTAGCGTCACTAATCGCTATAAAAAAGGGCGTGGATTAGTTACAATCCCGCTCTTATCACCGCATTTTGACTAGTCCAATAAAAGAAATCAGACAATGTTTGAAATTAATCCGGTAAATAACCGCATTCAGGACCTCACGGAGCGCTCTGACGTTCTTAGGGGGTATCTTTGACTATGATGCCAAGAAAGAGCGTCTGGAAGAAGTAAACGCCGAGCTGGAACAGCCAGACGTATGGAACGAACCCGAACGCGCGCAGGCGCTGGGTAAAGAGCGTTCTTCTCTTGAAGCCATCGTTGATACGCTCGATCAGATGAGCCAGGGCCTGGAAGATGTCTCCGGCCTGCTGGAACTGGCTGTAGAAGCCGACGACGAAGAAACCTTTAACGAAGCCGTAGCAGAACTCGACACGCTGGAAGATAAGCTGGCCCAACTGGAATTCCGTCGTATGTTCTCCGGTGAATATGACAGCGCAGATTGCTATCTCGATATTCAGGCAGGTTCTGGCGGTACGGAAGCGCAGGACTGGGCAAGCATGCTGATGCGCATGTATCTGCGTTGGGCTGAAGCGCGCGGCTTTAAGACTGAAATTATTGAAGAGTCTGAAGGTGAAGTGGCGGGTATTAAATCCGTAACCATCAGAATTGCTGGCGAATATGCGTACGGTTGGCTGCGTACTGAAACCGGCGTACACCGTCTGGTTCGTAAGAGTCCGTTCGACTCCGGCGGACGTCGCCATACGTCGTTCAGTTCTGCGTTTGTTTATCCGGAAGTTGATGATGATATTGATATCGATATCAACCCGGCGGATCTGCGTATTGACGTTTACCGTGCCTCCGGTGCGGGTGGTCAGCACGTTAACCGTACGGAATCTGCGGTGCGTATTACCCACATCCCGACTGGGATTGTGACGCAGTGTCAGAACGACCGTTCCCAGCACAAGAACAAAGACCAGGCCATGAAGCAGATGAAAGCGAAGCTTTATGAACTGGAAATGCAGAAGAAGAATGCCGAGAAACAGGCGATGGAAGACAACAAGTCAGATATCGGCTGGGGTAGCCAGATTCGTTCTTATGTCCTTGATGACTCCCGCATCAAAGATCTGCGTACCGGGGTTGAAACCCGTAACACGCAGGCGGTGCTGGATGGCAGCCTGGATCAATTTATCGAAGCAAGTTTGAAAGCAGGGTTATGAGGAACCAACATGTCTGAACAACACGTACAGGGCGCTGACGCGGTAGCCGACCTTAACAATGAACTGAAAACGCGCCGTGAGAAGCTGGCGAGCCTGCGTGAGCAGGGGATCCCGTTCCCGAACGATTTCCGTCGCGATCATACCTCAGACCAACTGCATGCTGACTTCGACGCAAAAGAAAACGAAGAGCTGGAAGCGCTGAACATTGAGGTATCCGTTGCTGGCCGTATGATGACCCGTCGTATTATGGGTAAAGCATCATTCGTTACGCTGCAGGACGTTGGCGGCCGTATTCAGCTGTACGTAGCTCGCGATGACCTGCCGGAAGGCGTCTACAACGAGCAGTTCAAAAAATGGGATCTGGGCGATATCCTCGGCGCGAAAGGTAAGTTGTTCAAGACCAAGACCGGTGAGTTGTCTATTCACTGCACCGAACTGCGTCTGCTGACCAAAGCGCTGCGCCCGCTGCCGGACAAATTCCACGGTCTGCAGGATCAGGAAGCGCGCTATCGTCAACGTTACCTGGATCTCATCTCTAACGATGAATCCCGCAATACCTTTAAAGTGCGTTCACAGATTATGGCTGGCATCCGTCAGTTCATGGTTGCTCGTGGCTTTATGGAAGTAGAAACCCCGATGATGCAGGTGATCCCTGGCGGTGCGGCAGCGCGTCCGTTCATCACCCATCATAACGCGCTGGATCTGGATATGTACCTGCGTATCGCGCCGGAACTGTACCTCAAGCGTCTGGTGGTTGGCGGCTTCGAACGCGTATTCGAAATTAACCGTAACTTCCGTAACGAAGGCATCTCTGTTCGCCATAACCCAGAGTTCACCATGATGGAACTCTACATGGCTTATGCGGACTACAAAGATCTGATCGAACTGACCGAATCGCTGTTCCGTACGCTGGCGCAGAACGTTCTGGGAACGACTGAAGTGCCTTACGGTGAAGAAGTCTTCGACTTCGGTAAACCGTTCGAAAAACTGACCATGCGCGAAGCGATTCAGAAATACCGTCCGGAAACCAACATGGCCGATCTGGATAACTTCGACTCTGCAAAAGCGATTGCTGAATCTATCGGCATCAAAGTTGAGAAGAGCTGGGGTCTGGGCCGTATCGTGACCGAGATCTTTGAAGAAGTTGCGGAAGCGCACCTGATTCAACCGACCTTCATTACCGAGTACCCGGCAGAAGTTTCTCCGCTGGCGCGTCGTAATGACGAAAACCCGGAAATCACTGACCGCTTCGAATTCTTCATCGGCGGACGTGAAATCGGTAACGGTTTCAGCGAGCTGAACGACGCGGAAGATCAGGCGCAGCGCTTCCAGGATCAGGTTAACGCTAAAGATGCGGGTGATGACGAAGCAATGTTCTATGACGAAGACTACGTTACCGCTCTGGAACACGGTCTGCCGCCGACTGCGGGTCTGGGCATTGGTATCGACCGTATGGTTATGCTGTTCACCAACAGCCACACTATCCGCGACGTGATCCTGTTCCCGGCGATGCGCCCGGTTAAGTAAGATGTGAAATGCCGGATGGCGGCTGACGCCTTATCCGGCCTACGATTCGTTATGTAGGCCAGATAAGCGTAGCGCCATCAGGCAATAATTTGTTGGCAGTAATTCCGCAACAGCGCACGCGCTTCTTTGTCTGCAACCTGCATTACCATCCACGGGCTAAAAGCCCACGGCGTCGCGTCAATCCCGCTTAAGACATCCTCAAGACTGCTCCACTGGCAATCCATCACTTCATCTGGGTTTAGCTGTAGCGGACTCACGATATGTGCGGCATAAACCGGGCACACTTCGTTTTCCACAATTCCACTCGGGTCTGTAGCGCGATAACGAAAGTCAGCATACACGGGGCTGAGCGAGTCGATGTCTGCACCCAGTTCGAAGCGAGCCCGGCGGACAATAGCGGCTTCGTGGGTTTCACCCAACTGCGGGTGACCACAGACAGAGTTGGTCCAGACGCCAGGCCAGGCTTTTTTGTGCAGCGAGCGGCGGGTGACCAGCAGGTGGCCCAGCTCGTTAAATATCCAGCACGAGAAAGCGGAATGCAGGGGGGTTGTGGCGGTATGCGCCGCATATTTTTCCAGCGTTCCGCAGGGTTGGTCCTGCTCATTCAATAAAATGACATGTTCCTGTCGCATAGCGTCCACCATCAATCTTAAGCACCCATATTATATGCTTAATTACGTCAGATTGATTAACAGAGGGTGTGAAATGCCAGGGCCGACGGTTCGTTGCGCGATATGATTTGGCATCCGGTTTCTGGCTGCTATGATAAAGCGTCTGAAAATGTTGCGAGGTATTGTTTTGAGTGCAGGACGCCTGAAGAAAAATGGCCTGGGTATCGTGATGTTGCTGTGCGTCGGTCTGCTGTTAGCAGGGTGTTCCGGGAGCAAGTCGTCTGATACAGGAAGTTATTCCGGCTCCGTGTATACCGTGAAGCGGGGGGATACGCTATACCGTATTTCGCGCGCTACCGGGACCAGCGTGAAAGAGATCGCCCGCCTGAATAATATTTCACCGCCCTATACCATTGAAGTAGGGCAAAAACTGAAGGTCAGCGGTGGCGCGAAAACCAGTTCTAACTCTGGCAAAACAACCAAGAAATCCTCAACCAAAACGGCAGCTGTCAGACCGTCTTCGTCCGTACCGCAGTCTTCCTGGCCTCCGGTAGGGCAACGTTGCTGGCTGTGGCCTGCCAGCGGTAAGGTGATCCTGCCTTATTCAACCGCGGACGGCGGCAACAAGGGCATTGATATCTCGGCTGCGCGCGGTACACCGATTTATGCCGCCGGCGCCGGGAAGGTGGTTTACGTCGGTAATCAGCTGCGGGGCTATGGTAATCTCATCATGATTAAGCACAGTGAGGACTACATCACTGCGTATGCGCATAATGACACCATGCTGGTGAACAACGGTCAAAACGTGAAGGCCGGGCAGAAAATCGCGACGATGGGCAGCTCGGATGCGACTACGGTGCGGCTGCATTTCCAAATCCGCTACCGGGCGACGGCTATCGATCCGCTGCGTTATTTGCCACCGCAGGGCAGTAAGCCAAAATGCTGACGGTGATTTAATCGCCAGTCAGTCGGTTAGTCCCTTGCCAAGAAGAGCGTAAGGTTTATAATCCCTTACGCACTTTGATGCGGGCGTAGTTCAATGGTAGAACGAGAGCTTCCCAAGCTCTATACGAGGGTTCGATTCCCTTCGCCCGCTCCAAAAATTCTCTCCCTGTAGTTAATCCTTAAAAACGTTAGATAGCGACACCGGAATCCGGTGGTAGCGTGCCGTTACCTTCACCCAGATTACGTTGTAGCAATACCGTGTCGAGCCATAGCCCATGTTTGAAGCCAATGTTTTTCAGTGTGCCGATTTGCGTAAATCCGGCCTGCTGATGGACTTTTAACGATCCCTGATTATTGCTGTCGCCGACGATGGCAATCAGTTGCCGATAACCCTGTGCTTCAGCCCAGCCAATCACATGACGCAGTAAGGCTTTTCCTACACCCTGACGCTGAGCCGTTGGAGCAATATAAATCGAATCCTCAAGGGTATAGCGGTAGGCATAGCGCTCGCGGTAGCGGGTGAGGTAGCAATACCCGATGACCTTATCTTCCTGCAGAGCGACGACCCACGGCAGCCCGAGGCTGCGGATTTTTTCCAGACGAGCAAGCATCTCGTGTGCATCCGGCGGGTCGGTTTCAAAGCTGCCGGTACCGTGAAGAACATGATGTGCATAGATATCGCGTATGGTGAGGATGTGCTTTTCTTCTGCGTTAACGATTTTCATTGACCGGCTCCCATTGGCGTCTTTGCCCAGATTACCTGAAAGACTGAGGGGAAGGTAAGTGCAAAAAATTATGCTTCTATCAGTTGCTTGTAATGCAAATAGGCTTGCATATTGTAAGGGGAAATAATTGATTGTGGTTGATATTGTCAATAGTACGCAAGGTTGGTAAATATATTAACAGGTAGAGTAATACACAATTATTCACGCACGTATTTGATTGAGTTTCCAAATACCAATTATGGTAGGTTTCGAAAAATGATAAATAAAGTTGTTTGATTTCAACGCATTGTTACTGTATCTAATTCTTCTTGTGCCTGTACCCTTATTTTCATTTCATTGGCCCTGTTTGAGCCCTAAAAATTAAGTTATATTTTGTTGTTAGCAGAGAGCCTATTATCAGATTTTTCTCTATTCACCTCTCAAAATAGTTACCATGCAAACAGTTGCGCGGTGTAGCTATGCTAACCAGCAATAGTAAGCATCGTCACATGATGTCACCGGGCAAACTTTGTTTAAATCCAGAATTCAATCCCAAGAGTATTAGGATTATTTAGTCTAAAATACTTTTTTGCCTAAGACTTTTCTTATTGCGTAGCCACGAACTACATGGAGTGATAAAATTCCCGAGTTTATGCCTCCTGTCCAACGATTAGAGGACGCGGTGCGGGTAGTCAATAAGACGAAAGAATTAATTGCTTCATAACCCTATTACGAAATAAGCGGCAGTGCATCTTACATGGTCGGCAACTGTCAGGGATTGACCGTAACTTATTGAAAACGCTTATTTTTACTCTGATGTAAGATATAAGGGCAGATATGTTCAGTATGCGTCGACATGCCAACTTCATTAAACGTTTTAAGTCTGTAAGCTGTTTATTTACGGCAAGCATTCTTTTCCCTATGCAAATCTCTGCTGCGGTATCAGATTATGATGCTTTGGTTATTGAAGCGCGGGGGGGGAATAGTGCGCCACTATTGCGCTACCTTGAGGATCAGGGAAAGAAAAGTGCGCTAACGCCAAATCAGGTTGCCGACTGGCTGCAAGTTTCTGGTTGGGTTGAGAACAACGATAAAACAACCATTCAAATCTGGCAGCGGTATCGTGGGCAGATGGATGTGCCTGCGCGCGGCAAAGTCGCCGCTGCACGTGCGTACCGTAACCAGAAAAACTGGAATGATTCATTGGCGGTGTGGGAAAGCGTTTTACAGGAAGAGCCTGATAACGTGGATGTACGCACCGGCTGGATAATGACGTTGGCGGATGCGCGCTACAACCAACAAGCCCTTACTGAAGCGAATAAATGGGCGCAGGCGCATCCGGGCGCAGACTCCGACGCACTGCTTGCCTACGTATATCATTCTCAGGGGAAAAACTGGGATGCACTGTTGGTTGCCAGCCAGGCGGATGATGTTGATCCAGGCAACAAAAATGCAAAATCCACGCTGCTATCTGCGCTGTCGGCGAACCGCGTTTCCGGACCCGCTTTAAATATGGCGGAGGTCGTTCCCACTGCTGATCCAGTGAAGCGCCGTCTTGAGCTTGATGCGGCGGCTGAAATGGTACGCTCCTCCTATACGTCCGCACGTAATGAAGAAGAACGGTTTATCGTGGCCGATAAAGCGCTGGCCCGTTATGACCAGTTGCTGGCGGCCTGGAAAGATGAGCCGTCTGCGCAGAATGATGTCCGTCGGGCGAGAATTGACCGTATGGGTGCCTTGTTGGTGCGTAAGCGTACTGCCGAAGTGATTGATGAGTATGAGTCCCTTTCTGCAAGCGGCGAAGTACCAAACTATGCAAAACGCTGGGTGGCATCAGCATGGTTAAGCGAACGTCAGCCGGAAAAAACCGAAGCGATGCTGGCGAGCATTTACTACCCGAATGGACCTATCCCGGTGACGCCGCTCAGTCCTGAGGATCAACAAGATCTGTTCTACGCGCACATTGATAATGAAAACTTCGATGCTGCCAAAAAACAAGTTGATGATTTGATCAAAGAGAGTCCGTATCTGCGGCGTATCTATGGCTCGCCAACGCCGCAGCCTAACGATAACTGGCTGCTCGGACAGTCGCTACTGACGCAATATCATATCGCTGCCAATGAACTGCCAGAGGCAGAAAAGCTCGCAGAGCATCTGGCACGAACAGGCTCTGGTAACCAGGGATTGCGCATATCTTATGCCTCTGTGCTTGAAGCGCGTGGATTGCCGCATGCGGCGGAGAAAGAGCTTAAGCTGGCGGAAGTCATTGAGCCAAGCAACCTGGAGCTGGAACGTCAGCAGGCTTACGTTGCACTGGATCTTCAGGAGTGGAAACAGGCAGATGAACTGACGGATGACGTTATTGCCCGTAGCCCGGATGATGAAGCGACGCTGCGCCTCGCGCGTATTCGTGATGTCCACAAAATGTCGGAAGTGCGCATTAGCGGTACGCAGGGGATCTCGTCCGATAGCCCGGTCAGCGGTAAGAATGACTTCAACATCAACACGGCTATTTACAGTCCGCCGATTAATGACAACTGGCGACTGTTTACCGGATTCAACTTTGCTACCGGTGAATTTGAGGAAGGGAAGGGCATCAGCCGCGATCTGGCGGCGGGTGCAGAATGGACTTCCCGCGATTACTGGGCGGAAATGGAAGTGTCAGGCCGAAATTATGGCGATGGTCAGAAGATTGGCGGGCGTCTATCCGGCTGGCATGACTTTAATGACAACTGGCGCGTTGGTGGGTCAGCCGAACGCCTCTCTCGCAATACCCCGTTGCGCGCGCTGCGTAGTGGCGTGTATGCCAACGGCGGCGATATGTTTGTTCGCTGGTATCAAAACGAACGACGTGAATATCAACTGTCGTTTGCCGCATCACATTTCTCGGACGGTAACGATCGCATCGAATATGGACTCAGCGGAAAAGAGCGCATGTGGACCACGCCGCGCTTCACGCTGGACTTTACGCCGGGTATCGGCGGGAGCACCAACACCAAAGAGAATGTGCCGTATTACAACCCGAAGAGTGATTTTTCCGTTGTCCCTGGCCTGAGCGCAGAGCAGGTTCTTTACCGCCACTATGATACCGTCTGGACGCAGCAAGGTCTGGCTGGCGTAGGTGGCTACTGGCAGCAAGGTGAAGATGCAGGCGCTATCGTCCAGGTGGGATACGGCCAACGGCTTAAATGGAACAACGTCGTAGACGGCGGGGTGATGCTGATTTGGGATAAACGCCCCTATGACGGTAAACGTGAGCGGAATATCTCCCTCGCTTTCGATTTAAATGTCAGGTTTTAAGGATTGTTCATGCTGAAAAGATGCCTGTGGCTTAGCGCATTAATCGCTGGCTGGTTGATGATTACCGCGTGCAGCAGCGCGCACAATACAACGCCTCGCTATGTTCCTCCCGCAGAGAGAACGCCGCTGACGGCGGATCATCCGTGGCCGAAAAATAGCTTTCTGGTGCTCGGCTACCATGATGTGGAGGATGGTGCAGCCGACCAGCGCTACCTCTCTGTGCGTACCAGCGCGTTGAGCGACCAAATGGCCTGGCTGCGTGATAATGGCTATCAGCCGATCAGCGTGCAGCAAATTCTGGACGCCCATGACGGTAAAATTGTACTGCCGGAAAAAGCGGTATTACTCACCTTTGACGACGGATATAGCAGTTTTTATACCCGCGTCTGGCCATTGCTGAAAGCCTATAACTGGCCTGCGCTATGGGCGCCTGTAGGCAGTTGGGTTGATGCGCCAGCCAACAAAAAAGTCGATTTTGGCGGCTTAATGACCGCGCGAGACAAATTCGCCACCTGGAAAATGGTCGAAGAAATGGGCAAGTCGCCGTTGGTAGAAGTCGGTGCGCACACCTGGAACTCGCACTTTGGCGCTGAGGCCAACCCGCAGGGGAGTAAAGAGCCCGCTGTGGCGAACCGCCTGTATGATAAGAAAACCGGCACTTACGAAACGGACGAACAGTACACGCGACGTATAAACACGGATATCTCTCTGATCACTAACAAGATCAAAGCGGTGACCGGCAAATCGCCGCGCGCGTGGGTATGGCCTTACGGCGCAGCCAACGGTACAACGTTAAACCTGGCCAAAGAGCATGGCTATAAGATGGCCTTTACGCTTAATGAAGGGTTGGCAAATGCCGCGTTTCTCGATGATATTCCGCGCGTGCTGATTTCTGATAACCCATCCCTTAAGCGCTTTGCCAGTCAGGTCGCTCAGGTCCGTGAACCACAGACGATGCGCGTGATGCATGTCGATCTGGATTACGTGTATGACAAAGACCCTGCTCAGCAGAAGCGAAATATCGATAAGCTGATCCAGCGCGTTTATGACATGCGTATTTCTCATGTCTTCCTGCAAGCGTACGCCGATCCGCAGGGCGACGGGAATATTCGCGAACTCTATTTCCCCAACCGCTGGCTGCCGATGCGTGCCGATCTCTTTAACTATATCTCCTGGCAGTTACAAACGCGGGCAGGGGTGACGGTGTATGCCTGGATGCCGGTTCTGGCTTTCGATCTCGACGCGTCCATTCCACGCGTAACCGCATGGGATCCGAAAACGGGACGCACTGCTATCAATCACGAGAACTATGTTCGTCTCTCGCCCTGGGACAGCGAAGCGCGCAAACGCATCACTGAAATCTATGAAGACCTGGCGAAGCACGCCAGCTTCAAAGGTATTTTGTTCCATGACGATGCTTTCCTGACGGATTTTGAAGATGCGTCACCGGAGGCGTTAGCCGCCTACCGTGCCGCAGGGCTTCCGGGCAGTATCGAGCAAATACGTAATAATCCTCAGGCGTTCGAGCGCTGGACTCGCCTGAAAAGTAAGATGCTGATTGACTTCACCAAACAACTGACCCGGACGGTGCGTAATATTCGCGGTCCACAGGTGCAAACTGCGCGCAATATTTACGCCATGCCGGTACTGGAGCCTGAAAGTGAAGCCTGGTTTGCACAAAACCTGAATGATTTCCTCAATACCTATGACTGGACGGCGCCGATGGCGATGCCATTCATGGAACAGATCCCGGCCAATGATGCCAACGCATGGCTTGACCGACTGGTGAATGCCGTTGCACAAACCCCTGGGGCGCTGGATAAAACCGTGTTTGAACTGCAGGCACGAGACTGGCGTAAATCCGGGGATCAGGCTGAAATCAGCGGAAAACAAATAGCCGAATGGATGCGCCAGCTGAAATTAAGCGGTGCAGGTAACTACGGCTATTACCCGGATGATTTCATCAGCGACAAACCTGAGATGTCAGAGATTCGCTCGACGTTCTCCTCATACTGGTATCCGCAAAAATGACCGATCGCATTATTGCTTTCCTGATACTTTGCCTGATGTTCAGCCTGCCGTTTGGCGTGGCTGTCATCTTCACAGGTGAAGTGATGTTGAACTTCGTCTTCTTCTGGCCTTTGTTCATGTCTGCTTTGTGGATAAGCGGCGGGGTCTATTTCTGGTTTTACCGTGAACGTCACTGGAAATGGGGAGATGACACGCCACCACCGACCCTGCCGGGGAATCCACTGGTGTCCATTCTGATCCCCTGTTTTAACGAAGGGATCAACGCGCGTGAAACCATTGAGGCAGCACTGGCACAGCGATATAAGAATATCGAAGTGATCGCCATCAACGATGGTTCGACGGATGACACTCACGACGTGCTGGAACAACTGGCAGTGGAATACCCCAGCCTGCGGGTGATTCATCTGGCTGAAAACCAGGGTAAAGCGCTGGCGCTCAAGACCGGTGCAGCCGCTGCGCGCAGTGATTACCTGGTGTGCATTGATGGCGATGCGTTACTGGATCGTGATGCCGTTGCCTATATTGTGGCTCCTCTGATCCAGTTCCCGCGCGTTGGTGCAGTGACGGGGAACCCGCGTATTCGAACCCGCTCTACGTTAATCGGTCGTGTGCAGGTCGGTGAGTTCTCTTCCATTATCGGCTTAATTAAGCGTACTCAGCGAGTCTATGGGCAGATCTTTACCGTTTCCGGCGTAGTTGCGGCGTTTCGTCGTCGCGCGTTGGCCGAGGTCGGTTACTGGAGCCCGGACATGATCACCGAAGATATCGATATCAGCTGGAAGCTGCAATTGCGCCACTGGTCGGTATTCTTTGAGCCGCGCGCACTGTGCTGGATCCTGATGCCTGAAACATTAAAAGGGCTATGGAAGCAGCGTTTGCGCTGGGCGCAGGGTGGTGCAGAGGTGTTTATCGTTAACATGCGTCGTCTGTGGTCGTGGGAGTTCCGCCGCATGTGGCCGCTGTTTCTTGAGTTCTGTTTTTCTACCGCCTGGTCGTTTGCCTATGCGATCAGTATCGTGCTGTTCCTGTTAGGGCTGATGATCCCGATGCCGGACTCGCTGTATGTACAGCATCTGTTCCCGCCAGCCTTTACCGGACTTATTCTCGGTGTGGTCTGCTTAATACAGTTTGCGGTGAGTCTGATGATTGAACGACGCTATGAAAAAGGCATTGGCGCCTCGTTGTTCTGGATTATCTGGTTCCCGGTGGTGTACTGGATGCTAAGCCTGTTCACTACGCTGGTGGCTTTCCCGAAAGTGATGCTTAAACGCAAACGCGGCAGGGCGCGCTGGGTGAGTCCTGACCGTGGAATTGGGAGGATCGAATCATGAACCAGCCACTGATCTTCACGGAGCGGCGTTTGCTGCCGCGCATCATCGATGTGTTGTTGACGGCCATCGCATGGGTTGGATTTATCTATTTGATATATAAAGGGCTGATCACAGCCCTGGCGCATTCACCGTATATGGGGGTGCGACCCTTTTTCACCACGCTGGATACGGTCACGTTTTATATCCTTGTCGCCCTGGTCAACGGCCTGGTGCTGATTGGCTGGGCGAAGTACAACCAGTTTCGTTTTCGGGTCGAACGCCGCAGTCGCAGACCCGGGCTTGAAGACCATGAGCTGGCAGAAAGTTTGCGTATTACCCGGGAGCTGGTTACGGAACTGAACAAGGCGAGGGTGCTGACGGTCCACCATCATGAGAATGGCGAAATCAGTCATATCGATGTGGACAGGGATATTGCCGATAACCGCCTCCCGCCGCCGACGCCTGCGATGCTGGAGTATTTGCCGCCAGAGCCGCAGCCGTCGATACAGAAAAAGCCTGAATGATATTTCTGCTTTCAGCCGCTTCCTTCAGCCTCGCATAGGTCTATGATTAGACCCAGACAATAAAAAAATGCGAGGCAATGTCGTGGATAAGGAACTACTGGATGCAGGTTACCGGGCCTATACCGGCGAGAAGATTGACGTCTACTTCAACACGGCGATGTGTCAGCATTCGGGCAATTGCGTGCGGGGAAGCGCGAAGCTGTTTAACCTGAAACGTAAACCGTGGATTATTCCGGATGAAGTGGACGTTGCCACGGTCATCAAGGTCATCGATACCTGTCCGAGCGGTGCGCTGAAATATCGCCAAAAATGAGTGAGGGAAGCATGGAAATTCTTGCAGGCCATAACAAGTTTTATGTCAATGATGCTGAGGGCAACCAGGTTGCCGAGATTGTTTTCGTGCCGACGGGCGAGCATCTGAGCATCATTGAACATACCGATGTCGATCCCAGTCTGAAAGGTCAGGGCGTCGGCAAACTGCTGGTGGCGAAAGTGGTAGAGAAGATGCGCGCTGAAAACCGCAAAGTTATTCCGCTGTGCCCGTTTGCCAAACATGAATTTGATAAAACCCGCGAGTACGACGATATCCGCGCCTGATTATCTTATATGCACTGGAAGGTATAACAGCCATCCGGTGCATCACGCTCGATGCAGTAAATCCTGATAAATCCCCGTCAGTATCCCTTGCGGGCCAAACTCTTTTTTAATCCACTGAGTGACACGACCGGTTGCCGAATGCTGGGTTGCCAAAAGCATTCGTGAATCCTGACGTGGGTTGTGGATCTGCCGTGTCACCAGCAACGACTTTTCCATCGCCTCGCGCACCATATAGTCTGGCAGAAAACCGATGCCCTCCCCCAGGATCTGGCACTGGCACTTGGTATTAAAATCGGGAACCAGAATCGACTCTTGACCGTGTAACAGCCAACCGACTTTTTTGTTGATGGTGTGCGCGGTGTCTTCCACCATGATGTTCGGGTACAGGCGTAGTTGGCTCTCAGAGATGGGTTCAGGCATAAACGCCAGCGGATGATCCGGGGCAATCGCGAACGACCAACGGATCGCGCCGATCTCGGTGTAATCAATTCCGCCGCCGTCCAGTAATGTATCGGGCGCGCCAATGGCGATATTGGCCAGGTTATTGATGATCGAATCCCAGACGCCGTTATACACCTCTGTAGTGACGGTTATCTGGCAGGTTGGAAACTGTTTCTTGAGTACCTGCAGCAGCCTCGCCGTATGTTGAGGGGTATACAACAGCTGGTTAATGCAGATGCGCACCCGAGCCTCAATTCCCTGAGCGATGGTATCAATGCTGCGCTTGATGGCGTGGAAATCGTTGAGCAGGTCGGTCGCCTT
This sequence comes from Citrobacter sp. wls757, assembly GCF_005280935.1. Classification (NCBI taxonomy): domain Bacteria; kingdom Pseudomonadati; phylum Pseudomonadota; class Gammaproteobacteria; order Enterobacterales; family Enterobacteriaceae; genus Citrobacter; species Citrobacter sp. wls757. The sequence goes on along the minus strand of NZ_SZWU01000049.1, from coordinate 207,025 downwards.
GCGAAACAGGTAACGCCCGGACTCGGTCAGCTCAATGCTGCGAGTACTGCGGGTAAACAGCACCACGTCGAGACCCATTTCCATGCGCTTAATGGTGTAACTAATTGCCGATGTGGTTAAGCCAAGCTCCTCCGCTGCCTTGCTGAAACTGCTATAGCGGGCAGCCATCGTAAATGCCAGTAGGTTTTCCTCGGTAAATATTGAATTCATCTTTCTTCCCTCCGGCGACAATGCGCATCCGCAACACGATGATTGTTGAATGTATTTGTAATCCTTATACAGAGCAATCAGTTTTGAACAGAATTTAACACTAGTTTTACATTTGATTTGAAGGCAATCACACTTCTGTATTTTAATTGCAGGCCGCTATCCGTGCAGCATACCGCCTGATTTTCCGGACTACTGATTAGTGGCTAAAAGGGCCCCAGCCATAAGGGAAAGATTGCACTACAGCACGTTTTGTCCTCATTGTTAAAATTGATTCAATAATCGATGCATTAACGATGAATGAAATTTAAGCGGATGTTATTCTCTGCACTCTGTTGCTATTCTCAGGTTATCGGATATTTAAAAAGTCTAAAAAACTGCAGGAGAGCGATTATGTCAGAGAAAGAACTCATTACTGAATTTCTGCTGGCGGCAGAACAGGGCAATGCCGATGGATTAAAATCCTGTCTGGCAAAAAATGTGGATATTAACGCCACTAACCGCCAGGGGCGTACTGCCATTATTATTGCCAGCCTGAATAAACATTATGACTGTGTTTCTTTATTGATTGCTGCGGGTGCCGATATTAATAAACAAGATCAAACTTGTTTTAACCCTTTCCTGATTAGCTGCCTGACTAATGATTTAACGCTGTTGCGTACGGTATTACCGGCTGACCCCGACCTCAATTGCCTGAGCCGTTTTGGCGGCGTTGGTATTACACCTGCCAGCGAAAAAGGTCATGTCGAGATCGTGCGCGAACTACTGCTGCGTACCGATATCAATGTCAACCATACTAATTTTGTTGGCTGGACGCCGCTCCTGGAAGCCATCGTGCTAAATGACGGCGGTGCGAAGCAGCAGGAGATCGTTAAGCTGCTGCTCGACCATGGCGCAAACCCGCACATGACGGATAAATACGGTAAAACCCCGCTGGAACTGGCGCGAGAGAAAGGGTACCACGAAATTGCCGAGCTGCTGATTGCGGCCGGAGCCTGACACAGGAGCGCCATTATCGCTACGCCATCACGGCGATGCGTACGGGCGCTAACCGCAGACAGCGCGTTTCTCACTTTCCGGGGAACGGGACGGGTTGAACAGGTTTTTTCCCACGCGGTAAACCTGTTGATACCCGAACAGCAGCGGCTGCTGACGTTACTGAGTGAAGATTGTGATAACGCACCTAACAGCTGTCGGTTGGCGCTGACGCATTGTGAAGACCTGTTTCACCCCGGTGAGCGGGTCAATTTTAGCGGGTCGGGAATAGTTGTTGGCAATGATAAATGGATAGAAACCGCCGGTTGCCAGCTGTGGCGAATACCACGGTGGACATCTGATGCAGCAAGCCTTACCGCAGTCGGCTGGCAGTACTGGGAAGAGGTTATCCGCCAACAGCTAAGAAGCGACGACACATTATTTCTGTACCGGGGTGACAATCCGTTTTATCAGGAAATCACCCGTCAATTACTCAACCGCCGACAAACATTACTGACGGCGTTGCGTACAGGAGAAAATATTACTACGGCGGTCAGCCATTTAATTGGTTTAGGGATAGGGCTGACGCCCTCATCGGATGATTATTTAGTAGGCTTAAGCACCATTTTATTTATTCCCGGACATCCGCTGAGGAAATATAGAGATGATTTTTTAGCGGCATTGCAACGTGCAGGAAATAATACAACGCTACTTAGCAAAATAACGCTAGAGGAAGCATTTAATCAGCGTTATCGGGAAAGCATCGGACGGCTGCTGAACCAATTTATTACTGAGCAACAACTCGTTTCTACGCAATATATTACTGACATTAAAAATATCGGTTCAAGTTCTGGCTGCGACATGCTGTATGGCATGGCGGATGCCTGCGCCCTGAGCCACAGGTCCGGAGGGAATTATGTCGATCAGGATAGTTGTTAAAAAGAACACGTATTTTGATTCTGTCTCACTGATGTCTATCTCCACGCGCGCAAATAAGCTCGATGGCGTTGAGCAGGCGTTTGTGGCTATGGCGACAGAGATGAATAAGGGCGTGCTGAAGAATCTCGGCCTGCTGACGCCTGAGCTGGAAGAGGCGAAAAGTGGCGATCTGATGATTGTCATTAAAGGTGCCAGCGAGGCGGTGAATGACCAAACGCTGATGGCGATTGACGATCTGTTTACGCATAAAGAGCAGGGTGGCCAGCATGAATCGCGCTATGCCACGCTTGCCAGCGCGAAGAAGCATGTTCCTGAGAGCAATCTGGCGGTGATCTCGGTCAATGGCCTGTTTGCCGCGCGTGAAGCGCGCCAGGCGCTGCAAAATAACCTCAATGTGATGCTGTTCTCTGACAACGTCTCTCTTGAGGACGAGCTGGCGCTTAAGCAGCTGGCGCATGAAAAAGGACTGTTGATGATGGGGCCAGATTGCGGAACCGCCATCATTAACGGCGCGGCGCTGTGTTTTGGCAACGCGGTGCGTCGCGGCAACATCGGAATTATTGGTGCCTCCGGTACCGGTAGCCAGGAGCTGAGCGTACGCATTCACGAGTTTGGCGGCGGAATTTCCCAGTTGATTGGCACAGGTGGACGCGATCTGAGTGAAAAGATTGGCGGCCTGATGATGCTTGACGCGATTGGCATGCTGGAGGCCGATCCGCAAACTGAGATCATCGCACTTATCTCCAAACCGCCTGCGCCAGCGGTGGCGCGCAAGGTGCTGGAACGTGCGCGCGCCTGTCATAAGCCCGTGGTAGTGTGTTTCCTCGGACGTGAAGCCGCGCCTGCGGATGAAAAAGGCCTGCAGTTTGCCCGCGGTACTAAAGAGGCGGCGTTGAAAGCGGTACTGCTGACCGGCGTGAAAAAAGAGAGTCTGGATCTGCATCCGCTCAACTGGCCGCTGATTGAAGAGGTTCGCGCCCGTCTGACCCCGCAACAAAAGTACATCCGTGGCTTGTTCTGTGGCGGCACGTTGTGCGATGAGGCGATGTTTGCTGCCATGGAAAAACATGCCGAAGTTTACAGCAACATTCATCCGGATCCGGCATTCCGCCTGAAAGATCTCAACCGCAGCGTGGCGCATACCTTCCTCGATTTCGGTGATGACGATTTTACCAATGGCAAACCGCACCCGATGATCGATCCCACCAACCGTATTAGTCGTCTGTTACAGGAAGCGCGCGATCCTGAAGTTGGCGTGATCGTGATGGACTTCGTCCTTGGATTTGGATCGCATGAAGATCCGGTTGGCGTGATGCTCGATGCGATCGTTGAAGCCAAAGCGATCGCCGCCGCAGACGGTCGTCCGCTTGAGATCCTCGGCTATGTGCTGGGAACCGATCTTGATACGCCGTCGCTGGAAAAACAGTGTCAGATGCTGACCGACGCCGGGGTTATCTGGGCGAGCAGTAGCACCAACACCGGATTGCTGGCGCGTGAATTTATCTGTAAAGGGGAGGAAGCCTGATGAGCCAGACACTGTTTAACCAGCCGCTGAACGTGATTAACGTTGGCATCGCAATGTTCAGCGATGACCTGAAAAAGCAGAACGTACCGGTGACCCAGCTCGACTGGACGCCGCCGGGCCAGGGCAACATGCAGGTGGTAGCGGCACTGGACGACATTGCCGATTCACCGTTGGCAGACAAAATCGCGGCCGCTAACCAGCAGGCGCTGGAACGCATTATCCAGTCGCATCCGGTGCTAATTGGCTATGACCAGGCGATCAACGTCGTGCCGGGCATGACCCGTAACACCATCCTGCACGCCGGGCCGCCAATCCGCTGGGAAAAAATGTGCGGCGCAATGAAGGGGGCGGTAACCGGGGCACTGGTCTTTGAAGGGCTGGCGAAAGATCTGGATGAAGCCGCCGAACTGGCCGCCTCGGGTGAAATCATCTTCTCTCCGTGCCACGAGCATGACTGTGTCGGCTCGATGGCGGGCGTGACGTCGGCATCGATGTTTATGCACATCGTCGAGAACAAAACCTATGGCAACCGCGCATATACCAATATGAGCGAGCAGATGGCGAAGATCCTGCGCATGGGCGCGAACGATCAGAGCGTTATCGATCGTTTGAACTGGATGCGCGATGTGCTGGGACCGATGCTGCGCGACGCTATGAAACTGGCGGGCGAAATCGATCTGCGCCTGATGCTGGCGCAGGCATTGCACATGGGTGATGAGTGCCATAACCGCAACAACGCCGGGACGGCGCTGCTGATTCAGGCGCTGACGCCGTGGATTATTCAGACCGGCTATCCGGTTGAGCAGCAACGTGAGGTGTTCGAGTTCGTCCTCAGTAGTGATTACTTCTCCGGACCGACCTGGATGGCGATGTGTAAAGCCGCAATGGACGCTGCACACGGTATTGAATACAGCACCGTGGTGACGACGATGGCGCGCAATGGCGTTGAGTTCGGTCTGCGCATTAGCGGCTTACCGGGCCAGTGGTTTACCGGTCCGGCACAGCAGGTGATTGGGCCGATGTTTGCGGGCTACAAGCCGGAAGATTCCGGACGTGATATCGGCGATAGCGCGATCACCGAAACCTACGGCATTGGCGGTTTCGCGATGGCGACGGCACCGGCCATCGTAGCGCTGGTGGGCGGTACGGTCGAAGAGGCCGTTGATTTCTCTCGCCAGATGCGTGAAATCACTCTCGGCGAAAACCCCAACGTCACCATTCCACTGCTTGGTTTTATGGGCGTACCGACCGCTATCGATATTACGCGCGTAGGCAGCACCGGCATTCTGCCGGTGATCAACACCGCTATTGCGCACAAAGACGCGGGGATCGGCATGATCGGCGCCGGAATAGTTCACCCGCCGTTCGCCTGTTTTGAAAAGGCGATCCTCAACTGGCGCGACCGCTACTGCCAATAACAATAACCGGGGCTAACGCGGTTAGCCCCACAGTAGCGAAGCGAAAAACGTTGCTTACCTGCAGGGCTGGGCGATCTCCGCGATCGCAAATGATGCTTAACCTGTTAAGGATATTCCATGAACAGCATAAAACTAGAATGGAAACGTGGTGACTGGGCGGCTTACTTTGGGCTGATGACCAACAACCTGACTAACCTGCTGACAATGATGGGGCTGCTCATTTTTGTCGTCGGGATCCCTACCGAAATTGTCTATGGTCGCATTGCGCCTGCCTTTGGTCTGGCGGTGCTGGTGGCCAGCGTCTGCTACGCCTGGTTTGGCCTGCAGATGGCAAAGCACACCGGGCGTAACGACGTAACGGCGCTGCCGTCCGGACCGAGTGCACCGTCAATCTTCACCGTGACCTTCCTGGTGCTGATGCCGGTTTATCAGCAAACCAAAGATGCCAACTTCGCTATCCAGATAGCCCTGGTGTGGTGCTTTGTCGAAGCGTTGATCCTGGTCGGCGGCTCCTTCCTGGGCGAGACCATCCGCAAGATGATCCCGCGTACGGTACTGCTTTCTTGTCTGTCCGGCCTGGGGCTGTTGCTGCTGGCGATGAACCCGATGCTGCAGGCATTCGAAGCGCCGACCGTCTCTTTCATCGTCCTGTTGCTGATCTTCATTAACTGGTTCGGTAAGAAGCCGATTTTTGCCCGTATTCCTACCGGTTTGCTGCTGCTGATTGCCGGTACGGCCCTGGCGTGGATCTCCGGTTTACAAAGCCCGGAAGCCATTAAAGCTTCGATGTCTTCCTTTGGCTTCAACCCGCCGGAAATTCATGTCGACAGCTTCTTGCAAGGTTTACCGCACGCACTGCCGTATCTGGCTTCTGCAGTTCCTTTGGGCCTGGCGAACTATATTTTTGACCTTGAGAACATTGAAAGTGCGCACGCGGCGGGCGATGAGTACAACACCCGTAAGGTCATGATGGCGAACGGCTTTGCCTCCATGCTCGGCTGCATGCTGGGTAACCCGTTCCCGGTGACCGTATATGTTGGGCATGCGGGCTGGAAAGCGATGGGCGCCAGCATCGGCTATACCCTCGCTTCAGGCATCACCATGTTCCTGGTGCCGCTGTTTGGGCTGGGCGCGTTTATGCTCGCCATTATTCCGATGACCGCGATAGTGCCGATTCTGGTGTTTATCGGCGTGGTGACCGCCAACCAGGTGGTGCGAGAAACGCCCAAAGTCGAGGTTCCCGTTATCTTCATCTGTCTGTTCCCGTGGATCGCCAACTGGGCATTGACCATCGTCAACAGCGTGATGGGTGCCGCCGGAACATCCGCGGGGAAACTGGGTAGTGACTTGCTGCACAGCAAAGGTGTCTATTACGACGGACTGGTGCATCTGGGAAGCGGCGCACCGCTGGCCAGCATGCTGTGGGGCTGCGTCGCTATCTTCGCCATTATGAACAAGCCGTTACGCGGCGCGATTGCCGCAGCCTTTGGCGCGCTGTTATCGCTGTTTGGCGTGATTCACTCCCCGGCGGTTGGCTTTGCGGAAGGCAGCTCGATGATGTTTGTTGTGGCCTACCTGATGATGAGCGGCATGTTTGTCCTCAAGCATGTTCTTGATAGCCGTGAAGCGGTGACTGCGCCTGAGCAGGAACCAACGAAAACGACCTGAATTGCCTGCAAGCGGAAGATAACACTATGAAAGAACTTGTGGTCGTTGCCATTGGCGGCAACAGCATTATCAAAGATAACGCCAGCCAGTCGATTGAACACCAGGCTGAAGCGGTGAAAGCGGTAGCGGATACGGTGCTGGAGATGCTGGCATCGGACTACAACATTGTGCTGACGCACGGTAACGGGCCACAGGTAGGGCTGGATCTGCGGCGTGCGGAAATCGCGCACGAGCGTGAAGGGCTGCCGCTTACCCCGCTGGCAAACTGCGTTGCCGATACGCAGGGCGGTATCGGTTACCTGATCCAACAGGCGCTGAATAACCGTCTGGCGCGGCGCGGTGAGCAGAGGGCAGTTACGGTGGTCACGCAGGTGGAGGTCGACAAAAACGATCCAGGCTTCGCTAATCCGACCAAGCCCATTGGAGCGTTCTTTAGCGAAGTGCAGCGTGATGAACTGCAGCGGGTCAATCCGGGCTGGCGCTTTGTTGAGGATTCGGGGCGCGGCTACCGTCGGGTAGTCGCCTCTCCACAACCGAAGCGCATTGTCGAGGCGGAGGCGATCAAAACGCTGACCCAGCAAGGCTTTGTGGTTATTGGCGCGGGCGGCGGCGGGATCCCGGTGGTGCGTAGCGATCAAGGGGATTACCAGAGCGTGGACGCGGTGATTGATAAAGATCTCTCCACGGCGCTACTGGCGCAGGAGATCCGCGCCGACATTTTGGTGATCACCACCGGCGTCGAGCAGGTCTGTATTCATTTTGGCAAACCCAACCAGCAGGCGCTGGATACGGTGGATGTTGCAACGATGACCCGTTACATGCAGGAGGGACATTTCCCGCCTGGCAGCATGTTACCCAAGATCGTTGCCAGCCTGGCGTTTCTGGAGCGTGGCGGTAAACGAGTGATCATCACCACGCCGGAATGCCTGCCTGCCGCACTGCGCGGCGAAACGGGCACCCATATTGTCCATTCCTGAGAGGAGACGTGAATGAAGGAAAGTAACAGCCGTCGTGAGTTTTTAAGCCAGAGCGGAAAAATGGTGACCGCTGCCGCGCTGTTTGGCGCGGTCGCTCCGGTCGCGTATGCTGCTAATCCTGTCGGGAACACCTGCGGGTCGAAGGGCACAATGACGATTAACGATAAACACTATTACCTGGATAACCTCCTGCTGGAAGCGGGCTTTGATTACGAAAACTCGGTGGTGGTGCACACCCGTACCGCGCTGCAAACCGTTGAAATCCAGGACGGAAAAATCGTTGCGCTGCGCGAGAATAAGCAGCATCCGGATGCGACGCTGCCTCACTATGATGCGGGTGGAAAGCTGATGCTGCCCGCCATGCGCGACATGCACATCCATCTGGATAAAACCTTTTACGGCGGTCCCTGGCGTTCGCTGAACCGTCCGGCTGGCACCACTATTCAGGATATGATCCGCCTGGAACAAAAGCTGCTGCCTGAACTCCAGCCTTATACGCAGGAGCGTGCGGAAAAGCTGATCGATCTGCTGCAATCAAAAGGCACTTCGATCGCCCGCAGCCACTGCAACATAGAACCGGTTTCCGGGCTGAAAAATCTCGAAAACCTGCAGGCGGTACTGGCGCGTCGTCAACCGGGTTTTGCCTGTGAAATCGTGGCATTTCCGCAGCATGGCCTGCTGTTATCAAAATCTGAACCGCTGATGCGCGAAGCGATGCAGGCGGGAGCGCATTACGTCGGCGGTCTGGACCCAACCAGCGTCGATGGGGCGATGGAAAAATCCCTCGACACCATGTTCCAGATTGCGCTGGATTACGATAAAGGCGTAGATATCCATCTGCATGAAACCAGTCCGGCGGGTGTGGCGGCGGTGAATTACATGGTAGAAACGGTGGAGAAAACGCCGCAGCTAAAGGGCAAACTGACCATCAGCCACGCTTTTGCGCTGGCAACGCTGAACGAGCAGCAGGTTGACGCGCTGGCGACCCGTATGGCGGCGCAGCAGATTACAATTGCCTCGACGGTGCCGATTGGCACGCTGCATATGCCGCTCAAACAGCTGCGAGACAAAGGCGTGGAGGTGATTACCGGCACCGACAGCGTGATTGACCACTGGTCGCCGTACGGGCTGGGAGACATGCTGGAGAAGGCGAATCTGTACGCCCAGCTCTATATTCGCCCCAATGAGCTTAACCTGTCGCGTGCGCTGTTTCTTGCCACCGGCGATGTGCTGCCGCTAAACGATAAAGGTGAGCGCGTCTGGCCAAAAGCGCAGGATGAAGCCAGCTTTGTACTGGTGGATGCCTCCTGTTCGGCGGAAGCGGTCGCGCGAATTTCCCCACGCATCGCGACCTTCCATAAAGGGCAACTGGTGTGGGGGAATGTCGAAAGCTAGCCTGGTTTTACGCGTAGCGGCAAGCGCTGCTGCGCTCTCTTGGTGTTAACCGACGATCCCCATATAGCCGTGAATCCCCATATATAAGCCGACCATCGCAATGAGCACACTGGAAAAATAGGGGGCTTTGCGTGCCATCGTGTTAAATCCGCTCCAGCGTTTGGCCGCCTGCTGCACGCTGATTGCAGCTCCCACGCCCACCGTTACCAGCGTCAGCGCCAGCCCGAGGCTGAAGCACAGCACCATGGTCGCACCCAGCGTGAAGGCTTTGAGCTGGATGCAAATCAGCAGCACCGTAATGGCGGCTGGGCACGGGATAAGCCCGCCGGTCAGACCGAACAGTAATATTTGGCCGTTGGTGACCTCTTTGCCCGCAAAGCGGCGCTGAATATCAGTGGCATGCGCCCGTTCGTGGGCATCCTGATACTCTTTCGAGCCTTCGGTGAGTCCTGCCAGTGCGGCATGGTCGTGATTATGCTCGTGTTCGTGATGATGATGGTGATGATCGTCATCGTGGTCATGATGATGGTCGTCATGATCATGGTGGTGGTGATGCTCGTGATTGTGGTGGTGATGCTCGTGATTGTGGTCGTGATGCGTCTGGGCCAGCCAGTTCTGCTCTCCCTGCCAGGTTCGCCAGAACATCCAGAATGCGGTTCCGAGAATAATAATCGCCGAGACAAACTGCAGCCATGGCTCAACGGCCTGGGCAGTAAACGCTTTGCTGATATACATCCCACCGAGCGCAATCAGCCATACCACGGCGGTATGCGACAGCGTTGCTGCCAGCCCCAGCATCACCGCCTGTTTGATGGTCCCCTTAATGGCAATAATAAAGGCCGCCATCATCGTCTTGGAATGCCCCGGTTCCAGACCGTGCAACACACCCAATAGAATCGCGCTGGGAATGAAAAACCAGGCGTTGCCTTGCTGAAGAAGCGTAGAAAACTCACCCATGAGAATGATTCTTAGTTGTTTAATTTCGCCTGATTCTACTCCCCCCCAGTATTAAATACTACCCCCCAGTAGAATGTCGATGGTATTGTCCCTACAGCCAGACGTTAAAAAGGTAAAGTTATGTCACATACGATCCGCGACAAACAAAAGCTGAAAGCCCGAACCAGCAAGATTCAGGGGCAGGTAGCGGCGTTGAAAACCATGCTGGATGAACCGCATGAATGCGCGGCAGTATTGCAGCAAATAGCGGCGATCCGCGGGGCAGTAAACGGATTAATGCGTGAAGTGATTAAAGGTCATCTGACCGAGCACATTGTGCATCAGGGCGATGAAATTAAGCGCGAAGAGGATTTGGATGTGGTCCTGAAAGTGCTGGATTCGTACATCAAATAAGTCAGTTTAACGGCTCATCCACGTTCAATACTGTCCAGTTAAGCATGTAGGGTGAACATGTGATTCTTTCTCAGGGTTCCGTTCACCTCAGCAGTGTTATTTTTCTGAAGCATTGATACCCGTGAACGTGTAAAGGGCGTTCTTCGCCACGCCCTTTACAATCCCGGCTCCCGGCGGGAAAATTGCCGCTCCGCGGTCCCCTCCGCTTATTCCTCCAGGCTACCGGGTCGGGCGCGAGGAAGCA
>NZ_SZWU01000049.1:181654-196243 GCF_005280935.1 Citrobacter sp. wls757 | reverse complement strand
CGTCGGCAATTTTCAGCCGGACCAGCCCACACCTCACCATCTGCGTTTTTGGTCTGAACAGCAAAACAGATTTAACTGGAAATCAGAGCGTTGAAGCGATGACTCGGGTCCGGCTGAAAATCGATGAGGAGTTGACGTCTGACCGGGGCTGTCCGCAGGGATGCGGACAGAGGGGACGGGCTGCATGGACGCAGGCTCGGCCCCGACCCGACAGGCAGACGGAATAAGACGAATAACTCGCGCAGCGACGATTTTCCCGCCGGGAGCCTGGGTTGCAAGGGAGGCGGCGGTGAGCCTCCCTTGCACGTTCACAGGAATCGGTGCTTCAGAGAAACGATGAACATGAGGTGAACGGAACCCTTCTCTGAGATAGCATGTTCATTACTTCCGCCAACACAGGTTGAAACTTTCTGAAATTGAGTCGTTAACTGAACGACATCGCACCCACTTTCAGGAGAATGAGCCGTTAAACAACACGTTCTAGCCAAAAAACATCACAGATACGCACAGCAGACCGACAATCAGGGTGATCAGGTTACCCACTGAACGGTACGGCTTCAGCGCCGGGATCAGATAGGTAGACAATGTCGGCATGATAAACAAAATCATGGCAATCAGCGGGCCGCTTATCGCGTAAATCATTGAAATAGCATTAGGATTAATGCAGCAGATGATAAACGTGATAGCCGAGACAAGCATGATGGACAGAGCGCGGTTAAAGGCCCGGCTTTTCTTCACACCCACCTGATGCAACGACGTTTTTACTACCTCCGTTGCCCCTTCAATCACGCCAAAGTAGGTGCCGAGGAACGATTTTGACATCGCTACGACGGCAACGATGATCCCGGAAATCGACAGCCATGCCGGTGCGTTTGGCATCATCGACAGCGCGGAAAGAATCGTCACGCCTTCATTTTTCGCGTCTTCGATATAGTTTGTCGGAATCGAAAGCAAGCAGCTGAAGACGAAAAACAGTACGCTCAGGCAGATGATGACGTAGGCTACCTTCATGATTTTTTTGCATTTACCCATGGCCTGCTCGCCGTATTTTTCTCGTCTGTCGATGGCGAACGTAGAGATAATTGGCGTATGGCTAAAAGCGAAAACCATCACGGGAATAGATATCCAAACCTGATGAAGCGTGTGCTGATCGAAAGACATCTGGCCGGTGAGTAGCGTTGGCTGCCAGCTTCCGGTCAGGTAGAGCGAAAGGAACAAAAAGTACGCGATGAGCGGGAACACCAAAAAGCCCATGACCCGAATAGTGGCTTGTCGGCCCATCAGAAAAATCAGGTTCAGCACCAGCACCACGCCAAGGCTGACCAACATGCGGATCCGCAGATCGATAGTGATATGTTTTGCCAGCTGTTCAGTGAGTGAATTGGTTATCGCTACGGCGTAGATCAGCACCACCACAAAGAAGGCAATAAAATAGAGGGTGGTGATCAGGCTGCCAATCTTCTTGCCGTAGTAGTGGGTAACCGCGCCAGTGATCCCTTCACCAGCCGACGTTTTTGAGGACAGGATAAACTGACACAGCGCCTTGTGCGGCCAGTAGGTTAAAGGCCAGGCGACGAGTGCGGTGATAAACAATACCACCGCGCCTGCAGAACCCAGCTGTATGGGTAGGAATAGGGTTCCTGCGCCGACGGCAGTCCCATATAGTGCGAAGCTCCAGAGAGTCTCTTCTTTTGACCAAAATTTCGACATTATTTGAACGTATCAACTATAAAATAAACAAAAAGAAGCGCAATTTACCACAAATGGCAGGGGCTGGGGGAGGTGTGAACAAGCGGGCGAGTGAATGGGACAATAGCCGGAACCGAGAAGATTCCGACTATTATTTTAATTATCAGGCAGTAACGCGCTGCTGGCGGCGCTTCATAACGCGCTCGCGTAACGTGTCATAAGCCCAGTTATAGAACATGGTGTACGGCAGGAAGAACAGGAAGAAACCTATTTCCAGCGTGAATGCCTGAACCAGGCTGACGTTCAGCACATACGCCACGATGCTCACCCCGATCACAATAAAACCGCTCTCGAAGCCTAAGGCGTGAAATGCTCGCACTTTCGCCGTACGTTTTACCAGGTGCGACGGCCACAAACGGTCAAACAGGGCGTTATAAATGATATTCCAGATCATCGCTGTGGTGGCGAGAAGAATGGTCAGTCCGCCCATTTCCAGCACCGAGCGCTGCATCAACCATGCGGTGGTCGGTGCGAGGATCGCGGTGGCAATGCCTTCAAAGCAGACGGCATGAAAAATACGCTCCACTAACGAGCGGCGTTGGACAGTATCGTGTTGCATAACCTAAAACCTTCTTTGATGCCCGGATAACGGAATGGTGGCAATTTTATCGTTTTATGTGATATCTAAAAGATAGTATCCATCGATAAAGTAGATAGCTCATGCGTTATTCTCCTGAAGCATTAACGGCATTTGTGGAGACCGTTTCCTGCGGTTCATTTTCTGCGGCGGCCCGGCGGCTACGTAAAAGCCAATCCACTATCAGTACGGCCATTGCGCATCTGGAAGCCGATCTTGGTTTTGCGCTGTTTGACCGCTCATCCCGCCAGCCAACGCTGACCGAGGAAGGTAAGCGGGTGTTGGGCTATGTGCAGGCTATTCTGACGGCCAGCGAACGTCTCGATGAGGCGGCGATCTCGCTGTCGGGTGAAACTGAGGCGCGTCTGACCTTTGTGCTGTCTGACACGCTGCATCCGGATGTGCTGGAAGAGTTGATGGTGCAGTTTGATCGCAAGTTTCCCCATACCGAGTTTGAATGCCTGATTGGTGAAGATGAAGACGTGATCGATCTGCTGCAAAAAGGACGTGCTCAGGTGGGGTTGATCGAGGCGCGGGAAGATTACCCGACCGACATGGGCGTTACGCGTCTGCCGATGCAAACCTGGATGGGATTATACGTTGCAGCGTCGCATCCGCTCGCGGCTCAAGAAAAACTGCAGTGGGAGCAGCTACACACCTGGCGCGAGCTGCGTTTGAATACCTATCTGGAAAGCGGCACCAACGTGGCGCGCGGCCCCGTCTGGTCTGCTCCTAACTATCTGTTATTGCTAAGTATGGCTGTTCAGGGATTCGGCTGGTGCGCGCTCCCTTGTGCGCTGGTGGAGGAGTTTGCGGCAGAAAAACCACTGGTGCAATTAAAGATGCCTGGCTGGCCAAAGGCTATCTCTATCGATCTGTTGTGGAATAAGAAATCACCGCCTGGTGTGGCAGGAAGCTGGTTGCGTGACCATTTACAGCAGAGTGGCGTTCAGATGACCAATAAGTGATACGAATTTCCTTTGTGATAAAAATCACCGTTTTTAAACAACCTTGATAACTATTTTTAACAATCATCTACTATTGCGGTGTTATTTTGCGCTGAGGTAGTGATGAAAGAGGTTGTGATCGTCGGGGCATTAAGGACACCGATTGGCTGCTTCCAGGGGACGTTGGCACGCCACTCTGCCGTTGAGTTAGGCAGCATGGTGGTCAAGGCGTTACTGGAACGCACGGGCGTGGACGTTCACGCTGTGGATGAAGTGATCCTCGGACAGGTGCTTACCGCAGGTGCCGGGCAGAACCCTGCGCGTCAGTCTGCCATCAATGGTGGGCTACCCAACACCGTTTCCGCCATCACCATTAACGATGTCTGTGGCTCGGGTCTGAAAGCGCTGCATCTGGCGACCCAGGCTATCCAGTGTGGCGAAGCCGACATTGTGATTGCGGGCGGGCAAGAGAATATGAGCCGTGCACCGCATGTCCTTACCGATAGCCGCACTGGCGCACAGCTGGGGAACAGCCAACTGGTCGACAGCCTGGTACATGACGGTCTGTGGGATGCCTTCAACGATTATCATATGGGCGTTACCGCGGAAAACCTGGCGCGAGAATACGGAATCAGCCGCGAATTGCAGGATGCCTACGCGCTGCACTCGCAGCACAAAGCGCGGATGGCAATTGATGCCGGACGCTTTAAAGATGAAATCGTGCCGGTGATAACACAGCGTAATGGGCAATCGTTCGTGGTGGACACCGACGAACAACCGCGTACCGATGCCAGCGCCGAAGGGCTGGCGCGTCTGGATCCTACCTTTGACAGACTCGGTTCGGTAACGGCGGGTAACGCGTCATCCATCAACGACGGTGCCGCTGCGGTGATGATGATGAGCGAGGCCAAGGCGCAGGAACTTAACTTACCTGTATTGGCCCGTATTCGCGCCTTTGCCAGCGTCGGAGTCGACCCTGCGCTCATGGGGATTGCGCCAGTGTATGCAACACGCCGCTGCCTTGAGCGTGTGGGCTGGCAACTGGCTGATGTTGATCTTATCGAAGCTAATGAGGCCTTCGCCGCGCAGGCATTATCCGTTGGGAAAATGCTGGAGTGGGATGAACGGCGGGTGAATGTGAACGGCGGGGCCATTGCGCTCGGCCATCCGATTGGCGCTTCTGGCTGTCGTATTCTGGTTTCGCTGGTACATGAAATGGTGAAGCGTCGGGCGCACAAAGGACTGGCAACGCTGTGTATTGGTGGTGGTCAGGGGGTGGCGCTCGCTATCGAACGAGACTAATCCCCGTCATACTTCAAGCTGCATGTGCGTTGGCTTTACTCGCTCACCCCAGTCACGTACTTATGTACGCTCCGGGGAATTCGCTGCGTCGCCGCGTGATTCGGCCTTACGGCCTCACCCCTTCGGGGCCAGCGCAAGCGCTGTTCAAAACGGCCGGGAAGTTTTGTCCTGCAACTCGAATTATTTAGGGTATATATTTTTCTTCTCGAACAGTTTTCTGCCGTGTTATCTCTTCCTCTATAAAAAAGCCCTCCAGCAGGAGGGCAAGGCCAGTTACAGAAACATACACTCTAAACCCTGCCAACATATCAAAACATTGTTTCATTTCATGTGATTGATAGCGCACTTTGTTAGAAAAGGTGTGTGAATGACGTATGAGCCTGGCTGTATTTTCAATATCTTATCCCTGCCACTAATGATCTACTTTTTTGTGTTTTTATATATCTAATTGTTTTAAATGATTTTATTGAAACAAATTTTGCGATTTATATGCGCTAGCGTGATCGCACTTACACTTTTGATAATAAGATGCGGAAAAAGTGAAACATCGTTTTAGTTATAATTGAAAACACATTCAGGGAGGGATATCATGAGCGCATAAGATAAAACGGAACAGCGTTTTGCTATTCGTTTAAGCATTCACGGTCAATTTATCACTGGAGGTAAATGTGGACGTAAGACAAAGTATCCATAGTGCGCATGCGAAAACCCTGGACACTCAGGGGCTGCGTAATGAGTTTTTGGTCGAAGAAGTGTTTGTCGCAGATGAATACACCATGGTCTACAGCCACATCGACCGCATCATTGTTGGCGGCATTATGCCAGTGGCCAAAACCGTCTCTGTGGGTGGCGAAGTCGGCAAACAGCTGGGCGTAACCTATTTCCTCGAACGTCGTGAGCTGGGTGTGATCAATATCGGCGGCCCGGGCACGATTACCGTTGACGGCCAGTGCTATGAAATTGGCCATCGCGACGCGCTGTACGTCGGAAAAGGGGCAAAAGAAGTGGTATTCGCCAGTATTGATACGGCGAAACCGGCGAAGTTTTACTACAACTGCGCGCCGGCACACACGACTTACCCAACTAAGAAAGTCACGCCTGCAGACGTTGCGCCAGTGACGCTGGGTGATGACCTCACCAGTAACCGTCGTACCATCAACAAATACTTTGTGCCGGATGTTCTGGAAACCTGCCAGTTGAGCATGGGTCTGACTGAGCTGGCTCCGGGCAACCTGTGGAACACCATGCCGTGTCATACCCATGAACGTCGTATGGAAGTCTATTTCTACTTCAATATGGAAGAAGATACCTGCGTCTTCCACATGATGGGTCAGCCTCAGGAAACGCGTCATATTGTGATGCACAACGAGCAGGCGGTGATTTCTCCAAGCTGGTCTATTCACTCCGGTGTCGGCACAAAAGCTTATACGTTCATTTGGGGCATGGTCGGCGAAAACCAGGTCTTTGATGATATGGACCATGTTGCAGTAAAAGATCTGCGCTAGTTGCGGGCGACAGCCGTGCCTGCTGCGGCGGGCATTATAAAAAATTAAGGATTTACAATGATTTTGAATGCATTCTCTCTTGAAGGTAAAGTCGCCGTTGTGACCGGTTGTGACACAGGTTTGGGTCAGGGTATGGCGCTGGGCCTGGCTGAAGCGGGCTGCGATATCGTCGGTATCAATATTGTTGAACCGACAGAAACCATCGAACGCGTGACCGCACTGGGCCGCCGTTTTTTAAGCCTGACCGCCGATCTGCGTCAAATCGATGGTATTCCGGCACTGCTGGAGCGCGCAGTGGCAGAATTCGGCCATATTGATATTCTGGTCAACAACGCGGGTCTTATCCGTCGTGACGATGCGATCGACTTCAGCGAAAAAGACTGGGATGACGTGATGAACCTGAACATTAAGAGCGTGTTCTTTATGTCTCAGGCTGCGGCGAAGCATTTTATCGCTCAGGGTAACGGCGGCAAAATTATCAATATCGCCTCTATGCTTTCCTTCCAGGGCGGGATCCGCGTGCCGTCTTACACCGCGTCTAAAAGCGGCGTAATGGGTGTTACCCGTCTGATGGCGAACGAGTGGGCAAAACATAACATCAACGTCAACGCGATTGCACCAGGTTACATGGCGACGAATAACACCCAACAGCTGCGTGCTGATGAGCAACGTAGCGCAGAGATCCTCGATCGTATCCCGGCGGGTCGTTGGGGTTTACCGAGCGACCTGATGGGGCCTGTCGTGTTCCTGGCGTCCAGCGCATCTGACTATATCAACGGCTATACCGTTGCAGTAGATGGCGGCTGGCTGGCACGTTAATTCACTTTCCAGAACCGTTAAACCCTGCCCTCTGGCAGGCTTTTTTATATTCGGATTAATAAAATCCATATTGTGGTTATAAATTATTCCATATTAAATTTCATACGTATAAATTTATTGTTTTTAATATCCTTTAATATCAACAAATTAAATTTAATTGAGTGATTGTCGGTAAATTTTAAAATTGGAATATCCATCACATAACCATGTGGTGTAGCTATTTAATCCATATTTTTGCCGTTTCCCGCCTGACGCTTCCTGCAAGGGATCCCTTACTTTCAATGGCATGGTTACTCTGTATCTGGCAGGAAAAAATGGTCTCAATAAATAATGATGCTGCTTTAGCGCCGCGCCCAGTGCGCGATACGCGACGTATGAATATGTTTGTTTCTATCTCTGCGGCTGTCGCAGGGTTGTTATTCGGCCTGGATATTGGCGTGATTGCTGGCGCATTGCCTTTTATCACCGATCACTTTGTGTTGACCAGCCGCCTGCAGGAGTGGGTGGTAAGCAGCATGATGCTGGGTGCGGCAATTGGTGCGCTGTTTAACGGTTGGTTGTCATTCCGCCTGGGGCGCAAATACAGCCTGATGGCGGGCGCGATCCTTTTCGTCGTCGGATCTCTGGGCTCGGCGTTTGCCTCCAGCGTAGAAATGCTCATTTTTGCCCGCGTGGTGCTGGGCGTAGCGGTGGGGATCGCGTCTTACACCGCACCGCTCTATCTCTCTGAAATGGCCAGCGAAAATGTGCGTGGCAAGATGATCAGTATGTATCAGCTGATGGTGACGCTGGGCATCGTTCTGGCCTTTTTGTCCGATACCGCGTTCAGCTACAGCGGTAACTGGCGCGCTATGCTGGGCGTGCTGGCGCTTCCGGCTGTATTGCTGATTATTCTGGTTGTTTTCTTGCCCAACAGCCCGCGCTGGCTGGCGGAGAAAGGTCGCCACATCGAAGCTGAAGAAGTACTGCGCATGTTGCGCGATACGTCAGAAAAAGCCCGCGATGAGCTGAACGAAATCCGTGAAAGCCTGAAGCTGAAGCAAGGTGGTTGGGCGCTGTTTAAAATTAACCGTAACGTGCGTCGTGCGGTTTTCCTCGGAATGTTACTGCAGGCGATGCAGCAGTTCACCGGGATGAACATCATCATGTACTACGCGCCGCGCATTTTTAAAATGGCGGGTTTTACCACCACAGAGCAGCAGATGATTGCCACGCTGGTAGTTGGCTTAACGTTTATGTTCGCCACCTTTATTGCCGTCTTCACGGTCGACAAAGCAGGACGTAAACCGGCGCTGAAAATTGGTTTCAGCGTAATGGCTATCGGGACGCTGGTGCTTGGTTATTGCCTGATGCAGTTTGATAACGGCACGGCTTCCAGTGGGCTATCCTGGCTGTCAGTTGGCATGACGATGATGTGTATTGCAGGCTATGCGATGAGTGCCGCGCCGGTGGTGTGGATCCTGTGTTCGGAAATTCAGCCACTGAAATGCCGTGATTTTGGTATTACCTGCTCCACCACCACCAACTGGGTGTCGAACATGATCATTGGCGCAACGTTCCTGACGCTGCTCGACAGCATTGGCGCCGCCGGTACGTTCTGGCTTTATACCGCGCTGAACGTTGTGTTTATCGGTATTACGTTCTGGCTGATTCCAGAAACCAAAAACGTCACGCTGGAGCATATCGAACGTAAGCTGATGGCGGGCGAGAAGTTAAGAGATATTGGGGTGTAAGTCAGACAAGCATGCCGGATGGCGCTTCAGCCTTGTCCGGCCTGCGAGTGGAGTCTCTTACAGGCCGGGAAAGCGTCAACGCGACCCGGCTTTTTTATTTAGCACCTTACCCGTGCAGAAAATCTTCGCGAATTGGGGTAAAGGTATCCAGCAGCGTTCCCGGTTTTAAGCAGACGCAGCCATGCATAATGTTGGGCTGTTTATACAGAGTATCGCCCGCCCTAACGATATGCTTTTCTTCGCCGATGGTAAATTCAAACTCACCGGACAACACGTAAGTCAGCTGCTCATGCGGATGATTGTGCATCGGGCCGATTGCGCCTTGCTCGAAGTTCACCTCAACCGCCATCATGTTACCGCCGTGAGCAAGAATGCGCCGGGTAACGCCATTGCCCAGATCGTCAAGCGTGGTCTCTTTATGAAAAATAAACATCCGGCCTTCCTGTAATTAATTAAAACAGTGTTTCATTAAAGCTATATCAGAAAATTAAAAAAAGAAATGCACGCCAACAGATGTGGAAAGTTGATCACATCTTTGGTTCACTGGAGAGACAACAACGAGTCAGGGGAAATGATGAAAACGATCGGTCTGTTAGGCGGTATGAGCTGGGAATCTACCATTCCTTATTATCGACTCATTAATGAAGGCATAAAACAGCGTCTGGGCGGTCTGCATTCTGCGCAGATTCTGTTGCACAGCGTGGATTTTCACGAGATTGAAGTCTGCCAGTCAAGCGGTGACTGGCAGCGAGCCGGTGAGATCCTCGCGCAGGCCGCCACAGGGCTACAGCAAGCCGGGGCGCAAGGAATTGTGCTGTGTACCAATACCATGCACAAAGTTGCTGAGGCGATTGAAAGCGCCTGTGATGTGCCGTTTCTGCATATTGCTGACGCGACGGGGCGGGCGATACAAAAGCAGCAAATGAGCAACGTGGCGCTACTGGGTACGCGTTACACCATGGAGCAGGATTTTTACCGCGGGCGTTTACAGACTGAATTCGGCATTAGCACGCTGATCCCTGAAGCTGATGATCGTCAGAAAATAAACCAGATTATTTTCGATGAGCTGTGTCTCGGTGAATTCAGCGAGGCTTCCCGCGATTATTACCTGGGCGTCATCGACCAACTGGCGAAACAGGGGGCGCAAGGGGTGATCTTTGGCTGTACCGAGATTGGTCTGCTGGTTCCCACCGAGCTAAGCCCACTACCGGTTTTCGACACCGCGGCAATCCATGCGCAAGATGCGGTGGCGTTTATGCTTTCGGCTGTGGATGCAAAATAGCCTCCAGCGGGTCAATAAGCCTCGGTAGATGGGCCTGCAGATGCGCCGTAAAAGCATCAACCAGCGCCGAGGCGGGGCGATGAAGCGGGTGAATCAGGCTGACTGTAAAGGGTACCGAAATACTGAAGCGGCGGATAACGACTCCGCTGCTGGCGTAATCCAGCGCGGTCAGTGGGTTCACCACCGAGATCCCCACGCCTGCCCGTACCATTGCACAAATTGAAGCGGCGCTATGGGTTTCAATCACCATGCGGCGCTTCACCTGGTGCTCATTAAACAGGGTATCCAGTAGCTGACGGTAGCTGTCGGTGCGCGACAGGCTGATGTAGTTTTCTCCCTGAAAATCCTGCGGCGTTAACACCGCTTTCTTAGTCAGCGGATGGCCCTGCGGCAGCACGCACACTTCATCCAGCGCCAGCAATTCGGTGCGTTTCGTTCCGGCAGGCGTATGCAGCGTTTCCGTTAACCCCAGATCGTGGCGCTGCGCCGACAGCCACTCTTCCAGCAGCGGTGACTCCTGCGGCACTATCTGAATATTGACCTGTGGATAGCGTGCGAGGAATGGCTGCAGCAGCGGCGGTAAAAAAGACTGTGAGAATACCGGCAGGCAAACAATCGACAATTCGCCCTGGCGAAACTCGCGCAGGCTTTCGGCGGCGCTCACAATTCTGTCCAGGCCATACCACGAACGTTGCACCTCTTCAAACAGACGTAACCCTTGCACGGTTGGGTGCAGTCGGCCACGCGTACGTTCAAACAGCGTTAATCCCAGCACTTTCTCGAATCGGGCCAGTTCCCGGCTGACGGTGGGCTGCGAGGTATGTAGCATGCGCGCGGCTTCTGTCAGATTGCCTGCCGTCATGATGGCGTGAAAAATTTCGATGTGTCGCAGGTTAACGGCGGGCATGGGCAATCCTCGAATGAATCAATCCATATCATTTTTGCATAGACTCACGATAAAACGATATTTTTTATTCTTTTCGGGCTGTGGCGTAATCATAAAAAAGCCAATACCGGAGCACACCATGCCACGCCCACTCAATAGTACTGACACTGACCTGACCGCCGACAACCTGCTACGCCTGCCTGCCGAATTCGGCTGCCCGGTGTGGGTCTATGATGCGCAGATTATTCGCGGGCAGATTGCCAAATTGAGTCAGTTTGACGTGGTGCGTTTCGCCCAAAAGGCATGTTCGAATATTCATATTTTGCGCCTGATGCGCGAGCAGGGCGTGAAGGTTGATTCCGTCTCGCTTGGCGAAATTGAACGTGCGTTGGCGGCAGGCTTCGTACCGGGGAAAGATGAAATCGTCTTTACCGCCGATATGATTGATGAAGCGACGCTCGCGCGGGTGCATGAATTGCGCATTCCGGTAAATGCCGGGTCGGTGGATATGCTGGAACAACTGGGCCAGGTCTCGCCGGGCCATCGCGTGTGGCTACGCGTAAACCCTGGCTTTGGGCATGGGCACAGCCAGAAAACCAATACCGGCGGCGAAAACAGCAAGCACGGGATCTGGTATAGCGATCTTCCCGCGGCGCTGGAGGTGATTCAGCGCTATAAGCTGAAGCTGGTGGGGATTCATATGCATATCGGCTCCGGCGTGGACTATGCGCATCTGGAGCAGGTGTGCGGTGCGATGGTGCGCCAGGTGGTTGAATTTGGCCAGGATCTGGAGGCGATCTCCGCGGGTGGCGGTTTATCAATCCCGTATCGCGAAGGCGAAGAGGCGATCGATACCGATCACTACTTTGGATTGTGGAATGCTGCGCGTGAACAGATTGCTAAACACCTGGGTCACCCGGTCGCGCTTGAGATAGAGCCAGGTCGTTTTCTGGTCGCGGAAGCCGGTGTGTTAGTGGCGCAGGTGCGTAGCGTAAAAGAGATGGGTAGCCGCCACTTTGTGCTGATCGATGCGGGCTTCAACGATCTAATGCGCCCGGCCATGTACGGTAGTTATCACCATATCTCCGCGCTGGCAGGGGATGGTCGCTCTCTGGAACACACCCCACAACGGGAAACCGTGGTAGCCGGGCCGCTGTGCGAATCCGGCGACGTGTTTACCCAGCAGGAAGGCGGAAATGTGGAAACCCGTCTGTTGCCTGCGGTGGTGCCGGGCGATTATCTGGTGCTGCATGATACTGGGGCGTACGGCGCGTCAATGTCGTCAAACTACAATAGCCGTCCGCTGCTGCCGGAGGTTTTGTTCGATAACGGCGTGGCGCGGCTAATTCGCCGTCGCCAGACCATTGATGAGCTGTTAGCGCTGGAATTAATCTGATTACAGCGTTGTGAAATGCCGGATGACGCTACGCTTATCCGGCCTACAAGATTAACTGCGCCGCCATCCGGCATTTGATTACTTAAAGTATGGCCCGAGCGTTACTGAGTCACGTAGTACCAGTTTGCCGGTAAACGGTGGGATTGGCTCGACGCTCTCGCCGTTGGCCAGCCGAATAGCCTGGTCGATTGCCGTGGTTATCATGGTATCAATCGGTAGATAAACGGTAGACAGCCCCGGCTCCAGCCATTTGGCGCTGGGCGCATCATCAAAACCAAACAGTGAGACGTCCGTTGGGATCCTCAGCCCGGCCTGATGTAACGCTTTTGATGCGCCTAATGCCATGTCATCGTTACAGGCGAACAGGGCGCTAAATTTTACCCCTTCCTCCAGCAGTTCACGGCAGGCCTCATAGCCTCGCGTCATCGTGGAGTCGCCGTATTTGACCTTATCGGGATCCCAGGGAATACCGTTTTTTTCCAGCGCCTTACGATACCCCATCAGGCGGGATTTACCGGTAGGCGTATGACCTGGCACAGTGATACAAGCAATATCGCTATGGCCCTGGGAGATCAGGTAATTGACCGCCTGATAGGCCGCGTCTTCCTGTTCAAAGAAAATTGCGCGATCGCGGGCCTGGCTGACATCACGGTTGATGACCAGCAAGGGCATAGCAATGCTGTTCATCAACGACATAATCGCCTTTTCACTCATATAGCGTGTATAGAGAATAATGGCGTCGCACTGCCTGTCCGCCAGCATTTGCACGGCTTCCTGCTCACGCTCTGGTGTGTCGTGTCCGTCGGTGACGATCAACTGCTTGCCGTGAGATTCCGTCTGGCGTGAAGCCTGTTGCAGCAGGCGGCCAAAGTAGAATCCATCAAATGTGGAAACTACCAGACCAATGCTGTTGCTGGTGCGGTTTGCCAAAGAGCGCGCTAAAAAATTAGGCCGATAATCAAGTGCCTGCATGGCCTTAAACACTTTCTGGCGCGTGCTCTCTTTTACCTGACCCGTGCCATTCAGTACGCGCGAAACGGTCGCTTTTGAGACGCCTGCGTGTCGTGAAACGTCCAACATCGTAGTCATAACGCTATCCTGGTTATTCGTTTGACGATGAATTCCCCGGCTCTGTCAGCGTCGAAACGGAATGGCGACGCACCAGAGTTGGGTTAAAAACGTGGGTAATTTCAGGCACGGGACGCTTCTCCGCCAGCGCGAGCGCCAGTTCGGCAGCCTGGGTTGCCATCGTCACGATCGGGTAGCGCACCGTGGTCAGGCGCGGGCGCACGTAGCGGGAAACCAGCACATCATCAAAACCAATCAGCGAGATTTCTCCCGGCACATCAATGCCGTTATCATTCAATACGCCCATGGCACCAGCCGCCATTGAGTCGTTGTAGCAGGCTACCGCAGTGAAGTTTTTGCCACGGCCAAGTAACTCGGTCATGGCCTGCTCACCGCCACTTTCATCCGGTTCACCAAACGTTACCAGTCGATCGCTGACAGGAATATTGCTCTCTGCCAGCGCGTCGTAATAGCCTTGCAGACGATCTTCCGCATCTGAAATCGTGTGATTGGAGCACAGATAGCCAATGCGTGTATGGCCCTGCTGAATGAGGTGTCGGGTTGCGAGCCATGCGCCGAAACGGTCATCAAGGGCAACGCAGCGTTGTTCGAATCCCGGCAGAATTCGGTTAATCAATACCATGCCGGGGATTTGCTTCATGAGTGATGCCAGCTCAGCATCCGGGATAATTTTTGCGTGGACAACAAGGGCTGCGCAGCGGTGGCGAATGAGCTGTTCAATCGCCTGTCGTTCCTTCTGTTCGTTATGGTAGCCGTTACCAATCAGTAAAAAATTACCGGTGTTATACGCCACCTGCTCGACAGCTTTAACCATTGCCCCAAAAAATGGATCGGACACATCACCTACCACCAGACCGATGGTTTCAGTGGATTGTTGTGCCAGCGCACGCGCATTGGCGTTGGGGTGGTAGCTGAGTGATTCCATTGCACTCGTTACGGCCAGGCGCGATGCTTCGCTGGCTTTAGGGGAATCATTAATCACTCGAGAAACGGTGGCGACTGATACACCAGCTAGTCGGGCTACATCCTTTATGGTCGCCATGATAGTACCTGTTGTGGGTAAACGCTTACATTCCGTCAGTGTTACGGAAAATGGCTGGCTGTTCAAGCAGATTGCCCGTCAGAACGTCGCAAATGTGAGCGCACACGAGCGAAGTAAGACAGAAAATAGAAAATGCTAATTTTTGCTTACACTTTGCGATGTGCTGTTGCGATTGTTCGCTGGTGAGAGAACTGAGCAGATTGCTAGAGTTGAGATCCCAGAGGTATTGATAGGTGAAATCAACTTTCGGGTTGATCACTAG
>NZ_SZWU01000049.1:171270-181614 GCF_005280935.1 Citrobacter sp. wls757 | reverse complement strand
CCAGCCTGCGCAGATGCGCAGGTTTTTTTTTATCTTCAGCCTATCTGTAACAGTAACCGATAATTTACACAACTCGTTGCATTTGGGTTCATTCCTTTGCGTTTTCGCACTGGCGAATCTGGCTGCTGACGACCACAATCAAGATCCCAGAGGTATTGATTGGTGAGATTATTCGGTACGCACTTCGTACCTGTCTCTTGCACCAACCTGCGCGGATGCGCAGGTTTTTTTTCGGATTGTATTTACCAGTTACCTGTCGCGCCAATTCCCCAACTTGTATACTCTCCCACCATTGATGTTTATATAATTAATGGCACAGGGAGTTGAGATGCTATTTGGCTTTTTTCGTAATCTGTTTCGCGTGCTTTTCCGCGTTCGCGTCACGGGCGATGTCAGCGCGCTACAGGGAGAACGCGTTCTAATCACTCCCAACCATGTCTCATTTATAGACGGCATCCTGTTGGCGCTCTTTTTACCGATTCGTCCCGTCTTCGCTGTTTACACCTCGATCAGCCAGCAATGGTATATGCGCTGGCTAACTCCGCTGATTGATTTCGTACCGTTAGATCCAACCAAACCGATGTCGATTAAACATCTGGTTCGTCTGGTCGAACAGGGCCGTCCGGTGGTTATTTTCCCGGAAGGACGTATTTCGACGTCCGGTTCGTTAATGAAAATTTATGACGGCGCGGGGTTTGTTGCCGCAAAGTCTGGGGCGACGGTCGTTCCTGTGCGCATTGAAGGCGCGGAGCTTTCCCACTTTAGCCGCCTGAAAGGTTTGGTTAAACAGCTATTCTTCCCGCGCATCCGCTTACATATCCTACCGCCGACACAACTGCCGATGCCGGAAGCACCGCGTGCTCGCGATCGCCGCAAAATTGCCGGAGAGATGCTGCATCAAATTATGATGGAAGCACGCATGGCGGTTCGTCCGCGTGAAACGCTATACGAGTCGCTGCTGGCGGCGAAATACCGTTTTGGCGCAGGCAAAAACTGCATTGAAGATGTTAACTTTACCCCGGACAGCTACCGCAAACTGCTGACAAAGACGCTCTTTGTGGCCCGTATTCTGGAAAAATACAGCGTCGAAGGTGAAAAAATCGGCCTGATGCTGCCAAACGCGGGGATCAGCGCGGCGGTTATTTTTGGCGCCATTGCGCGTCGACGCATTCCGGCCATGATGAACTACACCGCGGGCGTGAAAGGATTAACCAGCGCCATTACTGCGTCTGAAATTAAAACGATCTTCACATCCCGACAGTTTCTCGATAAAGGCAAACTCTGGCATTTACCGGAACAGCTCACCCAGGTGCGTTGGGTTTATCTGGAAGACTTAAAAGCTGATGTGACCTTCAGCGATAAGCTGTGGATTTTCTCACATCTGCTGGCACCGCATCTGGCGCAGGTGAAGCAGCAGCCGGAAGACGCTGCGGTGATCCTCTTTACTTCTGGCTCAGAAGGCCATCCGAAAGGTGTGGTTCACAGTCATAAAAGCATTCTGGCGAACGTTGAGCAGATCAAAACGATTGCCGATTTCACCGCCGATGACCGTTTTATGTCGGCGCTGCCGCTGTTCCACTCCTTTGGCCTGACGGTGGGATTATTCACGCCGCTACTGACTGGCGCAGAAGTGTTTCTTTATCCCAGCCCGCTGCATTACCGCATTGTGCCAGAGCTGGTATACGACCGGAACTGCACCGTGTTGTTTGGTACTTCAACGTTCCTCGGCAACTACGCGCGTTTTGCGCATCCGTACGATTTCCACCGCCTGCGCTATGTGGTGGCGGGAGCGGAAAAACTTCAGGACAGCACAAAGCAGCTGTGGCAGGAGAAATTTGGCCTGCGCGTTCTTGAAGGCTATGGCGTGACGGAATGTGCGCCGGTTGTGTCGATTAACGTACCAATGGCGGCAAAATCGGGAACGGTAGGGCGCATCTTGCCTGGTATGGATGCTCGACTGTTGGCCGTTCCGGGAATTGAGGACGGTGGGCGTTTACAGCTGAAAGGTCCTAATATTATGAGCGGCTATTTGCGCGTCGAAAAACCTGGCGTGCTGGAAGTGCCGACAGCAGAGAATGCGCAAGGTGAGATTGAGCGCGGCTGGTATGACACTGGAGACATCGTGCGCTTAGATGAAAACGGCTTTGTACAGATTCAGGGGCGCGCTAAGCGTTTCGCTAAAATTGCCGGAGAGATGGTTTCGCTGGAAATGGTTGAGCAACTGGCGTTGGCGGTATCCGCAGACAAAATGCACGCCACGGCGATCAAGAGTGATGCCAGCAAAGGTGAGGCGCTGGTGCTGTTCACTACCGACAGCGAGCTGACACGTGAAAAACTACAGCAGTATGCGCGGGCGCACGGTGTACCTGAACTCGCCGTACCGCGTGATATTCGCCATCTGAAGCAACTCCCCTTACTCGGCAGCGGTAAGCCGGATTTTGTTACGCTGAAAAGCTGGGTCGATGAGCCGGAAAAACAACATGAGTGAGTCAGTGCACACTAACACTTCAATCTGGTCCAAAGGGATGATGTCCGTTATCGCCGCGCAGTTTCTGTCGGCGTTTGGCGATAATGCGTTGCTGTTTGCTACGCTGGCGTTGCTGAAAGAACAATTCTATCCGGACTGGAGTCAGCCAATCCTGCAAATGGTGTTTGTGGGCGCTTACATTCTGTTTGCTCCCTTTGTGGGACAGGTGGCGGATAGCTTTGCCAAAGGCAGAGTGATGATGTTCGCGAACGCTCTGAAACTGCTGGGCGCGGCGAGTATTTGCTTCGGCATTAATCCGTTTCTTGGGTATACGCTGGTGGGGATCGGCGCGGCGGCATATTCACCGGCCAAGTACGGCATTCTCGGTGAACTGACTACCGGCGACAAACTGGTGAAGGCTAACGGCCTGATGGAAGCCTCCACCATTGCCGCGATTTTGCTCGGTTCTGTCGCCGGCGGCGTTCTGGCCGACTGGCACGTGATTGCCGCGCTTTCTGCCTGTGCCCTGGCCTATGCTGGCGCCGTGGTGGCTAACCTGTATATCCCGAAACTGGCCGCGGCTCGTCCTGGCCAGTCCTGGCATCTGGGGAAAATGACGCGCAGTTTCTTCTGTGCGGCTTCATCGTTGTGGCGTAATGGCGAGACGCGTTTCTCGCTCGTGGGAACCAGCCTTTTTTGGGGCGCGGGCGTTACGCTGCGTTTTCTGCTGGTGCTGTGGGTCCCGGTGGCGCTCGGCATCACCGATAACGCCACACCGACCTACCTCAATGCCATGGTAGCGATCGGGATTGTGGTCGGTGCGGGTGCGGCAGCGAAGCTCGTAACGCTGGAAACCGTGTCGCGCTGTATGCCTGCGGGGATCCTGATTGGCGTCGTGGTGCTGATTTTCTCTCTTCAACATTCGCTGCTTCCGGCTTACGCATTGCTGATGCTTATCGGCGTGTCGGGTGGCTTCTTTGTGGTACCGCTGAATGCGTTGCTGCAGGAACGGGGTAAGAAAAGCGTCGGCGCGGGAAATGCGATAGCGGTGCAAAACCTGGGCGAAAACAGCGCGATGCTGTTGATGCTCGGTATTTACTCACTGGCGGTGCTGGTGGGGATCCCGGCTGTTGCGATTGGTATTGGATTTGGTGCGCTGTTTGCGCTGGCGATTGCGGCACTGTGGATTTGGCAGCGCCGCCATTAGTCTGTTGTATGCTGTTGCCGGATGGCGGCGTTGCCTTATCCGGCCTACAGGATGCTCACTTTGTAGGCCTGATAAGCGTAGCGCCATCAGGCGCTAACTGTTACGGTGCAGGATAGGTATACACCTGATGCACCGCTTCAATCTCTGCCAGTACTTCTTCGCTCAACTCCAGATGCAGACTTTCAACGTTGGTTTTTAGCTGCTCCATCGTCGTGGCGCCCAGCAAAGTGCTGGCGACAAACGGCTGACGACGCACGAATGCCAGCGCCATTTGCGCAGGATCCAGATTATGGCGTTTCGCGATATCCACATAGGCCGCAACGGCTTTCTGCGTCTGCTCGCCGCTGTAGCGCGTGAAACGACTAAACAACGTATTGCGTGCACCGGCAGGTTTCGCGCCGTTCAGGTATTTCCCGGTTAACGTACCGAAGCCCAGGCAAGAGTAAGCCAGCAGCTCAACGCCTTCATACTGGCTCACTTCAGCCAGTCCAACCTCAAAGCTGCGGTTCAGCAGGCTGTAGGGGTTCTGGATGGTGGCGATGCGTGGCAGATCGTGTTTGTCCGCCAGGTGCAGATAGCGCATCACGCCAAACGCGGTTTCATTAGAAACGCCGATGTAGCGAATTTTCCCGGCGCGCTGAAACTCGGCCAGAGCGTCCAGCGTATCGAGAAGGGAAACGACCGGCGCGGAGTCTGTCCAGCTGTAGCCTAACTTACCAAAACAGTTGGTCGGGCGCTGCGGCCAGTGAACCTGATACAGATCCAGATAATCGGTTTTCAGTCTTTTCAGGCTGTCGTGCAGCGCTTCACGGATATTTTTACGGTCCAGCGCCTGATTCGGTCGAATGCCGCTGTCGTTGTTACGTGATGGTCCGCTGACCTTAGACGCAACGATCAGCTTTTCGCGGCTGCCGTGTTTGGCGAGCCAGTTACCTACGTAGGTTTCGGTGAGACCCTGGGTTTCAGGACGCGGCGGTACCGGATACATCTCGGCAACGTCGATCAAATTAATGCCCTGTGCTACTGCATAATCGAGCTGTGCATGTGCGTCGGCTTCGCTGTTTTGTTCACCAAACGTCATTGTGCCCAGCCCCAGTGTACTGACTTCCAGCGAGCTGTGGGGTATACGGTGATATTGCATAGCCGTTTCCTTTTTATAATCACGACATAAGGATTATAAAAATGGCTGAGGGAAGAGAAAAAGGGAAGTAAAATTGTTAAGGCCAGCGCGCTGCTGACCTCAACCATCAGCGTTCAATGATTTGAGACACATCATCGCGGTTAATCTGCATCGCATTGCCCTGCTGGTCGTGATAGCTCACCAGACCGGTATCATCGTCAATTTCTGGTTTTCCATCGGTCAGGATCATTCGACCATCTTTTGTCGCCATTACATAATCGCTGCTGCATCCGGAAACGGCAAAAGCCAGTCCTACGGCGGAAATCAAAACTGCCCATTTTTTCATCTGCTTATCCTCACATGGCCTGCGTCTGACAATAGTTTAGTAATAACGCGAAGTTGTGCAGGGTGAAAGCAGTAAAATCTTAAACTGTGAGAAGGGGTAGGTGTGGCTGGCATTCGCTCCCCTTGCGGGGAGCGATGGATTTCATCAGAGCGGATTTTTTTTATTACGCCACAGGTTCAGGGTCTCTACCGCGATAGAGAAGAACATGGCGAAATAGATATATCCTTTCGGAACGTGGACGTCGAAACTTTCCAGAATCAGCGTAAAACCGACCAGAATCAGAAACGAGAGCGCCAGCATTTTTACCGAAGGGTGGCGATCGACAAACTCACCAATCGGGCGAGCAGCAAACATCATCACGCCTACGGCAATCACCACCGCCGCCATCATGATAAACAGATGATCGGACAAACCAACCGCAGTAATCACGGAATCCAGACTGAAGATAATGTCTAACAACATGATCTGTACAATCGCGCCCAGGAAAGAAGATACGCGGGTTTTTAACCCCTCTTCCTCACCTTCAATGGATTCGTGGATCTCTTTACTGGCTTTCCAGATCAGGAACAATCCCCCCAGCAGAAGGATCAGGTCGCGTGCTGATATCGCCTCGCCAAACAGCTCGAATAACGGGTTTGTCAGCCGCGTTACCCAGGCGATAGAAGCCAGCAGTGCCAGACGCATGATCATCGCCGCCGCCAGCCCAATACGTCGGGCATGATTGCGTTGCGCTGTCGGGAGTTTGGCTACAACCAGAGAAAGGAAAATAATATTGTCGATCCCAAGAACGATCTCCAGCAGCGTCAGCGTACCGAGCGCAAGCCAGGCGTTAGGATCGGTTATCCATGCAAATAACATCGAACAAAGTCCTGCCAAAAAAAAAGAAGCGGTAATTATAGGCCCGTAACGCGGCGGGTGAAAGGCCGGACGGTGCCTATTGCGCCTGGAACAAGAAATGTCGCTCAAGCAATGCGCGGGTGAAGTTCTTTTTCAGGTAAAAGCCGCGTGGCAGGGTCAGGATGGGTTCGCCGTTGGCGCCAATGGCCTCGGTAAGCGCGCGGGCGTTGGCGGCTTTAGGACGCAGTTGCAGTACTTCCCCATGGCGAGCGGTGATGCGTTCGACATGTCCTAACACAATCATGTCCATTAACTCTTCCCAGTCCAGACGCAATTGCCGGTCTTCTTCTTCATTCGGGCTCCACAGCAGGGGAGAGCCGACGCGGCGCTCAGCCAGAGGGATGCTGCGTTCGCCTTCTACCGGGATCCACAGAACACGTTTGAGTTTGTGCCGTACATGGCTGGTTTCCCAGGTGACGCCGGTATTGCCGGTTAACGGCGCCACACACACAAAGGTGGTTTCCAGCGGTCTGCCAAGACTGTCCACAGGGATCGTTTTCAGCTCCACGCCAAGCGCTGCAAAATCCTGCTCTGGTTTACTGCCCGCGCTGGCACCGAGCCAGATTTCCAGCAGGACGCCAATCCAGCCTTTATCGCGCTTAAGATCCTTTGGCGTAACGATTCCCGCCATTGCCGCTAATTCTCCTAACGCGTAGCCCGAAAGCTGCCGTGCCTGGCTCAGCAACTGGGCTTCAGATTCAGGGGGAGAAAGTAACGGACGGAGTTCTGGCATCGGGTTAACCCTTAGGTGAAAAAATGAGCAATGATTTTATACCGTGTGGACAGAGTTTATCTTTTTCCACATGCTTTATTCAATTCTATGATTTATATTGGTTTTTAGATTTACGTTCGCAGAGTTGCGCAACAGCGAAGCGGGTTTTCCAATTCTGGTCACTGACAATGAACAGGATCTTACACCATGTTATCCACAGAAAGATGGGATAACTGTGAAAAACCCCCACTACTGTTTCAATTTACAGCCTTGACGTGCGACGAAAATCGAATTTTCACACAAATTGTGCCTAACTTATTGGCATAATCTGTGGATAAAACCAACGCTGGTCGATCTTTCATCAGCGTGAAGATTGTATGCGTGATGCACATCACATTTCTGTGTGTTTATCTGCGTGGATCGGTTTTAACTTTATGAATGTATAAGAGTATTTTTGATATGTGACGAATGTCTTATTCGGACTGTTCTGGGTTTTCCCATAGTAATTCCGTACTTCTTCACAACTATATCCACAGAAAAGGTGAATAAAATCGCCTTGCTTGCCCTTCTTCTGTTTATAACTCGGCCTTTAACTGTGAGTTATTCAATTGTTATTAGAATATCGCACCCTTAACAGAGTGGTTTACCGCCCCTCAGGAGTGTGAAACAATCGTTTGTATATAAGGTTTATGTTGAGGTAGTCCGGTGATTGATGACGATGGCTACCGCCCGAATGTAGGGATAGTAATTTGTAACCGCCAGGGGCAGGTCATGTGGGCCCGGCGATTTGGTCAGCACTCCTGGCAATTCCCACAAGGTGGGATCAATGCAGGAGAGACAGCAGAGCAGGCGATGTACCGGGAACTCTTTGAAGAAGTGGGTCTCAGTCGTAAAGATGTACGGATCCTTGCTTCTACTCGTAACTGGTTGCGTTACAAGTTACCGAAACGTTTGGTGCGTTGGGACACAAAGCCGGTTTGTATCGGCCAGAAACAAAAATGGTTTCTTCTGCAATTGGTCAGCAGCGATGCTGAAATCAATATGCAAACCAGCAGTACACCTGAGTTCGACGGCTGGCGCTGGGTGAGTTACTGGTATCCGGTTCGACAGGTGGTGTCATTTAAACGCGATGTCTATCGCAGGGTGATGAAAGAATTCGCAAGTGTTGTCATGGCGCTTCAGGAGAGCACTCCTAAACCGCAAAGCGCACCTGCGTACAGACGTAAAAGAGGTTAAGCTACGCAAATTATGCTCACCCGCCTGCGCGAAATAGTCGAAAAGGTGGCCAGTGCTCCGCGTCTGAACGAAGCGCTGAATATACTGGTTACCGACATCTGTCTTGCGATGGATACAGAGGTCTGTTCGGTTTATCTGGCCGATCACGATCGACGTTGTTATTACCTCATGGCGACCCGGGGACTAAAAAAACCACGTGGTCGCACTGTCGCACTCGCGTTTGATGAAGGTATCGTTGGCCTGGTTGGCAGGCTGGCGGAACCTATCAACCTCGCCGATGCGCAAAAACATCCCAGCTTTAAATACATTCCTTCGGTAAAAGAAGAGCGTTTTCGTGCATTCTTAGGCGTACCGATCATTCAGCGTCGCCAGCTTTTAGGTGTGCTGGTGGTGCAGCAGCGTGAACTGCGTCAGTACGATGAAAGTGAAGAGTCTTTCCTCGTCACGCTCGCCACGCAAATGGCGGCCATACTTTCGCAGTCGCAGCTAAACGCGCTGTTCGGCCAGTACCGTCAAACGCGCATCCGTGCGCTGCCTGCCGCTCCCGGTGTGGCAATAGCCGAAGGTTGGCAGGATGCGACGCTGCCGTTGATGGAACAGGTCTACCAGGCTTCAACGCTGGATCCTGTGCTTGAACGCGAGCGACTGACCGGTGCGCTGGAAGAGGCGGCGAACGAATTCCGCCGCTACAGCAAGCGTTTTACCGCTGGGGCGCAGAAAGAAACGGCGGCGATCTTTGATCTTTACTCGCACTTGCTTTCCGATACCCGTCTGCGCCGCGAGCTGTTTGCGGAAGTGGATAACGGTTCGGTGGCCGAGTGGGCGGTTAAAACGATCATTGAAAAGTTTGCCGAACAGTTCGCCGCGCTGAGCGATAACTACCTCAAAGAGCGGGCCGGAGATTTACGCGCGCTGGGCCAGCGTCTGCTGTTCCACCTTGATGACTCTATCCAGGGGCCGAATGCCTGGCCGGAACGCTTTGTGCTGGTGGCGGATGAACTTTCAGCAACCACGCTGGCGGAGCTTCCTCAGGACCGGTTAGTTGGCGTGGTTGTCCGGGACGGCGCAGCCAACTCTCATGCGGCAATTATGGTGCGTGCGCTGGGTATCCCTACCGTTATGGGGGCCGATATCCAGCCGTCGGTGCTGCATCGCCGTACGCTGGTAGTGGACGGTTATCGCGGTGAACTGCTGGTCGATCCGGAACCGGTATTGATCCAGGAATACCAGCGTCTTATCAGTGAAGAAATTGAGCTGAGCCGCCTGGCGGAAGACGACGTCAACCAGCCAGCACAGTTGAAAAGCGGCGAGCGCGTGAAGGTGATGCTCAATGCGGGCCTCAGCCCAGAACATGAAGAAAAGCTGGGTAGCCGAATCGACGGCATTGGCCTGTATCGCACCGAAATTCCGTTCATGCTGCAAAGCGGTTTTCCTTCGGAAGAAGAACAGGTTGCGCAGTACCAGGGTATGCTGCAAATGTTTAACGACAAGCCGGTGACCCTGCGTACGCTGGATGTCGGCGCCGATAAACAGCTGCCCTACATGCCGATCAGTGAAGAGAACCCGTGCCTTGGTTGGCGAGGGATCCGCATAACACTCGATCAGCCGGAGATCTTTTTGATCCAGGTTCGCGCTATGCTGCGTGCGAATGCGGCAACCGGAAACTTGAGCATTTTGCTGCCGATGGTAACCAGCATCGATGAAGTGGACGAAGCGCGACGTTTGATTGAACGCGCCGGACGCGAAGTGGAGGAGATGATCGGTTACGAGATCCCGAAACCGCGCATTGGCATCATGCTGGAAGTTCCGTCGATGGTGTTCATGCTGCCGCATCTGACAAACCGGATAGACTTTATCTCGGTTGGAACCAACGACCTTACCCAGTACATACTGGCCGTCGATCGTAACAACACACGGGTAGCCAGCATTTATGACAGCCTGCATCCGGGGATGTTGCGTGCGCTGGCGATGATTGCGCAGGAAGCCGAAAGAAGCGGTATCGATTTGCGCCTGTGTGGTGAAATGGCGGGCGATCCGATGTGTGTGGCTATTCTGATCGGTCTCGGTTTCCGTCATTTGTCGATGAACGGTCGTTCTGTCGCTCGCGTAAAATATCTGCTGCGTCATATCGATTTTGATGAGGCGCAAACGCTGGCGCAGCGCAGCCTGGAGGCACAGATGGCAACAGAAGTACGCCATCAGGTAGCGGCCTTCATGGAGCGTCGTGGCATGGGGGGCTTGATTCGCGGGGGATTGTAGGTCTGATAAGCGTAGCGCTATCAGGTATTACGGGGGATAGAGATTACCTATACAGATCTTTTACATCTTCCCGGCATCCGCTTCTAACCCCTTGTGCTAT
>NZ_SZWU01000049.1:169462-171220 GCF_005280935.1 Citrobacter sp. wls757 | reverse complement strand
CCTGCATTATGCAGGCGCGCTTATCAATTGCTGTCTGACTTCAGCGAAATAACAAGAACTTGTGGTGACAGATGACCAGTAGCTATCTGCATTTTCCGGATTTCGATCCGGTCATTTTCTCAATCGGACCCGTCGCGCTTCACTGGTACGGCTTAATGTATTTGGTGGGGTTTATTTTCGCGATGTGGCTGGCGACGCGCCGCGCGAATCGTCCGGGCAGTGGCTGGACCAAAAATGAAGTAGAAAACTTACTGTATGCGGGCTTCCTCGGGGTTTTCCTCGGTGGGCGTATTGGTTACGTACTGTTCTATAACTTCCCGTTATTCCTCGATAATCCCCTGTATCTGTTCCGCGTCTGGGACGGCGGTATGTCCTTCCACGGTGGACTTATCGGTGTGATCCTGGTGATGATCATCTTCGCCAAACGCACTAAGCGTTCGTTCTTCCAGGTTTCTGATTTCATTGCCCCGCTGATTCCGTTTGGCTTGGGTGC
This sequence comes from Citrobacter sp. wls757, assembly GCF_005280935.1. Taxonomy (NCBI): domain Bacteria; kingdom Pseudomonadati; phylum Pseudomonadota; class Gammaproteobacteria; order Enterobacterales; family Enterobacteriaceae; genus Citrobacter; species Citrobacter sp. wls757. Next base: position 170,727 of record NZ_SZWU01000049.1, on the reverse strand, counting down.
AGGGCGTCTGGGCAACTTTATCAACGGTGAGCTGTGGGGACGCGTTGACCCGAACTTCAAGTACGCCATGCTGTTCCCCGGCTCCCGTACCGAAGATATTTTACTGCTGCAAACTAACCCGCAATGGCAGTCTATTTTTGATACCTACGGCTCGCTGCCACGCCACGCCTCACAGCTTTATGAGATGGCGTTGGAAGGCGTTGTGCTGTTTATCATTCTGAACTTGTACATTCGCAAACCGCGCCCGATGGGTTCGGTATCCGGTCTGTTCCTGATTGGTTATGGCGCGTTTCGTATTATTGTTGAATTCTTCCGCCAGCCGGATGCGCAGTTTACCGGCACCTGGGTACAGTACATCAGCATGGGGCAGATCCTCTCTATCCCGATGATTGTCGCAGGCATTATTATGATGGTTTGGGCGTACCGCCGCAGCCCACAGCAACACGTTTCCTGAGGAACCATGAAACAGTATTTAGAACTGATGCAAAAAGTGCTGGATGAAGGCACACAGAAAAACGACCGTACCGGAACCGGAACGCTTTCCATTTTTGGTCATCAGATGCGTTTTAATCTGCAGGAAGGGTTCCCGCTGGTTACGACTAAACGCTGCCATTTACGCTCGATCATTCATGAGCTGCTGTGGTTCTTGCAGGGCGATACTAACGTTGCCTACCTGCATGAAAACAACGTCTCAATCTGGGACGAATGGGCGGATGAAAACGGTAATTTAGGCCCGGTTTATGGCAAACAATGGCGCGCGTGGCCTACGCCAGATGGCCGCCATATCGACCAGATCACCACCGTGCTAAACCAACTGAAAAATGATCCGGACTCTCGCCGCATCATCGTTTCCGCATGGAACGTCGGTGAGCTGGATAAAATGGCGCTGGCACCGTGCCATGCGTTCTTCCAGTTCTACGTGGCGGATGGCAAGCTCTCCTGCCAGCTGTATCAGCGTTCGTGCGATGTGTTCCTCGGCCTGCCGTTTAACATTGCCAGCTACGCTTTGCTGGTACACATGATGGCGCAGCAGTGCGATCTGGAAGTGGGTGATTTTGTCTGGACCGGCGGCGACACGCACCTGTACAGCAACCATATGGATCAAACGCATCTGCAGCTTAGCCGTGAACCTCGCGCGCTGCCGAAACTGGTTATCAAACGTAAGCCTGAATCAATCTTTGACTATCGCTTCGAAGACTTCGAAATTGAAGGCTACGATCCGCACCCGGGTATTAAAGCACCGGTAGCTATCTAACCTGTTTCAT
>NZ_SZWU01000049.1:155216-169428 GCF_005280935.1 Citrobacter sp. wls757 | reverse complement strand
CACAACCGACGCCCATGTGCGTCGGTTTTTTTTGTCACAAATCGCGTTCTTCGGCGCGGATTCCTGAAATATTGCAACGGCCTGTAACGCGCTAAATATTCCCCATAGCTCGCCGTAGAAACCGAATTTCCCGCTCGTTATTCATTTTCCTCACGCCATACTGGCGACATGAAAAAACAACAAGGTTACACGCTTCTCGAAACCCTGATTGCGATGCTGATTGTCGCGGCGCTTGGTGCATCTGGGCTGTATGGTTGGCAGCGCTGGCAGCAGCAACAGCGGCTGTGGCAGACCGCCTGCCAGGTGCGGGACTACCTGCTGCAACTGCGTGAAGATGCTAACTGGCGTAACCGCGATCACGTGATAAGCGTGATTCGGGATGGCACATCATGGTGTTTTGTCAGCTCTGCGGCTTCGCAAACCACGTGCCGACCCGTTTCGTCTTTGGTTTTTACACCGCCCTGGGACGACGTCGAAATGGCAGAGATAACACCTTCACTGGCCTTTTTTGGACTGCGCAATACGGCATGGGCCGGACATATACGCCTGAAAAATGCGACTGGGGAATGGCGCGTGGTGGTGTCTGGCTGGGGGCGAATCAGGCTTTGCGAGCGTGATGAGGCCAGATTATGTCAGTAAATGAACGGGGATTTTCACTGCTGGAGATGCTCATTGCCATGGCGATTAGCAGTATTTTATTGCTTAGCTCAGCACGATTTTTACCGGCGCTACAGCGAGAGATTCTGCGTAACACGCGCCAGTTAGTACTGGAAGATGAAATATGGCAGCGGGTCTACACCGTGGCGAAGCATCTTCAGCGGGCGGGGTATTGCCGGGGAAACTGTGTCGGAGAGGGACTGGTGATATCGGCTAAGGGAGACTGTGTTATTGCCCGCTGGGATGCCAACAGCAATGGCGTTTGGGAAAGCGGTCCCGTGAAAGAGGCTGATTCTATTGGGTTTCGTTTACAGGACAAGGTGTTGGAAACCGTGCGTGGAGCCACCGGCTGCACTGGCAAAGGATGGGACAAAATGACCGATCCGGCCACGATACAGATTGAGGCATTTCAGGTTGAAAGGCTGAATTTCAGCGGATATTCCCCGCTTCTTACGCTGCGTTTGCGTGGAGTGAGCAATGACGAACCACAAAAAGTTGTTGAAGCGGTCTACAGCGTTACGGGATTCAACCTGTGAACCGTGAGCGAGGCGTATCTTCTCTGGCAATGGTCCTGTTGCTGCTGGTGCTCGGTAGTCTGCTGCTGCAAGGCGTTAGCAGACAGGAGGCCAGTTTTGCTGCGCGTGTGGTCACACAAAGTCAGGCGCTGCAGCGTCAGGCGGTAGTGCAATCCGCGATGGAATGGGGGCGTACGCAGCCCTGGCGCTTACAACCCGCCGTACAGTGTCGGCGCGATCCCACGCAGGATGCCGCGGTTTGCCTGCGCCTGCTTACCAATAATTTTGTTCTGCTTATTGCCCACTATGAAGGGATATCGTTATGGCGTCAGGGGGGGGTTATTGATGGCAACATAGAATTCTCGGCGCGTGGCTGGAGCGATTTTTGTCCGCTAAAGGAGCAGACGTTATGCCAGATCCCCTGAACAGACAGCGTGGTTTTAGTCTGCCGGAAGTGATGCTGGCAATGGTACTAATGATAATGATTGTGACCGCGTTGTCAGGATACCAGCGGGTGCTAATGAACAGCTTTATCATCAGAAACCAGTATCAGCAACTCTGGCGCCACGCCTGGCAGCAAACCCAGCTGTACCCGTTTTCATCGCCTGTGAACTGGCAGGTTAACCGAATGCAGACAACGAGAGCGGGATGTGTCAGCATCAACGTTATAATTTCTTCACCCCTCGGCAGGCAGGGTCAGATGACGCGTCTGCATTGCCCGAATCGTCAGTAGTCAGGAGTCGCTATGTTAAGGGTCTACCACTCCAACCGTCTGGATGTGCTGGAAGCGTTAATGGAGTTTATCGTTGAGCGCGAGCGGCTGGACGACCCCTTTGAGCCTGAGATGATCCTGGTTCAAAGTACCGGTATGGCGCAGTGGCTACAAATGACTCTTGCACAGAAGTTTAGTATTGCCGCCAATATCGATTTTCCGCTGCCCGCGAGTTTTATCTGGGATATGTTTGTGCGCGTGCTGCCGGATATCCCGAAAGAGAGTGCGTTCAGCAAACAGAGCATGAGCTGGAAGTTGATGACGCTGTTGCCACAATTGCTGGATAGCGATGACTTCGCATTGCTACGCCACTATCTGACGGACGACACTGATAAACGTAAGCTTTTTCAGCTTTCCTCGCGCGCGGCTGACCTTTTCGACCAGTATTTAGTCTACCGCCCTGACTGGTTGACCCAGTGGGAAGCGGGGCGACAGGTTGAGGGACTTGGCGAGTCTCAGGCCTGGCAGGCACCGTTGTGGAAAGCGCTGGTGGAATACACCGCGGAATTGGGCCAACCGCGCTGGCATCGTGCCAATTTATACCAACGATTTATTCAGACCCTGGAAAATGCGTCTGAATGTCCGCAGGGGCTGCCTTCTCGCGTCTTTATTTGCGGTATTTCGGCGCTACCGCCGGTTTACCTGCAGGCCTTGCAGGCGCTGGGTAAGCACATTGATATTCATCTGCTGTTTACCAACCCTTGTCGCTACTACTGGGGGGATATTAAAGATCCGGCCTGGCTGGCGAAGCTGATGGCACGTCAGCGTCGGCACAGCTTTGAAGAACGGCATCTGCCGCTGTTTCGTGATAATCAGAAAGCCGAAGGATTATTTAACAGCGATGGCGAACAGGATGTGGGCAACCCGATGCTGGCCTCGTGGGGCAAGCTGGGGCGTGATTACATTTATTTGCTTTCGGAGCTGGAAAACAGTCAGGAACTGGATGCGTTTGTCGACATTACGCCTGACAACCTTTTGCATAATATTCAATCGGATATTCTGGAACTTGAAAGTCATGCCGTGGCGGGCGTTACGCTGGAAGAATATTCCCGTAGCGACAATAAACGCCGGCTTGAGCTGAACGACACCAGCGTGACTTTCCATGTCTGCCATAGCCCACAGCGCGAGGTGGAAATTCTTCATGACCGGCTGTTGGCCATGCTGGAAGCGGACCCAACGCTGACACCGCGCGATATTATCGTGATGGTGGCGGACATCGACAGCTACAGCCCATTCATTCAGTCGGTCTTTGGTAGCGCGCCAGCCGAGCGTTACTTACCTTATGCGATATCTGACCGTCGGGCACGCCAGTCTCATCCCGTCTTACAGGCCTTTATCAGCCTGCTGTCGCTGCCGGATAGCCGTTTTGTCTCAGAGGATGTCCTGGCGTTACTGGATGTTCCCGTGCTGGCGGCGCGTTTCAACATTGATGAAGAAGGGTTGCGCTATCTTCGTTTATGGGTCAATGAATCCGGGATTCGTTGGGGAATTGACGACGATAACGTGCGTGAACTGGAACTTCCACCTACAGGTCAGCATACCTGGCAATTTGGTTTAACGCGTATGCTGCTCGGCTACGCGATGGAAAGCTCGCAGGGCGAGTGGCAATCGGTATTGCCTTACGATGAGTCCAGCGGCCTGATTGCCGAGCTGGTAGGGCATCTGGCCTCGTTGCTGATGCAGCTTAATCTCTGGCGTAGAGGGTTAGCGCAGGAACGACCGCTGGAAGAGTGGCTACCCGTTTGTCGGGAAATGCTTAATGATTTCTTCCTACCGGACGCGGACACCGAAGCTGCAATGACGCTGATTGAACAGCAGTGGCAGGCCATTATTACCGAAGGTTTAGGGGCCGAGTACGGCGATGCTATACCGCTCTCTCTGTTGCGTGATGAGCTAGCCCAGCGCCTTGACCAGGAACGCATCAGCCAGCGCTTCCTGGCGGGGCCCGTTAACATTTGTACGCTGATGCCGATGCGCTCCATTCCGTTCAAAGTGGTGTGCCTGCTGGGTATGAACGATGGGGTTTATCCGCGTCAGCTTGCGCCGCTGGGCTTTGATTTAATGAGCCAAAAACCGATGCGGGGTGACCGCAGTCGTCGCGATGATGACCGCTATTTGTTCCTCGAAGCATTAATCTCGGCACAGCAGACGCTCTACATCAGCTACATTGGCCGCTCTATTCAGGATAACAGCGAGCGCTTCCCGTCGGTGCTGGTGCAAGAACTGATGGACTACATTGGACAAAGCCATTATCTGCCGGGCGATGAATCGTTGACCTGTGATCAAAGCGAGGCAAGGGTAAAAGCGCATATAACCCGTTTGCATACCCGTATGCCCTTTGATGCACAAAACTATTTGCCGGGCGAACAGCAAAGCTATGCCCGGGAATGGCTGCCTGCGGCGAGTCTGTCAGGAAAAGCGCACACGGATTTTGTGCAGTCTCTGCCCTTTGAAATGCCAGAAACGCTAACGCTGGAAACGCTGCAGCGATTTTGGGCACATCCGGTACGCGCCTTTTTCCAGATGCGTTTAAGGGTCAACTTCCGCTCTGAAGAGAGTGAGATCCCGGATACGGAACCTTTCACTCTTGAAGGGTTGACCCGCTACCAGCTTAATCAGCAATTGCTTAATACGCTGGTTGAAGAGAACGATGCTGAACGACTGTTCCGCCGTTTTCGTGCGGCGGGCGCGCTACCCTATGGGCCGTTTGGCGAAATTCTGTGGGATACGCAGCGTCAGGAAATGCAGTCGCTGGCTGAACGCATTATCGCCTGTCGTCAGCCCTGTCAGAGCATGGAAATCAATCTTAACTGTCACGGCGTGCAAATCACCGGCTGGCTGCCGCAGGTGCAAGAGGACGGTTTGTTGCGCTGGCGCCCATCTTTGATAAGCATTGCGCAGGGTGTGCAACTTTGGCTGGAACATCTTGTCTATTGTGCCAGTGGCGGTAGGGGAGAGAGCCGATTGTTCCTGCGTAAAGACGGAGAATGGCGTTTTCCGCCGCTGGATGCAGAACAGGCGCTGCTGTACCTGTCGCAACTCATTGAGGGGTATCGGGAAGGCATGTCGTCACCGTTGCTGGTATTACCCGAAAGCGGTGGTGCATGGATAAAAACCTGTTATGACGCCGCAAATGATGCCATGTTAGATGACGATGCAACGTTGCAAAAAGCGCGCAGTAAGTTTCTGCAAGCCTATGAAGGCAACATGATGGTACGTGGCGAAGGTGATGATATCTGGTATCAGCGTCTTTGGCGTCAACTGGATGCTGATACGCTGGAGGCTATTGTTTTACAGTCTCAGCGCTACCTGTTACCGATTTTTCGCTTTAATCAGTCATGATGATTGTATAAAAATTGCGCAATTCGATGGCTTCCACTATGATGCGCATTCTGTCACGGACTGATTCCTACAAAGAGAAGATGCTGGCTCGTTCAGCACATAGTCTTGCCCTGTTCAGATCATGTATTTATGCGTGGTTTGTAGTGAACAGGTGAATTCGTTAATGATGAGGTTTGTGAATGCCCCGCAGCACCTGGTTCAGCGCATTACTGTTGTTCGTCGCCCTTTGGGTTCCCGTAAGTCAGGCAGATACCGGTTGGCAGCCTTTAGCTGAAACCATCCGTAAAAGCGATAAAGACACCCGTCAGTATCAGGCCGTGCGCCTTGATAACGGCATGGTTGTGCTGCTGGTATCCGATCCTCAGGCCGTGAAATCCCTTTCTGCACTGGTAGTCCCCGTGGGCTCGCTGGAAGATCCGGACGATCATCAGGGGCTGGCGCACTATCTCGAACACATGTGTCTGATGGGCTCGAAAAAATACCCACAGCCGGACAGCCTGGCTGAATTCCTGAAAATGCACGGCGGTAGCCACAATGCCAGCACTGCGCCTTATCGTACGGCCTTCTATCTTGAAGTCGAAAACGACGCGCTGGTGGGGGCGGTGGATCGCCTGGCGGATGCTATTGCCGATCCATTGCTGGATAAAAAATATGCCGACCGCGAGCGTAACGCGGTTAACTCCGAGCTGACACTGGCGCGTACCCGAGACGGGATGCGTATGGCGCAGGTGAGCGCTGAGACGATCAACCCGGCGCACCCAGGTTCGCGTTTCTCTGGCGGGAATCTTGAGACATTAAGCGATAAACCGGGCAACCCGGTGCTGCAAGCATTACAAAAATTTCATGAAAAGTACTACTCTGCGAACCTGATGAAGGCGGTGATTTATAGCAATAAACCGCTGCCAGAGCTGGCGCGGATAGCGGCTGACACCTTTGGGCGCGTACCGAACAGGAATATCGCAAAGCCTGAGATTACCGTCCCGGTCGTCACTGATGCGCAAAAGGGCATCATCATCCACTATGTTCCGGCAATGCCGCGTAAAGTATTGCGCGTCGAGTTTCGTATCGATAACAACAGCGCGCAGTTCCGCAGTAAAACCGATGAACTGGTGACCTACCTGATTGGCAATCGTAGCCCGGGCACGTTGTCTGACTGGCTGCAAAAGCAGGGCCTGGTTGAAGGTATTCGCGCAGACTCCGATCCGGTGGTCAACGGGAACAGCGGCGTATTAGCCATTTCCGCGACGTTAACCGACAAGGGGCTGGCGAACCGCGATGAAGTTGTCGCGGCAATCTTTAGCTACCTCAATTTGTTACGCGAGAAAGGTGTCGATAAACGCTATTTTGACGAGCTGGCGCACGTGCTGGATCTCGATTTCCGTTATCCCTCCATCACCCGTGATATGGACTATGTGGAATGGCTGGCTGATACCATGATCCGCGTTCCTGTCGAGCATACGCTGGATGCGGTGAATATTGCTGACCAGTACGATGCGAAAGCCGTTGAGCAACGTCTGGCAATGATGACGCCGCAGAATGCGCGTATCTGGTATATCAGCGCGAAAGAGCCACATAATAAAACCGCTTATTTTGTCGATGCGCCTTACCAGGTGGATAAAATCAGCGACAAAACCTTTGCCGACTGGCAGCAAAAAGCGCAGGGCATTGCGCTGTCGTTACCGGAGTTGAACCCCTACATTCCGGATGATTTCACGCTGATTAAGACGGATAAAAAATACGCTCATCCTGAGCTGATCGTTGATGAGCCGGATTTACGCGTGGTGTATGCCCCGAGCCAGTATTTTGCCAGCGAGCCGAAGGCTGACGTCAGCGTGATCCTGCGTAACCCGAAAGCCATGGACAGCGCCCGCAACCAGGTCTTATTCGCACTTAACGATTACCTGGCAGGGATTGCGCTCGATCAGTTAAGTAACCAGGCATCGGTAGGTGGAATTGGTTTCTCTACCAACGCTAACAATGGGTTGATGCTTAACGCCAACGGCTACACCCAACGTTTGCCGCAGCTTTTTCAGGCGCTGCTGAGCGGCTATTTCAGCTATACCTCAACGGACGAACAGCTGGAACAGGCGAAATCCTGGTATGCCCAGATGATGGATTCCGCAGAAAAGGGTAAAGCTTACGATCAGGCTATTATGCCGGTGCAGATGCTTTCTCAGGTGCCGTACTTCTCCCGCGACGAGCGCCGTAAGCTGCTGCCTTCCATCACCCTGAAAGAGGTGATGACCTACCGCGACGCCTTAAAAACCGGTGCGCGACCTGAATTCCTGGTCATTGGCAATATGAGCGAAGCTCAGACGACGAGCATGGCGCGGGATATCCAAAAACAGCTTGGTGCGAACGGGTCACAGTGGTGTCGCAACAAAGATGTGGTTGTGGACAAGAAGCAGTCCGTCATCTTTGAAAAAGCAGGCAGCAGCACGGATTCAGCGCTGGCGGCGGTATTTGTGCCAACCGGATACGATGAATACGCCAGTTCAGCCTACAGCGCTATGTTAGGTCAGATTGTTCAGCCGTGGTTCTACAATCAGCTGCGTACTGAAGAACAGTTAGGCTACGCCGTATTTGCTTTCCCGATGAGCGTTGGCCGTCAGTGGGGAATGGGGTTCCTGCTGCAAAGCAGTGATAAGCAGCCGTCTTACCTCTGGGAGCGTTATAAAGCGTTCTTCCCGACGGCGGAAGCGAAGCTGCGGGCGATGAAACCTGAAGAGTTCGCGCAAATTCAGCAGGCGATTATTGCGCAAATGCTGCAGGCGCCGCAAACGCTGGGGGCAGAAGCCTCACAGTTAAGCAAAGATTTTGATCGCGGCAATATGCGCTTCGATTCACGTGATAAAATAGTGGCTCAGATTAAACTGCTGACGCCGCAAAAACTTGCCGACTTCTTCCATCAGGCGGTGGTTGAGCCGCAAGGCATGGCGATATTGTCACAGGTTTCCGGCAGTCAGAATGGGAAAGCAGAATATGTGCACCCGGAAGGCTGGAAAGTGTGGCAGACCGTCAGCGCGTTGCAGCAAACCTTACCCCTGATGAGTGATAAGAATGAATGATGCCGCTGAGTCCCTTGATCCACTGCGCTTGCCCCTGACGGGCGAGCGTCTGATTGAAGCCTCTGCGGGCACCGGTAAAACCTTTACCATCGCCGCCCTGTATTTACGTTTACTGCTTGGACTGGGCGGCTCTGCCGCCTTTCCTCGTCCTCTGACCGTCGAAGAACTGCTGGTGGTCACCTTCACCGAGGCGGCTACCGAAGAGTTGCGCGGTCGAATTCGTAGCAATATTCATGAACTGCGAATTGCCTGCCTGCGTGAAACCACCGACAACCAGCTATATGTCCGTTTGTTAGATGAAATTGCCGATAAAAAACAGGCCGCGCAGTGGCTGCTATTGGCTGAAAGACAGATGGATGAAGCGGCGGTGTTTACCATCCACGGCTTTTGTCAGCGTATGCTCAGTCTTAATGCCTTTGAGTCAGGCATGCTGTTCGAACAGCAGCTGATAGAAGATGAATCGCTGCTGCGCTATCAGGCCTGCGCGGACTTCTGGCGTCGGCACTGCTACCCGCTGCCCCGCGACATTGCGCAGGTGGTTTTTGAAACGTGGAAAGGACCGCAAGCGCTGCTGAGAGATATCGATCGCTATCTGCAGGGGGAAGCGCCGGTTATCAAGGCGCCACCGTCTGATGACGAAACGCTGGCCTCCCGGCATGAACAAATTCTCGCACGCATTAACCAGATCAAGCAGCAATGGTGTGATTCTGTTGATGAGCTGGATGGCCTGATGGAAGCCTCCGGAATTGACCGGCGTAAATTTAATCGCGGTAATCAGGGCAAGTGGATCGAAAAGATCAGCGCGTGGGCGCAGGAAGAAACACAAAGTTACCAGCTTCCTGACGCGCTGGAGAAATTCTCACAGCGTTTTCTGGAAGAGCGAACCAAAGCGGGCGGGATAACCCCTCAGCACCCGCTGTTTGTCGCTATTGATGAACTGCTTAGCGAACCGTTAACTCTCCGCGATCTGGTGATCACCCGGGCGCTGGCGGAGATCCGCTCGGCAGTTGCCGAGGAAAAACGTCGCCGCGGCGAGCTGGGTTTTGACGATATGCTCAGCCGTCTGGATGCGGCGTTGCGCAGTGAAAGCGGCGATGCGCTGGCGACGGCTATTCGTACTCGTTTCCCGGTCGCCATGATCGATGAATTCCAGGATACCGATCCGCAGCAGTACCGTATTTTTCGTCGGATCTGGCAGCATCAGCCGGATACCGCACTGCTGCTAATTGGTGATCCGAAACAGGCAATTTACGCGTTTCGCGGCGCGGATATCTTCACCTATATGAAGGCGCGCAGCGAAGTCAGCGCACACTATACGCTTGATACCAACTGGCGTTCGGCCCCCGGCATGGTCAATAGCGTGAATACGCTTTTCAGCCAGATGGACGACGCCTTTATGTTCCGCGAAATCCCTTTCAGCCCGGTAAAATCCGCAGAAAAAAACCAGGCGTTACGGTTTGTTTTACACGGCGAAACGCAGCCAGCTATGAGTATGTGGCTGATGGAAGGAGAAAGTTGCGGCGTAGGCGATTATCAGAGCTACATGGCCCAGGTGTGCGCCACACAAATTCGCGACTGGCTTAAGGCTGGGCATTCTGGCGCTGCGCAACTGGTCAGTGGCAAAGTATCCAGCCCGGTACGCGCGTCGGACATCAGCGTACTGGTGCGTAGCCGCCAGGAGGCGGCGCTGGTCCGTGATGCGCTGACGCAACTGGCCATTCCCTCTGTCTACCTCTCCAACCGTGACAGCGTATTTGAAACACTGGAAGCGCAGGAGTTGCTATGGGTGCTGCAGGCGGTGATGACGCCGGAACGTGAGAACACGTTGCGTAGCGCGCTGGCGACCTCAATGATGGGGCTGAATGCGCAGGATATTGAAGCGTTAAATACCGACGAGAATGCCTGGGATGCGGTGGTCGAAGAATTCGACGGCTATCGTCAGATCTGGCATAAACGCGGCGTGATGCCGATGCTACGTGCGCTGATGACGGCTCGCCAGATTGCAGAGAACCTGCTGGCGACGGCGGGAGGCGAACGTCGACTGACCGACATTTTACATATCAGCGAACTGTTGCAGGAAGCGGGCTCGCAGCTGGAAAGCGAGCATGCGCTGGTGCGCTGGTTGTCCCAGCATATTCTTGAACCCGACAGCAACGCGTCCAGCCAGCAGCTCAGGCTGGAAAGCGACAAGCATCTGGTCAAAATCGTCACCATCCATAAATCGAAAGGGCTGGAGTATCCGCTGGTCTGGCTGCCGTTTATCACCAATTTCCGCGTTCAGGATCAGGCTTTCTACCACGATCGTGGCTCTTTTGAAGCCGTGCTGGATCTCAGCGATGCTGAGGAGAGCGTTGAGCTAGCCGAAGCAGAGCGTCTGGCGGAAGATCTGCGTTTGCTGTATGTCGCGCTAACCCGTTCGGTATGGCATTGCAGCCTTGGCGTTGCGCCGTTGGTACGACGTCGGGGCGATAAAAAAGGGGATACCGATGTGCATCAGAGTGCACTTGGTCGCCTGTTGCAAAAAGGTGAGCCGATGGATGCCGTGGGTCTGCGTAGCGCGATTGAAGCGCTTTGTAGCAACGATATTGCTTGCCAGACTCCCGCGCAGCCTGACGGTGAACCCTGGCAGGTTGCGCAGGCCGTTAGCAGCGAACTGAGTGCTAAAATACTGCAGCGTAAGCCCGGCGATAGCTGGCGCGTGACCAGTTATTCCGGTCTGCAACAGCGTGGACAGGGTATCGCGCAGGATCTGATCCCACGACTGGATATCGATGCCACAGGCGTCGGCGAGGTTATTGAAGAGTCAGGACTTACACCGCATCAGTTCCCGCGCGGCGCTTCGCCGGGTACGTTCTTGCATAGCCTGTTTGAAGACCTCGATTTTACGCAACCGGTGGATCCGCATTGGGTCGAGGAGCAACTGGCGTTGGGCGGTTATGACGCACACTGGACGCCGATTTTGACCGAATGGCTGGACGCCATTTTGCAGGCGCCTCTCAACGAGACTGGCGTGAGTTTGAGCCAACTTTCCGCGCGAGAAAAACAGGTGGAGATGGAGTTTTATCTGCCGATTTCGCAGCCGTTGATGGCCAACCAGCTTGATGCGTTAATTCGCCAATACGATCCGCTATCGGCGGGGTGCCCTGCGTTGGACTTTATGCAGGTTCGCGGCATGCTGAAAGGCTTTATTGACCTGGTATTCCGCCACCAGGGGCGTTATTACCTGCTCGATTACAAATCGAACTGGCTGGGCGAAGACAGCTCCGCCTATACGCAGCAGGCGATGGCCTCTGCCATGCAGGCGCATCGCTACGACCTTCAATACCAACTTTATACCCTCGCGCTGCATCGCTACTTACGCCATCGCATTGCTGATTACGATTATGAACGCCATTTTGGCGGCGTTATCTATCTCTTCCTGCGCGGCGTTGACAGTGAAAATCCGCAGCAGGGAATTTACGCGACCCGACCTGACGGAGAGTTGATTGCGTTGATGGACGAGATGTTTGCCGGTGCGGTGCAGGAGACGATGTTATGACAATCCAGAAACGATTTCTGGAGGCTGTTGAGCAAAAACAGCTCCGGCCTCTGGATGCTCAGTTCGCGCTGGCGGTAGCCGGAAGTGACAACCCTGCCGTTGCGCTGGCGGCTGCGTTGCTCAGTCGTGAAGCGGGAGAAGGGCACGTCTGCTTACCGCTTTCACGGTTATCTCTGAGCGAGGACGCGCATCCTCTGTTAAGCGCCTGGCTCGCTGAAACGGGCGAACCAGAAGACTGGGCGGAATGTCTGCTGGCTTCCAGTGCGGTAAGCCGTGGCGAGCAACCCACGCCGCTGGTGCTGTACGGCGATCGCTTGTATCTGAACCGGATGTGGCACAACGAACGTACGGTGGCTCGCTTTTTCAGTGAAGTGAACCACGCCATTGAAGTGGATGAACAACGGCTGACCCACACGCTGGCGGCGCTGTTTCCGCCATCGGAGGGGGTTAACTGGCAAAAAGTAGCCGCTGCTGTTGCGCTCACCCGCCGGATATCGGTGATCTCAGGCGGACCGGGGACGGGAAAAACGACAACGGTCGCAAGGCTGCTGGCGGCGTTGATTCAAATGGCCGACGGTGAGCGCTGTCGTATTCGACTGGCGGCGCCAACGGGAAAAGCGGCTGCGCGCCTGACCGCCTCACTGGGAGCGGCGTTACGAGAGCTACCGCTAACCGATGAGCAAAAGAAACGCATCCCCGATGACGCCAGTACGCTGCATCGATTATTAGGCGCTCAGCCTGGCAGTCAGCGCCTGCGTCATCATGCGGGAAACCCGTTGCATTTGGATGTGCTGGTGGTGGATGAAGCCTCGATGATTGATTTGCCGATGATGTCGCGCCTTATCGATGCGCTGCCGCCGCACGGACGGGTGATTTTTCTGGGCGATCGCGACCAGCTCGCTTCCGTCGAAGCGGGGGCCGTGCTGGGGGATATCTGTGCTTTCGTCGGTGACGGGTTTACCCCGGAACGCGCCCGCCAGCTCAGTCGCCTGACCGGGAGCGCTATTCCTGCCGGTTCGGGAATTCAGGCAGCAGCGTTGCGCGACAGTCTGTGCCTGCTGCAAAAGAGCTACCGTTTCGGCAGCGATTCCGGAATCGGTCAGTTGGCCGCGGCGATTAATCGCGGCGACAAAACTGCGATAAAAACGGTGTTCCAGCAGGGATTTAGCGACATCGAAAAACGCACGCTACACAGCAGCGAGGATTATGCCGCGATGCTGGATGAGGCGCTGTCGGGATATGGGCACTACCTGGATTTGCTGCACGGGGGTGCCGAGCCGGGGGCTGTCATTCAGGCCTTCAATGAGTATCAGCTGCTATGCGCCCTGCGGGAAGGTCCGTTTGGCGTTAGTGGTTTGAATGAACGCATTGAGCAGGTGATGGCGCAAAAACGTAAAATTCATCGTTCGACCCATAGCCGCTGGTATGAGGGAAGGCCGGTGATGATCGCGCGCAATGACAGTTCGCTGGGATTATTTAACGGTGATATCGGCATTGCCCTCGACCGTGGACAGGGCCTGAGGGTGTGGTTTGCGCTGCCGGATGGTTCTATCAAATCGGTGCAGCCCAGCCGCTTGCCTGAACATGAAACCACCTGGGCGATGACGGTGCACAAATCGCAGGGATCTGAGTTTGACCACGCGGCGTTGATTTTACCCAGCCAGCATTCACCCGTGGTTACCCGCGAGCTGGTCTATACCGCCGTTACCCGCGCGCGTCGCCGCCTGTCGCTGTATGCCGATGAGCGGATATTGAGCCGCGCCATTGCCACCCGCACTGAACGCCGCAGCGGACTGTCAGCATTATTTAATGACGGCATGATGTAGATGTAGGCCGGATAAGCGTCAGCGCCATCCGGCCTAAAAAAGATGTGCCAGCGATGTAGGCCGGATAAGGCAGTTATGCCGCATCCGGCAACCACTCTTACCCCAAATCCGCCATCAGCACTTTTGACCGCCGCTGATAGTTGTACATCTCTTTCTTGCTTTCCGGCAGCAGGTCGATATCCACCGGCGTGAAGCCGCGCTCCTGGAACCAGTGGATGCTGCGTGTGGTTAACACAAACAGCTTGCTCAACCCCATTTGCCGGGCCTGCGCGGCGATTCGTTCCAGCAACACTTCCCCGCGTGACGAACTACGGTAGTCCGGATGTACCGCCACACACGCCATTTCGCCAATCCTCTCTTCCGGGAAAGGGTACAGAGCGGCGCAGGCGATAGTCAGGTTATCACGCTGAATAATCGTGAATTTGTCGATCTCCATTTCCAACTGCTCGCGCGAGCGGCGCACCAGAATACCTTGCTGCTCCAGCGGGCGGATA
>NZ_SZWU01000049.1:134474-155176 GCF_005280935.1 Citrobacter sp. wls757 | reverse complement strand
CCCGCCGATATCGTTAATGGTAGCGCGACGGATCTGCTCGGCGCTTTCCATTACGATCTGCGTACCGATCCCGTCGCGGGAGAACAGTTCCTGCAGCAATGCACCATCTTCCTGATAGCTGATCAGATGGCAGCGACGTACGCCACTGCGACAGGCCTTCACTGCCCCACGCAGGAAGCGCACCGTGCCGGAGCTGTAATCGCCTTTCTCTTCCTGCAACTCAACGCGAGCCTGGGCTTCGTTAGGAAACAGCTCGGAGATAATATCGCCATCATCGTTGGTGACACCCTGAGACGAGCAAAAGCCGATCATTTTCTCGGCCTTCAGTTTGATAGCCAACTGCGTGGCGACCTCTTCTGACGTCAGGTTAAAACTCTCACCGGTGACGGAAACGGCGACCGGGCCCATCAGCACAATCGCGCCGCTGTCTAACTGGCGGTGAATGGCATCTTCATCGATGCGACGAATTCGCCCGCTATGGCAGTAATCTACGCCGTCATCAACGCCCAGCGGCTGGGAGATAATAAAATTGCCGCTGACCACATTGATGTGTGCACCCTGCAATGGCGTATTATTCAGGCTCATCGACAAGCGGGCGGTAATATCAAGCTGAAGTAAACCCGCAGCCTGTTTGACCAGCTCCAGCGTTTTAGCGTCGGTGACGCGCGTATTTTTGTGGTACACCGGTTCATGATGATGTGCCGCAAGATTGGCATCAATCTGCGGTCGTGCGCCATAGACCACGACCAGGCGGATGCCGAGGCTATGAAGAAGCCCAATGTCATTGACGATACTGGAAAAGTTTTCATGCTCGATGGCTTCGCCGCCCAGCATAATGACAAACGTTTTTCCCCGATGGGTATTGATATAGGGAACAGAATGGCGGAATCCCTGTACCAGTTCGGTTCTACGCTCCTTCACCACGGCACACCCTCATTGCATGATTATTCGTAATTTGTGTATTTTTATTCTGTTTTTGCGCTATGCGCAAGCGTAATTTTTACCCATGCCGAAGATTTTTCTCAGTAATGCCGTGAATATAAAAAGAATGTTTACCCTTTTATAGATGACAGATTATGCGTCATTCGCTAAAGTTTCCGGTCAATTCGGACGTTTTACGTATTACCTCTAAAAAAGATTTCTTTGCTCGGGAGAAGCATGTCGGGATCCAATTCAGCAATCAGTCGCCGCCGTTTATTGAAAGGTGCGGGTGCTATGTGGCTTTTGAGCGTCAGCCAGGTGGGTCTGGCGGCCGTGAGTCAGGTCGTTGCCGTACGTATCTGGCCTGCGTCCAGCTACACTCGCGTCACGGTAGAATCTAACCGTCTGCTGAAATACAAACAGTTTGCCCTGAGTAATCCTGAGCGTGTGGTTGTGGATATTGAAGACGTTAATTTGAACTCGGTGCTCAAGGGCATTGGGACGCAGATTCGTCCTGACGATCCGTATATTAAGTCGGCGCGCGTTGGTCAGTTTGATCCTAAGACCGTGCGGATGGTGTTCGAGCTGAAACAGAATGTGAAGCCGCAACTTTTTGCGCTGGCTCCGGTGGCAGGCTTTAAAGAACGTCTGGTGATGGATCTCTATCCCGCGAATGCCCAGGACGTTCAGGATCCGCTGCTGGCATTGCTGGAAGATTACAACAAGGGCGATCTGGATAAACAGGTGCCACCTGCACAAAGTGGCCCGCAGCCGGGTAAAGCGGGGCGCGATCGTCCCATTGTCATTATGCTCGATCCAGGCCACGGCGGAGAAGACTCCGGTGCGGTGGGGAAATACAAGACGCGTGAAAAGGATGTGGTGCTGCAGATTGCCCGCCGCCTGCGAGCCCTCATAGAGAAAGAGGGCAACATGAAGGTCTTTATGACACGAAATGAAGATATCTTCATTCCGCTTAAAGTCCGCGTGGCGAAAGCGCAGAAGCAGCGTGCTGACCTGTTTGTCTCTATTCACGCCGATGCCTTTACCAGTCGACAACCCAGCGGTTCGTCGGTGTTTGCGCTCTCGACCAAAGGTGCGACAAGTACCGCCGCGAAATATCTGGCGCAGACCCAGAACGCCTCGGATCTCATTGGTGGCGTCAGTAAGAGCGGTGACCGCTACGTCGACCACACCATGTTCGACATGGTGCAGTCGCTGACCATCGCCGACAGCCTGAAGTTTGGTAAAGCGGTATTGAACAAGCTTGGCAAAATCAACAATCTGCACAAGAACCAGGTTGAACAGGCCGGGTTTGCGGTACTAAAAGCGCCGGATATCCCGTCTATTCTGGTCGAAACGGCATTTATCAGTAACGTTGAGGAAGAGCGCAAACTCAAAACGGCGACCTTCCAGCAGGAAGTTGCAGAGTCGATTCTGGCAGGGATTAAAGCCTACTTTGCCGATGGGGCGACGCTGGCGAGAAGGGGATAACAAAAAAGCGCTGAAAAGCGCTTTTTTTATGGGCGACAGAAACAAAAAAACACCTGTTAAGGTGTTTAATGTGTTGGTTGCGGGGGCCGGATTTGAACCGACGACCTTCGGGTTATGAGCCCGACGAGCTACCAGGCTGCTCCACCCCGCGTCACCGTACTGCTTATATTTTATCAAATTTGATTGGTTGCGGGGGCCAGATTTGAACTGACGACCTTCGGGTTATGAGCCCGACGAGCTACCAGGCTGCTCCACCCCGCGTCCGTCTTTTTGCTTCGTATTTCAAACCACATCAGCGTTGACTTTCCTCGTTCACCTCAGTCACTTACTGGAGTAAGCTCCTAAAGATTCACTGCGTCGCCGCCTTGCTGTGATTCGAACTACTTTGCAAAAATCTTACATCAAATTTTAATTGGTTGCGGGGGCCAGATTTGAACTGACGACCTTCGGGTTATGAGCCCGACGAGCTACCAGGCTGCTCCACCCCGCGTCCGTGGATGCGCACTATACTCTGCTCGCATTTTCATGCAACCCTTTTTTCACCTTGATCACGTTTTTAGGGTGAAAATGAACAAAAACAACGCATTCTGGATTATTTTTTGCTCAAAATTTGCGTTCGGGTATGTATACGCATTTCATTAGGTTCGGGGGTTTGTTATCTTCGTCTCGCATTCAGGCAACATAAGACGAGAACAATGAAAGGACGTTGGGCAAAATATCTTCTGGCGGGAGCTGTAGTCGCGATGCTCGCCGCGTGTTCCTCAAAACCCACCGATCGTGGGCAGCAGTATAAAGATGGGAAATTTACCCAGCCTTTCTCACTGGTTAACCAGCCTGATGCGGTTGGCGCGCCAATCAATGCCGGTGATTTCGCCGAGCAGGTTAATCAAATTCGCAGCGCTTCGCCACGTTTGTACGGCAACCAGAGCGACGTCTACAACGCTATCCAGCAATGGTTACGTGCGGGCGGTGATACGCGCAGTATGCGCCAGTTTGGTATTGATGCCTGGCAAATGGAAGGGGCGGACAACTACGGTAACGTCCAGTTTACCGGTTACTACACACCGGTTATCCAGGCGCGCCATACGCGCCAGGGCGAGTTTCAGTATCCTATCTATCGCATGCCGCCAAAACGTGGGCGCTTACCCTCTCGTGCCGAGATCTACGCGGGCGCGCTAAGCGACAATTATATTCTGGCATACAGCAACTCCCTGATGGATAACTTCATTATGGATGTTCAGGGCAGTGGCTACATCGATTTTGGCGATGGCAGCCCGCTCAACTTCTTTAGCTATGCCGGGAAAAACGGCCACGCCTATCGCAGTATCGGTAAAGTGCTTATCGACCGTGGCGAAGTGAAAAAAGAAGATATGTCGATGCAGGCTATTCGCCACTGGGGTGAAACGCACAGCGAAGCCGAAGTGCGTGAGCTGCTGGAGCAGAACCCATCGTTTGTCTTCTTTAAACCGCAATCTTTTGCTCCGGTGAAAGGGGCCAGCGCGGTGCCGCTGATTGGCCGCGCGTCCGTAGCTTCTGACCGTAGTATCATTCCTGCGGGCACAACGTTACTGGCGGAAGTCCCGTTACTGGACAATAACGGCAAGTTTACCGGCCAGTACGAACTGCGCCTGATGGTGGCGTTAGATGTGGGTGGGGCTATTAAAGGGCAACACTTCGACATCTATCAGGGTATTGGCGCTGACGCCGGACACCGTGCCGGGTGGTATAATCACTACGGTCGCGTATGGGTACTAAAAACAGCGCCGGGTGCGGGTAACGTGTTCAGCGGTTAATTGCCGGATGGCACTTCGCTTATCAAGCCTACATTATTGAGTAGGCCTGATAAGGCGTAGCCGACATCAGGCAGTCAGACTGCTCGGTATTAATGAATTTGAGGTTCTATGTCTGTGGTTATTAGCGATGCCTGGCGCCAACGTTTTGGCGGTACGGCACGTCTGTATGGCGAAAATGCGTTGCAGCTGTTTGCCCAATCGCACGTTTGCGTTGTTGGGATTGGTGGAGTAGGGTCATGGGCGGCGGAAGCGCTGGCGCGAACCGGTATTGGCGCTATCACACTCATCGATATGGATGATGTGTGCGTCACCAATACAAACCGCCAGATCCATGCGCTGCGTGATAACGTCGGTCTGGCAAAAGCTGAAGTGATGGCGGAGCGTATCCGACAGATTAACCCGGAGTGCCGGGTGAACGTGGTCGATGATTTTGTTACGCCAGATAACGTTGCTGAATATATGAATGCGGGATTTTCGTACGTCATCGATGCGATTGATAGCGTGCGCCCAAAAGCGGCACTGATCGCGTACTGTCGGCGTAACAAAATTCCGCTGGTGACCACCGGTGGTGCGGGCGGACAGATCGATCCTACGCAGATTCAGGTCGTTGATTTGGCAAAAACCATCCAGGATCCGCTGGCGGCCAAGCTACGTGAGCGGCTGAAAAGCGATTTTGGCGTGGTGAAAAACAGTAAAGGCAAGCTGGGCGTGGACTGCGTGTTCTCGACCGAAGCGCTGGTTTACCCGCAGGCGGATGGCTCGGTATGTGCGATGAAAGCGACGGCGGAAGGGCCGAAGCGTATGGATTGCGCGTCCGGGTTTGGCGCGGCCACCATGGTGACAGCCACCTTTGGCTTTGTTGCTGTCTCCCATGCGCTGAAGAAGATGATGGCGAAGGCCGCGCGTCAGGCCTGATTGTGTCGGATGGCGCTACGCTTATCCGACCTACAGTTCGTGCAGTGTTGTAGGCCGGATAAGACGTATCAGCGTCGTCATCCAGCTTTCTGGGCCGCCTTGAGAATCGCCTCGTTCAGAGCATGTAGTCCCTGGCTACGCGAGGCGCTGAGCTGAGCGCGTAAACCCAGTTCGTCAAATAACGCCATCGGAGAACGCGCCAGTAACTCGGCTGCCGTTTTACCTTCGACCGCGGTGAGTAATACCGCCAACAGTCCACGTACTATTCGACCTTCGCTGTCGCCGTAGAAATGCAGAGTGCCATTCTCATGAAGAGTATGCCCCAGCCAGACGCGGTTTTCGCAGCCCGCAATTTCTTTGGCCTGCGCCTTTAGCGCATCCGGGAGCGCCGGCAACTGCTTACCCAGCAGAATCAACTGGCGATATTTATCTTCCCACTGAGTAAGCGGGATAAAGGTATTGCGTAACGTCTCTTCGGTTACGGTTGTGCCAAACGGGTGTCCGGCGAACTGAGGGCTTGTCATTAATCCACCAATATTTCCAGCGCGCGGTCGACGGCTGCGACCAACGCATCCACATCGCTTTGGGTATTATAAGGGGCAAATGAGGCGCGTAGTGTTCCGGATACGCCAAGTTCCGCCAGCAGCGGTTGTGCGCAGTGTTGCCCCGCGCGCAGCGCAATGCCATATTCGGCCAATAGAGTGACCATATCGCTGTGATGAACACCCGCGAAATCAAAGGCTAACAGACTGGAGTCCTGGCAGCGGAAGGAACGAAAGCCAGGGCGTTTCGCCAGGGCATCTTTTGCCAG
The DNA here is from genome assembly GCF_005280935.1 of Citrobacter sp. wls757. Lineage (NCBI taxonomy): Bacteria > Pseudomonadati > Pseudomonadota > Gammaproteobacteria > Enterobacterales > Enterobacteriaceae > Citrobacter > Citrobacter sp. wls757. The sequence continues at coordinate 149,245 of NZ_SZWU01000049.1, read as the reverse complement.
CGTCGCCAGACCCCGGCTCCAGTTTTCGGCCTGCGCAACGTCGACGTCCGCCAGCCATTCGAGCGCCGCGCTTAGCCCGATAACGCCTGCAACGTTAGGCGTACCGGCTTCCAGCTTCCATGGTGCGGGCTTAGTGGTGAAACCGTCAAAACTGACTTCGCTAATCATCTTACCGCCCCCAAGCCAGGGAGACATGGCTTCCAGCAGTTCCGGCTTACCGTACAGCACGCCAATTCCGGTGGGGCCATATAGCTTGTGGCCTGAAAACGCATAGAAATCAATATCCAACTGCTGTACATCGGCAGGGTAATGCACAATCCCCTGGGCACCATCAACCATCACCACCATGCCAGCCGCATGGGCGAGCGTAATGGCGCGGACCAGATCCGGGCAGCCACCGGTGACGTTCGACATTTGCCCGAGCGCCAGAATGCGGCTGCGCGGGGTGATGAGCTGCGTGAGGCGCTCAACGTCTGGCAATAAATGGGGGGTGAGTGGGAGTTTGACAACCTTAGCCCCCGTTTGCTCCGCGACCATCAGCCAGGGAACGAGGTTGGCGTGATGTTCCGCTGCGCTAACGATAATCTCATCACCCGGTTGAAGGCGTGGACGCGCATAGCTTTGGGCAACCATGTTGATCGCTTCCGTTGTGCCGCGGGTCCAGACGATGGTTTTGTCATCCGACGCATTAATCAGGTGTGCGACTTTTTCCCGCGCGGCTTCATAGCGTGCGGTCAGGCGCTGGGCTGCAGCAAACTGGCTGCGATGGACGTTCCCGGCACTCAGGCTATAAAACTGATGGGTAGCTTCAATGACCGCCTGTGGCTTCAGCGCCGTAGCAGCACTGTCGAGATAGACGCCAGCATCGTTGAGTGCGGGAAATTGTGCGCGAAACTGCGCGGGGTTAAAAGCGTTCATGGTATTCCTCAGTTCAGTAAACCGATCGTGGCGCAAAAAGGGCATTGATACAAGGGTTGTGCTAACCATCGGAATACTCTGGATATCCTGGCAAAGCCCGTTCAGTGTCTTATGCTAAATAGCGTTAGGCGAACAATTTTGCCTGTTACGGAGTATGTTTTTAATAGCATAAATCGCTTTAAGGAGAAGAAGATGAAAAAGACTGCCGCCATTATTTCTGCCTGTATGCTGACTTTTGCCCTGAGCGCCTGTTCTGGTTCGAATTACGTGATGCACACCAATGATGGTCGATCAATCGTAGCTGATGGTAAACCACAGACCGATAATGAGACGGGGATGATTTCGTATAAAGACGCTAACGGCAACAAACAGCAGATTAACCGCACTGACGTGAAAGAGATGGTAGAACTGGAGCAATAATAGCCGGTCGGCCATCGACGAAACGTGGACAAAAAAAAGCACCGCAATTTGGCGGTGCTACATTAATCACTATGGACAGACAGGGTAAATGTACAGGAAGTGAAAAAGGGTAGCTTTGCTACCATGGTCTGAATCGCAGACCAATTGCAAACACAACAACACAACATCACAACCGTAAGCCAAAAGCCCACCAGAACACGCATTCCGATAAAACTTTTCGTTCCGGCTTCAGGAAGTGCCGCCACTATAGGTATTTGCTGGTAGAACCTCAACGGACAATTTATAATGGCTCAGATAAAAAAAACTAATAGGTTACAGCCTGTTAGCTAATTGTTAAATTCATTTAACATCAAAGCCTAAAAGTCATGTCAAAACGATTACCACCCTTAAATGCGTTACGTGTTTTTGATGCTGCAGCGCGTCATTTAAGCTTTACTCGCGCAGCAGAAGAGCTTTTTGTGACGCAGGCCGCAGTAAGTCACCAAATCAAGTCACTTGAGGATTTTTTGGGGCTAAAACTGTTTCGTCGACGCAATCGATCTTTGCTGTTAACGGAAGAAGGTCAAAGCTACTTTCTCGACATTAAAGAGATTTTTTCGCAATTAACCGACGCGACGCGTAAACTTCAGGCACGCAGTGCAAAAGGTGCGCTTACAGTTAGTTTATTGCCCAGTTTTGCGATCCAATGGCTGGTGCCCAGACTCTCTAGCTTTAACTCAGCTTATCCGGGAATCGATGTCAGGATCCAGGCGGTAGACCGTCAGGAAGACAAACTGGCTGATGATGTTGATGTGGCGATTTTCTACGGACGCGGCAACTGGCCGGGTCTGCGCGTTGAAAAATTGTACGCAGAATATTTATTGCCGGTCTGCTCTCCGCTGTTGCTTACCGGTGATAAACCGCTAAAGACACCGGACGACCTGGCAAAACACACGTTATTGCATGATGCGTCGCGACGAGACTGGCAAGCCTATACGCGCCAGCTTGGCCTGAATCATATCAACGTACAGCAGGGACCTATCTTCAGCCATAGCGCCATGGTGCTACAGGCTGCAATCCATGGACAGGGGATCGCGCTGGCTAACAACGTCATGGCGCAGTCCGAAATTGAAGCCGGACGTCTGGTCTGTCCGTTTAACGATGTTCTGGTCAGCAAAAACGCATTTTATCTGGTTTGTCATGACAGTCAGGCAGAACTGGGTAAAATAGCCGCCTTCCGTCAGTGGATTCTGGCGAAAGCGGCCACGGAACAAGAAAAATTCCGCTTTCGTTATGAACAATAATTTACGTAGGGTATTCAAATGACCAGCCGTTTTATGCTGATTTTTGCCGCCGTAAGTGGCTTTATCTTTGTGGCGTTGGGCGCCTTTGGGGCACATGTTCTGAGCAAAACCCTCGGTGTTGTTGAAATGGGGTGGATTCAGACCGGCCTTGAATATCAGGCGTTTCATACGCTGGCTATTTTTGGCCTGGCCGTCGCCATGCAACGGCGCATTAGTATTTGGTTTTACTGGAGTAGCGTGTTTCTGGCATTAGGTACAGTGCTGTTTAGCGGCAGCCTGTATTGTCTCGCGCTCTCTCATTTACGCCTGTGGGCGTTTGTTACCCCTGTCGGCGGCTTCAGCTTCCTCGTAGGCTGGGCGCTGATGTTAGTGGGCGCTATTCGATTGAAACGTAAGGGCGTTAGCCATGAATAAGGTTGTATTGTTGTGTCGCCCAGGTTTTGAAAAAGAGTGCGCCGCAGAAATTACGGATAAAGCAGGACGCCGGGAAATCTTCGGTTTTGCCCGCGTGAAAGACAATGCGGGTTACGTCATCTTCGAATGCTATCAGCAGGACGATGCTGAAAAGTTAGTGAAAGAGCTGCCGTTTAGTTCGCTGATTTTTGCTCGTCAAATGTTTGTGGTGGGCGAGCTGCTGCAATACTTACCGCCGGAAGATCGTATTACACCGATCGTTGGCATGTTGCAGGGCGTGGTGGAAAAGGGTGGCGATCTGCGAGTAGAAGTTGCCGACACCAATGAAAGCAAAGAGCTGGTTAAATTTTGCCGTAAATTTACTGTACCGTTGCGTGCAGCGCTGCGCGAAGCGGGCGTACTGGCAAAGTATGAAACGCCAAAGCGTCCGGTGGTTCACGTCTTCTTTATCGCCCCTGGCTGTTGTTATACCGGCTATTCCTGGCCTGACAATAACTCACCGTTTTACATGGGGATTCCGCGTCTGAAGTTTCCAGCCGATGCGCCGAGCCGTTCAACGCTCAAGCTGGAAGAAGCGCTGCACGTGTTTATCCCTGCCGATGAATGGGATGAGCGTCTGGCGAACGGAATGTATGCGGTGGATTTAGGCGCCTGCCCTGGCGGATGGACCTATCAGCTGGTTAAACGCAACATGTGGGTTTATTCCGTGGATAACGGCCCGATGGCGCAAAGCCTGATGGATACCGGGCAGGTCACCTGGCTACGTGAAGACGGATTTAAGTACCGTCCGAATCGTAACAACATTTCGTGGATGGTCTGTGACATGGTGGAGAAGCCGGCGAAGGTTGCCGCGCTGATGGCACAATGGCTGGTCAACGGCTGGTGTCGTGAGACGATCTTCAACCTCAAGCTGCCGATGAAAAAACGCTACGAAGAGGTATCACAGAACCTGGCTTACATTCAGGCCCAGCTTGATGAACATGGTGTAAATGCCCAGATTCAGGCGCGTCAGCTGTATCATGACCGTGAAGAAGTAACCGTTCACGTACGTCGTCTGTGGGCTGCCGTCGGCGGTCGTCGCGACGAGCGATAAGGCTACAATCCAGGCCGGATGGCGGCGTAATCGCCCTATTCGGCCTGGATTGCTTCAATCAGCTGTGTATCTGAAACAATATGCGTCACATCATCCAGATGCCCAATTCTGGCCTCTCCCGAACGATTAAATTTACTTTTATCGATCAATAATAAAGACTGCGATGCACGCTTAAGCAGAATGGATTTGAAGTCTGCGTTGGTTGCATTTGAGTCCCAGAGCGCACCGTCGCTGTCGATCCCTTCGCAGGAAAAAATAAACAGGTCAATCTCGAGTGGTTTTAGCTGTGAGATAAGCGAGGGATTAACGTAGCAACCGTATTTGCGCTCAAGGCGACCGCCGGAGCTGATAAGCTGAATGTGTTCACGTTTAGCCAATTCCTGGCAGATGGGCTGGCTGTTGGTAAAAACGTGAATGTTGATGTCCGGTAACTGTCGCGCCAGATACCAGCAGGTAGAGCTGGCGTCTAAGGCAATCACCATACCTTCTTCGATCCATGCCAACGCTTCACGGGCGATATCCGCTTTGTGTGCATAGTGGCTTTTGAGTCGAATATGAAATGGGTCACCGCTGTCCTGATTTTCCCGGTGAATAACTTTGGCCCGACCGTGGTTGCGTAACACTTTTCCCTGGGTCTGTAACTCGCTGAGATCGCGGCGGATGGTCTCTTTGCTGACGTTAAGCTGCAAAGCCAGGGCTTCGGTTGTCAGGCTTTTGTGGTTAGTAAGCAGATCTACGATTGCCTGCTGGCGCGCCGCTTTCATGTTCTGATCCTCATCTAATGATGAATGCCCGTACCTGACGGGCATTCTGACCAGAGATTACGGCGTTACCCCTTTTTTTAAAAGAATATTCCCGTACTTTGCCTGCTCTCCTGTGATAACGATCGCAAACGCCTTTTGTGCTCGTTCGTAAAAGGCATAGCGGTCAATACGCGTGATGTCCGGGCAGGGGGTCTGTAATGAAAGCGCCTGACGATAGCGAGTCTCAACGTCAGGATCGAGAGTGTCACCTTCAACCGCAGCCATCATCACCAGCGGTGGGGCGTAGCTGTCCAGTTCAAATAGCGGAATAAGCGCCTGCAGCAGATCGCTGACCAGCAGACCGTCAGCGCGGATGACCTGTGGCCCCATGCTGTTGGCCGGGAAGTGGGCATCGGAAAAGATAATCTCATCGCCGTGTCCCATTTCGGCCAGCACTTTCAGTAAGTCGGGGGAAATTAAGGGAGATATCGTTTTAAGCATGTTACTCGACTCCTGTGAGTTCGGATTCGGTTTGCGGATAGAAGTAACGGTACTGATAGCGCACCTGTTCGCGCGCCTGCTCCGGGGAGGTAAATTCCCCGATGCCTGACCAGGCAAACATTGCGGCGCCTGCCACGGTGGTTTCGGCATCATCCAGCACTTTGACAGGGATCCCGAGAACGTTCGCTTTGATTTGGTTCCACAAGATGTTGCGGCTGCCCCCGCCAACTAATAGCAGTTCAGTGGCCTGGAAATGGCCGATTTTTTCCAGCGTTTGCAGATTCCGCTGCAGCTGTTCTGTCAGTCCTTCCAGCGCGGCGCGATAAAAGTGTCCACGGGTAGTATTGAGGGTAACCCCTTGCCAGCCCGCATTCTGACAGGCCAGCAGGTCGCAGTGCATCTTCACCCCTTCGGCACCAGCGGGAATATCCCGAGCTTCATCAATCAACGTTTGCCAGGGCGTGTCCGCGGTCCATAACAGCTTACGAACCCATTCAAGCACACCGGAGGCCAGCCACTGCATACCGGGATTGTTAAGCCCAGCCTGACTATCCAGCTCACAGGTGGAGCCCGCATAATGACTGAGCAGGGAGGTGTTTACCTGCGCACTGCGTACCATCAGAATTTCCCATGTGCCGGAAGATAGTACCGGTTCATCCTGTTGGGCTCCTGCGCCAAATAGCGCAAACTGTGTGTCGTGTCCGGCAGAGATGACTGGAATACCCTCTGGAAGTCCGAGCTGGCTGGCGGCCTCGCGTTGCAGTACCCCAATTTGTTCGCCTGCTTCAACCAGGCGCGGAAACAGGCGACGCGGTATGCCTGTTGCCTGCAAAATGTCCTGGCTGAAATCACGTTGCTGGATATCCAGCATCTGGCTGGTTCCCGCCATGGTGATGTCAGTTGTGAACTCGCCGGTTAAACGTTGGTTGATAAGCGACGAGATAAACAGCCAGGCGTGCGCCTGTTCCAGTAATTGCGGGTGGTTCTCTTTCAGCCACACCAGTTTGTACAGCGTATTGAAGCTAAACGCCCCAACGCCGGAGATTTCCTGCAGTTGCTGCGGTGACATGTAGCGATGGATATTCTCCATTACCGCTGCGGTACGTGGGCATTTCCAGCTGATCACCGGATACAGTTGTTTGCCGTTCTTATCCACCAGCGCGCCATCCACGCCGAAGGTGGTGACGGCGATCCCGCGAATTTGGCAGGCGGCCAATTGTGAGGAAAGCCGCTGACAGCAGTCGGCAAAGCGCTGCAGAATGGCCTCCAGCGACCATTGGTGCCAGGCACTGTTTTCTGCGGCGATGTCACTGGCGTTCGGAGTCGCTGCGCGGGCGACAATCTTTCCCTGTCGGTCAACGGCAATGGCCCGTACGTTGGTCGCGCCACAGTCGAGAACCAGAATAACCTCTTGTTTCATAATTGCTCCTGGGAGATTACCTATTGCCGGATGGCGGCTTCGCCTTATCCGGCCTACAAAACCGTGTGCTTCGTAGGCCGCGCCGCCATCAGGCAATCGCTCGATGTTTAACGCTTATACAGCGGACCGTAGTTCTGACAAGCGCGGTAATCCTGACCTTCCGTATCCATACCGTGGGCGGCCCAGGAGGAAGGACGATAAATTTTCTCGTCTTCCACGTTGTGCATGCACACCGGGATACGCAGCATGGCAGCCAGAGTGATAAAGTCCGCACCTACGTGACCAATCGTCAGCACCCCGTGGTTAGCGCCCCAGTTAGCCATGACGGAATAGACGTCGCTGAACGGGCCCTTGCCGGTTAAGCGCGGAGCAAACCAGGTGGTTGGCCATGTGGAGTTGGTACGCGCATCAAGCTGGTCGTGCATATCTTTCGGCAACTCCACGCTCCAGCCTTCCGCGATTTGTAGCACCGGCCCCAACCCTTTGATGATGTTGATACGGCTCATGGTGAACGGCACACCGCCTTCAGTCAGGAAGCGAGATGAGTAACCGCCCCCGCGGAAGTATTCGTGAATAGCCGGGCACCATTCGGTTGCCGCCAGGCATTTATCCGCCTCTTTCTGCGAGATTTCCCAGTGTGGTTTCATGGTCGGTTTACCTTCGCTGTCGCGCTGTTTGCAGGAACCGTCCAGTGCTGCAGAACCGGAGTTAATCAAGTGAATAATGCCGTGCTCAGCAAGACCGGTCAGCGGTTTACCCGTGACGCGTTCAACCGCCTCTGGCGACCAGTAGGTACGCACATCGGCAAAGACCTGGGCCGTGCCGGTGAGTTGATGGCCGAACAGCATCGCCACGCCGTTCAGGCTGTCGTTTTCGGTTGCGACAACGAACGGTTCACGAACGCCATTCCAGTCAAAGGAGCTGTTGAGCAACGCTTCGGCTGTATCGCCATTTGGGTATTGATCGGTCCAGTGACGCTGGCCCTGGAAGCCTGCGGCGATCGCGTTATAGCCCAGGGATTCTTCGACCAGACCTTTGTCTGCCAGCTTTTTGTTACCCTGCATCATGTCGCGAATGCACATGGCCATCAGCAAGCTTTCTTTCAGCACTGCGCGGCTTTGTTCTGCGTTACGTTTATATTGTTGTGCGTTCTGATCTTCGCCGTAGCGGAAGTTTTTGTCCGCCCACGCCAGCGCCATTTCCAGCTCGGTTTCATCATAGATTTTCTGGTCAATGCGACGACGCAGCTCGGTCATATCAACCGCCTGCACCTTCATACCCAGCCAGGATTCAAAGAAGTTATGGTCGACGATAGAACCGGCGATGCCCATTGATACACCACCGACACACAGGTAGCTTTTCCCTTTCATACTGGCGACCGCTAAGCCGGCACGGGCAAAGCGCAGCAGTTTTTCTTCAACATCGGCAGGGATAGATGTGTCGTCTGCATCCTGTACGTCATGACCATAGATGGAGAAGGCAGGAAGGCCTTTTTGGCTGTGAGCTGCCAGTGCGGCGGCCAGGTAAACCGCCCCCGGACGTTCCGTGCCGTTGAAGCCCCAGATCGCTTTCGGGCGCATCGGATCCATGTCGATGGTTTCACTGCCGTAGCACCAACATGGGGTAACGGTAATCGTCACGCCAACATTCTGGCTGCTGAATTTTTCTTCACAGGCTGCGGATTCCGCCATGCCGGCGATACAGGTATCGGCAATCACACATTCAATTTGTGCGCCGCAGGCATGACGAAGTTTTTCAGTGATAAGCGCTGCGGTAGCTTTAGCCATATTCATGGTTTGCTCTTCGAGCGACTCACGTACACCCATACGACGTCCGTCAATAACCGGGCGAATACCAATTTTTGGTAAGCTGATTTTTTTCATCACAGATTCCTCACGTTATTCGGATAAATATTCAGTTGGCTGCCGTTTGTGAACGGAAGCGGGCAAAAATAAAGATGATGGCGAAGCAAAGCGCCGGGACCAGTTCAGCGGTCGGGATATTGCCAGCGGCATCGCTGACAAAGCCCATCACCGGGGTCACAATGCCGCCGCCAATGATGGTCATGACGATAAAAGACGAGCCGTATTTGGTGTCTTGTCCCAGATTTTTGATCCCCAGAGAAAAAATGGTTGGGTACTGAATCGACATAAATGCGCTGCACAACGTCAGGGCCAGCAGGCCGATCTGGCCACCGGTGAAGGCGGAAATCAGGCACAGAATCATGGCAAGCAGGGCATATGCGGCCAGCACTTTATGCGGCGCAAAGCGACTGATAAGCCAGGTGCCGGAGAAACGACCAATAAAGAAGCACACCATGGTGCCGGTCAGGTAGTTGGCGGCGAAACCTGGCGTCATGCCTGGGATCTCTTCGATTGCGTAGCGAATCAGGTAGCTCCAGCAGGCAGTTTGTGCACCGACGTAGCAGAACTGCGCCAGTACCGCCCAACGCCAGTGGCGAATGCGCACCAGGCGGGAAAGGGACGCGGAGAATGAACTCTGAGCGTTGTCACTGTGATCGTCACTTTGCAGGGTCGGAAACTTGGTAAACATGATCAGCAGGGCGACCAGCAAAACGACCGCGACGATGATCATATAAGGGGTTTGAACCGATAACACCAGGCTGTGCTTGTAGGCGCTTAGCTGTTCTGGCGCCATCTTATCGAGTACGTCTTGAGATTGATGTGGCACATTAGACAAAATAAGACTTTGCCCAAAAACAACCGCAATAATGGCACCAAATGAGTTAAAAGTTTGCGCGAGATTTAATCGGAAGTGACCGCCGCTTTCCGGGCCCAGTACGGTTACAAAGGGGTTGGCAGCCGTTTCCAGACAACCTAAGCCCGCCGCAATAATAAATAGTCCAATCAGGAATAAGGTGTAATTCATTACCTCAGCCGCTGGCCAGAATAATGCTGCACCGATGGCATATAAGAATAATCCGGTAATAATGCCTGCTTTATAACTTAGTTTTTTCATCAGGATCCCGGCTGGGATTGGAATGACGAAATAACCAAAATAAAAAGCAGATTGAATCAGACCAGCCTGAAAGTTTGTTAATGTAAAAGCTTGCTGAAATTGTGGTAATAAAATGTCATTAAGATTATTGGCAACCGCCCAAAGAAAAAACAGTGAACAGAGTAACGCGAAGGGAATGACATAATTTTTTGTCTGCCCCCGCTCTATCGCATGAAAACTTTGTGTTTGTATTGATGTGTTTCCCATAGCATCCTCATCAGTTCATAAGCATGTTCAACAGCTTAAGAGTACGATTGGTGATTTTTACCAACCTGCTAATCCAGGTGAGTTCCGGTAACCTGCCAGATAAAATTGGCCTTCATGAATGAACTCATGAATTCATTTTCAAATAAAAACCGGCCATTAATATGATGGTGGTCACATTTATGCTCAGGGTGTGGGTTTATGTGATTATCATCACTTTAATTTCTTTAAAACAATGACCGTTTGAGAAAAATAAATTAAAAAGCCACAGGGATAATGCCCGAATTAATTAGTTAAGTGGAAAACGGGCAATGGTAACAATTTATTCGCAAATGACCGTTTTACAATGGTTTTATTAAGAACGGACATTTTGCAATTGTAATATTATGCCTGCATGTTTTTATTCAGCGTTATTAGTTGATGAACATCACAAAATCCAGTGCTAAAAATTCCCTTCTCTTTATTCAGCATGATGATAGTTAGCAAATACCCGCTTAAATCAACAGAGCGTCGAGGTATTAGTAATGTTCTGTTGTCGCATTTTGACTCACTGAGAGAGGTAAGTAATGGAACGAAATACGCTGGCTCGGCAGATTATCAATACCTGCCTGGAAATGACCCGTCTGGGGTTGAATCAGGGGACTGCGGGTAATGTAAGTGTGCGTTACCAGGACGGGATGTTAATTACCCCGACGGGTATTCCGTATGACAAACTCACCGAATCCCACATAGTGTACATCAACGCTGAGGGGCAGCACGAAGAAGGGAAATTACCTTCCAGCGAGTGGCGGTTCCATATGGCCGCTTATCAGACGCGTCCCGATGCTCAGGCGGTGGTCCATAATCATGCCGTGCATTGTACTGCTGTTTCTATTCTCAATCGGCCAATCCCGGCAATCCATTACATGATTGCGGCGGCTGGCGGTAACTCAATTCCCTGTGCGCCATATGCGACGTTTGGTACGCGTGAGCTTTCCGAGCACGTTGCGGTAGCGCTGAAAAACCGAAAAGCAACGCTGTTGCAGCATCATGGGCTGATCGCCTGCGAGGAAAATCTGGAAAAAGCCCTGTGGTTAGCGCATGAAGTGGAAGTGCTGGCGCAGCTTTATCTCAGCACGCTGGCGATTACCGATCCGGTTCCGGTACTGGACGATGAGGCTATCGCTATTGTGCTGGAAAAATTCAAAACATATGGATTGCGTATTGAAGAATAGGAGATAAAACGATGGCGAACAGAATGATTCTGAACGAAACGGCATGGTTTGGCCGGGGAACTGTTGGCGCATTAACCGATGAAGTTATTCGTCGTGGTTATCGCAAAGCGTTGATTGTGACTGATAAAAATCTGGTGCAGTGCGGCGTTGTTGAGAAGGTGACTTCCCGAATGGATGCTGCAGGTCTGGCATGGGAAATCTATTCAGGCGTTATTCCTAATCCAACCATTGCGGTAGTGCAGGAAGGATTGAGTGTCTTTCAGCAAAGCGGCGCAGACTATCTGGTCGCCATTGGCGGCGGCTCCCCGCAGGATACCTGTAAAGCGATTGGCATTATTAACAATAACCCGGAGTTTGCGGATGTACGCAGCCTTGAAGGGTTATCGCCGACACGCTTCCCGAGCGTGCCAGTTATGGCTATACCAACCACTGCGGGAACGGCGGCGGAAGTGACCATTAACTACGTGATCACTGACGAAGAGAATCGGCGTAAGTTTGTTTGTGTCGATCCACATGACATCCCGCAGGTGGCGTTCATTGATGCTGACATGATGGACGGCATGCCTGCTGCATTAAAAGCGGCTACTGGCGTAGATGCACTGACTCATGCCATTGAAGGTTACATCACCCGGGCGGCGTGGGCGCTTACCGATGCGCTGCACATCAAAGCCATCGAAATTATTGCCGGGTCATTACGCGGTTCCGTTGCGGGCGACAGCCAGGCGGGGGAAGCGATGGCTCTGGGCCAGTACGTTGCCGGGATGGGTTTCTCCAACGTAGGTCTGGGATTAGTGCATGGCATGGCACACCCGTTAGGCGCGTTCTACAACACGCCGCACGGCGTCGCGAATGCCATTTTGCTGCCGCACGTGATGCACTATAACGCCGAATTCACCGGGGAAAAATTCCGCGATATCGCCCGGGTAATGGGGGTTAAGGTTGAAGGACTGACGCTGGCAGAGGCACGCAAAGCGGCGGTGGATGCCGTCTTCGCCCTTAATCGCGATGTAGGTATCCCACTGCATCTACGCGATGTTGGCGTCCGTAAAGAGGATATTCCTGCGCTGGCGCAAGCCGCATTTGACGATGTTTGTACCGGGGGAAATCCGCGTGAAGCGAGCCTTGGGGATATCGTTGAGCTGTACCATACCGCCTGGTAATCACCTGGCGCTTATCCGGCCTACAGGGTTGTACAATAAGTAGGCCGGATAAGCGCAGCGCCATCCGGAAATAAGGCTACCGCGCCAGTCGTAGCTGCTGTAGGTTTCCGTCGATATGTAAGTCTGTTTGCAGCCGCGCGATATCGCGGCACAAAAATGCCATCTCCCGATGTTCTTCGAGTTTCTTGCGCCATTTCTCCGGTACGTCATCCAGGTGTTCATACAGCGCTTCCAGCGTTGGAAACTGTGCCAGCAGTTGTGTGGCACTTTTAGGACCAATACCGGCAACCCCCGGTATTTTAGAACTGCTGATCCCGGCCAGTCCCCAGTAATCTGGCAGCTGTTGCGGCAGTACGCCAAACTCTTTCTCGATAAACGGCGCATCCAGCCAGCGTTTCTGGAAATAATCGCGAATCCGCAGCGTTGGGGAGAGTAGCTGACAGTAGCCTTTATCGGTTGAGACGATAGTCGCCTGGTGTCCCGCCTGGCTAACTTTCACCGCCAGAGTGGCGGCTAAATCATCGGCTTCATTCCCGCTGGATACCCAGCAGCAGACGCCGCGCTGTTCAAAAGCGGCGCGTAAGGCGGGCATTTCCTGGTGTAAATCGTCAGGCATCGGCGGGCGACCGGCTTTGTAGTCAGGTAACCGTTGGTGACGCCAGCCGCTGTTACGCGCTTCGTCATCAAATACCGCCACGGCGTGCGTGGGCTGACTGTGCACAATCAGCTGATCGAGCGCGTGCTGGCATGTCTCCACGCAGGGGGAGCCCTGTACGGCGTGAATACGGCGGATGAGATTCAGTGCATCAACAATGAGCAGGTGGACGGCCACGGTGTTCTCCCTAACAAATTAGTCTGTAGGGTAACATTCACGACGAGTGGAGACGAGCATTGCGAAAGAGCGCTATCCGTAAGCCTGATAAGCGAAGCGCCATCAGGCAATAAAAGCCGGATGCGGCGAGCGCCTTATCCGGCCTACAGATACGAAAATGTGCTGAGAATTAATCGCAGGTGACAATCTTCATCGCCAGACCACCACGAGAGGTTTCGCGGTATTTGGCGTTCATGTCTTTACCGGTTTCGTACATGGTCTCGATAACTTTATCGAGGCACACGCGTGGTTCACTGGTACGGCGCAGCGCCATACGTGCAGCGTTCACTGCTTTAACCGAAGCAATGGCATTACGCTCAATGCACGGTACCTGAACCTGGCCGGCAACCGGGTCGCAGGTCAGACCCAGGTTGTGTTCCATACCGATTTCTGCCGCGATGCACACCTGCATTGGGCTACCACCCAGCAGTTCAGCCAGACCAGCCGCTGCCATGGAGCAGGCGACGCCAACTTCACCCTGACAGCCGACTTCGGCACCAGAGATAGAGGCGTTCATCTTGTACAGTGAACCAATGGCGCTCGCGACCAGCATGTAGCGTGCCAGCGAGTTAGCGTTCACTTCACGGATAAACTTGTCGTAATACGCCAGTACGGCAGGAACAATCCCGCATGCACCGTTGGTTGGTGCAGTCACCACGCGTCCACCGGCTGCGTTTTCTTCGTTCACGGCCAGCGCGAACATGTTGATCCAGTCAACAACCGCCATCGGGTCGGTGGTGGTTTTGTCGCTGCTGACCAGCATGCGACGCAGCGCAGCAGCACGACGCGGAACGCGCAGTTTGCCCGGCAATACACCTTCGGTGGTGATGCCGCGTTCAATCCCGCTACGCATCACTTCCCAGACGTTAGCAAAGTGCTGTTCCAGCTCTTCTTTGCTGTGCAGCGCCAGTTCGTTTTGCATCATCAGACCGGAAAGCGACAGGCCGGTTTCCTGGCAATGACGTTGCAAATCAGCTGCGGATTTATACGGATATGGCACGTTTACCGGAGAGTTGTTCGGTAAACCAAAATGTTCTTCATCAACGATGAACCCACCGCCAATGGAATAGTAAGTCTGGCTGTAAATAGCCTTTTCGCCCGCCAGTGCGGTAATGCGCATCCCGTTTTCGTGCAGGGACAGATTGTCCGCATGGAAATTCATGCACTTGTCGACCGGGAACTCGACCTCATGTTGACCGTCTGCCAGCAGCAAACGCCCATGAGTATTCACATCCTGGATAAAGGACGGAATGGCATCAATGTCTACGGTATCCGGCAGATTACCCGCCAGGCCCATAATAATCGCGATGTCGGTATGGTGACCTTTCCCCGTCAGAGATAAAGAGCCATAGACATCAACCACTACGCGGGTTACGTCAGTGAGAATTCCGCGTGCAATCAGGTCATCCGTGAATTGTTTGCCTGCTTTCATCGGGCCAACAGTGTGGGAGCTGGAAGGGCCAATGCCGATTTTGAAAATATCGAATACGCTAATCATGAGGCGTCCATTGT
>NZ_SZWU01000049.1:121683-134424 GCF_005280935.1 Citrobacter sp. wls757 | reverse complement strand
CCCGAGGAGCGGCGCAGGGGAATTAACTGAACAGAGAGTAGAAAATAGCGGAGATAGCGATCAGGCCCATAATCACAACGAAGACGTTGCTGATATGGCCGCTGTACTTACGCATTGCCGGTACTTTCTGAATGGCATACATCGGCATCAGGAACAGAATCATCGCGATGATTGGGCCACCCAGGGTCTCAATCATGCCGAGGATGCTTGGGTTCAGCGTCGCCACAATCCAGGTGGTTACCAGCATGAACAGCGCAGTGATTTTGTTCAGTTTGTTGATTTCGATGGATTTGCCTTTGCCACGCAGAGACTTAATCACCATACCATTGAAGCCTTCACGTGCGCCCAGGTAGTGGCCCAGGAAGGATTTGGTGATAGCGATAATCGCGATGATCGGTGCCATCCAGGCAATAATCGGCGCGTTAAAGTGGTTCGCCAGGTAAGACAGAATCGAGATGTTCTGCTCTTTCGCTGCTGCCAGGTCCGCCGGAGTCAGGCTGAACACGCAGCTGAAGACGAAGAACATAACGGTCAGTACCATCATGATGTGAGCGAATGCCAGAATCTTGGAGCATTTTTTCTCTGCTTCATCACCGTACTCTTCACGCTTCGCCACGGCGAAGGAGGAGATGATCGGGGAGTGGTTGAAGGAGAACACCATTACCGGAATTGCCAGCCACAGGGTCAACAGCAGGCCGTTGCCGGTGGTTGCCGCAGAGTCAAAAGACATGGTTTCCAGAATCGCACCGCTCCACTGAGGGATCAGGTACAGCGCCAGCAGCATCAGAGCCGCAACGAACGGGAATACCAGGATGCTCATCGCCTTAACGATCATCTGCTCACCGAAGCGCACGATGGTCATCATGCCGACAATCAGGATCAGTGACAGGATTGCGCGCGGCGGCGGCGTAATCGCCAGTTGGTGGGTCAGGAAGCTTTCAACCGTGTTGGTGATTGCTACGCTGTAAACCAACAGAATCGGGTAGATAGCGAAGAAGTAGAGCAGGGTAATCAGTTTACCTGCACCAACACCAAAGTGTTCTTCTACAACTTCGGTGATGTCTTCACCCGGATTTTTACCGGACAGCACAAAGCGAGTCAGACCGCGGTGTGCAAAGAAGGTCATTGGGAAGGCAAGGATCGCCATGATGATCAGCGGGATCATACCGCCTACGCCTGCGTTAATCGGCAGGAACAATACACCCGCCCCAATCGCCGTGCCGTAAAGGCCCAGCATCCACATGGTGTCTGTTTTGCGCCATGCGCTGCGGGTCTGGCCCGTAACGATAGTGCTGGTTTGAGTGTTTTCCATCTATTTCTCCTGGAGGAAGCTTAAAAAGTCGGGTTTGGGGTCAATCCAATGAGAAAGTACCCGACTGTAAATCGAAATTCGTTGAGCGATTTTTATATAATTTTTCGCCGTAATAATTTTCGGGCGGAAAGATACATTTTAGTAATGAATGTATCAGTGATCGGGATCCCAAATGCAATAATCCACCTTTTATGTGGATAAATTTGGGCCATTAATCTGTTAAAAAATAGTCAAAGCGAATTTACGGGCGCGAAGGCTAACATTAACGACATATCTCATGAAAGCGAAGGCGCGAAGATAGGCGTGTTCAGCTGTAAAAACTGTTGTTTTTAGATGATTTCGGCGACTAATAATAATTTTCTAAGATAAATCACGGTTGGTTTTTCAAGGTAATCGTTTGCGTGACGCGCTGTTTTTAATGAATCATCACTGGTATTTATATGATTGTCGGGGCTATGTGACTGGTATCACTAAAAAAAGCCGGGAGGCAAGTGCGCCAAACCCGGCTTTGATATGGACAAAACTGTCACCGCTATAGCGCTGCTAGCGGGTGTTGAAGGTTAGGCGCAGATCTCGTAGCAAGGGATATACGCAGTGCCCGGTAACTTCATACGATGTTGTGCAACAAAGCCCTGCAGGAGATCGTCCATGCGGCGCATCATTTCGCGGTCACCGTGGATTTTGTACGGGCCAAACTCTTCAATAGCGCGGATCCCGACTTCCTTCACGTTACCTGCCACAATACCGGAGAATGCACGACGTAAATCGGCGGCCAATACTTCAACGGGTTGATCCGGGTACAGCTTCAGGTTGGCCATGTTTTCATGGGACGGCTCGAACGGCATCTGCAGATCGGGCGCGATACGAATCGACCAGTTAAAGCTGTAAGCATCTCCTGTGTCGCGACGGTTTTCTTTCACCAGCGGCATCGCTTTTTTCATCAGACGCGCCACTTCTGCCGCATCGTCAATGATAATGCGATAGTGGCGACGTGCATCTTCCCCTAGCGTGTGCACGATAAATTCGTCCAGCACGCGGAAGTAATCCGCACTCTCTTTTGGTCCGGTCAGGATCAGCGGTAGAACCTGATCTTTGTTGGCCGGATTCATCAGGATCCCCAGCAGATACAGCAGCTCTTCTGCTGTCCCTACGCCACCCGGGAAGATGATAATACCGTGAGCGATACGCACGAACGCTTCCAGACGTTTTTCAATGTCCGGCATGATGATCAGTTCGTTTACCAGCGGGTTAGGCGGTTCAGCGGCGATGATTGACGGTTCGGTCATGCCAATAAAGCGGCTGTCTTTGTATCGCTGCTGGGCGTGGCCGACCGCGGCGCCTTTCATTGGCGCTTCCATCGCCCCCGGACCGCAGCCGGTACAGATGTTCAGTTCGCGCAGGCCCAGTTGGGTGCCGACGCGACGGGCATACAGGTACTCATTTTCGTTGATTGAGTGGCCGCCCCAGCAGACGACCATGTTCGGCGCTTCACCAACGTGTAGCGCCCGCGCATTACGCAGGATCGAGAATACGAGGTTGGTAATATGTACCGAGCTTTCGAGATCCAGATGCTGAAAACGACCGGCGTTATGGATCTGTCCATTGACGAACAGAATGTCGCGCAGTACGGCAAACAGGTTAGCCTGTAGCGCACGAATAATGCGTCCATCAACAAACGCATCTTCAGGTGGGTTGATCAGTTCCAGCTTCACGCCCCGTTCGCGGCGCAGTACGTTAATATCGAAACTTTCAAAGCGGGACAGCAGTTCTTTACTGTTGTCGGTCAAACTGCCGGAGTTCAGAACGGCAAGCGAACAGTTACGAAACAGTTGATACAGGTCGCTGCTGGCCGTGCGTTTAAGCATATCGACTTCCAACTGCGACAACATGTCCATTGAGCCAAGCGGGCTAATATGTGTAATCAAGTAAACTCCTTATGGGACGCAACACGTCATTCCCTATTGATTACAATAGCCCTGGCTTATGACCTTTCACAACCTTGCGCGCGGAATCCGGCACGCAAAATTGAGAAAAAAGATTACTGACGTACCAGACGACCGGTTGCCGGAGTGAAATCGGTGTTGGTGCGCCATGGGTTAATGTCCAGACCACCACGTCGCGTGTAGCGTGCGTAGACGCTCAGTTTCTCTGGCTGGCAGAAGCGCAGAATGTCATTGAAAATACGTTCCACGCACTGCTCATGAAATTCATTATGGTGGCGGAAGGAGACCAGATAACGCAGCAGCATCTCTCTGTCGATTTTCCGTCCACGATACTGAATTTGTATGGAGCCCCAGTCGGGCTGGTGGGTGATCAGACAGTTGGATTTCAGCAGGTGGCTGACCAGCGTCTCTTCGACTGCCTTTTCACCGCTCACGGCATTTTCCAGATACGCAGTGCTGAACTGATAGTTGTCGATGACGATATCCTGATTGTCGATACAGGTCCCATTAAAGTGGGCTATCGGCTGCCCTTCCAGTTCGTCAAGGCGGTACAGCGCCACGCTGACATCGCCCTGAGCGCAGGCGCGCAGATCGTTTTCCAGCGTCTGGCGTACCGCGTCCCAGGAATCAAAACGCGTCTGGTTAAAACTGTTCAGGTACAGCTTAAAGCTTTTCGACTCAATCAGATTTACGCTGGTGTAATCCAGCTCCACATGACCGACCGCAACCTGCGGTAAGCCGTTGGCATTCAGCCACGACAGTTCATATAGCGTCCAGATATCTGCACCGTGAAAAGGCAAGTTATCGGCCTTTAAATCCAGCGGGTCGCGATTCAGGCTGCGCGGAACGCCCTGCAACAGACTTGCATCGTAATTGTCTCGGTAATCCGTTGATTTACCGAGTGTCAGGCCGTTAAGCGCCTGATGATTTTCATAAGAGGACATGTTTCACCGTCATAAACCAGATACACTATGCGATAAGTGTATCCTGGCTTTTGTGAAGAGAGAAATCAGTGGACGAATTGACAGCGCAGGCGTTGATAGCCTTTACGACGCGTTATTGCGACGCATGGCATGAAAAAAACAACAGTTGGCCGCTCAGCGAAGAGCTGTATGGCGTACCTTCTCCGTGTATCATTTCTTCCACAGACGATGCGGTATTTTGGCAGCCTCAACCTTTTGTCGGCGAAAATAACCTCAATGCGGTTGAACGGGCCTTTGATATTGTGGTACAACCTGCCGTTCACGCTTTTTACACCACCCAGTTTGCTGGTGATATGCACGCGCAGTTTGCGGATGAAAAGCTCACGCTGCTGCAAACCTGGAGTGAAGATGACTTCAGGCGCGTTCAGGAAAACCTGATTGGTCATTTGGTAACGCAAAAGCGCCTCAAGCTATCACCTACGCTTTTTATTGCCACACAAGATAATGAGCTTGACGTCATTTCGGTGTGCAATCTGTCCGGTGAAGTGTGCAAAGAAACGCTGGGAACCCGTAAACGAACGGTGCTGGCGGCCTCACTTGCGGAATTCCTCACTCAACTTAAGCCAGTTCTGTAATCCAGTTTGCCCTGAATCTTGTGAGAGATCTCTTACAAACCCTGTAGGACATTGCCAGGTGATAAGTAAAGACTTAATGAATTGATAAAATAATAATTTATTATTATTCAATTGGTTAGTGTTTTATTGTCAACTTTCATACGAAAATAATCGTAAGGGTAAGCCTGTAAGCATCTTGTAAGACAATGCGAAACAGGCGATTCTATATCTGTCGACAAGGAGTCGCACAACGAAGAGAACATCAGGATGATGGCTCTTCGCCAGGACACACCAGGACGGTGTTGCAAGGACAGGCTTCAGGACGAAGCAAAGAGGAAGACGCTGGATGCGTTAAAGGACACCTCCAGGATGGAGAATGAGAGCCGGTCAGGATGTTCGGCGGGTCTGGATGGCCAGGATACTTCAGGATGAAGTTTTCACATCGGGGTGATGTGAGCAGGATGCAAAAGTTCAGGATGAACACGGTCGCAAGACCACAGGAAAAGTTGTCAAGGATGAGCAGGGAGCACTAAAAGTAGCTGGAATGCTGCGAAACGAACCGGGAGCACTGTTTTTACAGTGCTCCCTTTTTTTATTTCCCTCCACTAGTGCTATTCTTCGCGCCAGATTTTTCATCATTGAGGTTAATTTCATGACGACTCATGACCGTGTGCGCCAGCAGTTACACGCACTTGAAGCGCTACTGCGTGAACATCATCACTGGCGGATGGATGAGCCAGCAGAGCATCTGTTTACCAGTACGCAGCCTTTTTGTATGGATACCATGGAGCCGGTCGAGTGGCTGCAGTGGGTGTTGATTCCCCGCATGCATATGTTGATTGATAACGCGCAGCCGCTTCCGCAGGCTTTTGCCGTCGCACCGTATTACGAAATGGCGCTGGCAGCCGATCACCCGCAGCGCGACATTCTTCTGGCGGCATTGCAGGAGCTGGATGCGTTGTTTACAAGTGATAACGCCTGATGCTGGAAATTCTTTATCAGGACGAATGGCTGGTCGCCGTCAATAAACCTTCGGGCTGGTTGGTTCACCGCAGTTGGCTCGACCGGGATGAGAAAGTGGTGGTGATGCAAACGGTGCGCGACCAAATTGGTCAGCACGTATTTACCGCCCATCGACTCGACAGACCAACCTCCGGCGTGCTGCTGATGGGACTGTCCAGCGAAGCCGGGCGTTTGCTGTCCCAGCAGTTTGAACATCATCAAATTCAGAAACGCTATCATGCGATTGTGCGTGGCTGGCTGATGGATGATGCCGTGCTGGATTACCCGCTGGTCGAAGAGCTGGATAAGATTGCCGATAAGTTTGCCCGCGATGATAAAGGCCCGCAGCCTGCTGTCACCCATTATCGTGGCCTGGCAACGGTAGAAATGCCGGTAGCGACCGGGCGTTATCCGACTACCCGTTACGGGCTGGTGGAACTGGATCCTAAAACCGGTCGCAAGCACCAGCTCAGACGCCATCTGGCGCACTTGCGCCATCCGATTATCGGCGACAGCAAGCACGGTGATTTGCGGCAAAACCGCAGCGCCGCAGAGCATTTCGGTTGCCAGCGATTGATGCTGCATGCCAGCCAGCTTGCGCTGACCCATCCTTTCACCGGTGAACCGCTGGTTATTCGCGCCGGACTGGATGACGTCTGGATGCAGGCGTTATCACAGTTTGGCTGGCGTGGACTTCTCCCTGAGAATGAAAGGGTTGAGTTCAGCGGGCTGTCAGGTCAGGATGAGCAGATAGATTCTTAAGTCCCAGGAGATTACGGTTATGGCGGAAATTGGAATTTTTGTCGGCACGATGTACGGAAACGCGCTGCTGGTTGCCGAAGAGGCCGAAGCTATTTTGACGGCGCAGGGTCATAAAGCTACGGTGTTCGAAGATCCGGAACTTAGCGACTGGCAGGCATATCAGGATAAATATGTACTGGTGGTGACTTCCACGACCGGGCAGGGCGATCTGCCGGATAGCATCGTGCCGCTGTTTCAAGGGATCAAAGATAATCTCGGTTTCCAGCCAAATCTGCATTACGGGGTAATTGGGCTGGGCGACAGTAGCTACGTTAATTTCTGCAATGGCGGCAAACAGTTCGATGCCTTGTTGCAGGAACAAAGCGCCCACCGTGTAGGAGAAATGCTGCTGATTGATGCCAGCGAGCATCCTGAACCGGAAAGCGAATCCAATCCCTGGGTAGAAAACTGGGGAACCTTGCTTAAATAATCTCTCGCTCGTACGGGCATGCAACCCCCCTTTGAACCGCAAGCCGGGCCAGGCGAAGCCGCCACCCGGCAATAAAACCCCAATTACGTGAACTAACTTCCACTACTTTGGGCTTATGCCCCAAACAACTTCTCACTGCCTCCCTAATGTTGTGTTCATGCACGGTGAGGGTCAGTGGCACTCCTTCATATACTTTTCCCGTCAGTTCCCGGAATGGCAGCGAGTCAGAATAAAACGGCCCTGAGCTGTACCAACACTGCCACACACTAACCTCTCATTCTGATCACCCTACAGGTGCTGTACAGAATGAACTGGCGAAAGCCAGGATTCAGGAGTGCAACAATGAGTTCATTAAGTCAGGCGGCGAGCAGCGCGGAAAAACGCACTAACGCTCGCTACTGGATAGTGGTGATGCTGTTTATCGTCACATCCTTCAACTACGGCGATCGCGCCACCTTATCCATTGCCGGTTCGGAGATGGCCAAAGACATCGGTCTGGATGCGGTAGGGATGGGGTATGTATTCTCCGCTTTCTCATGGGCCTATGTTATCGGCCAGATCCCCGGCGGCTGGTTGCTCGACCGCTTTGGTTCAAAACGCGTTTATTTCTGGTCCATCTTTATTTGGTCCATGTTTACCCTGTTGCAGGGTTTTGTCGATATCTTCAGTGGCTTCGGCATTATCGTTGCGCTGTTTACTTTGCGCTTCCTCGTTGGTTTAGCTGAAGCGCCCTCCTTCCCCGGCAACAGTCGTATTGTGGCGGCGTGGTTCCCGGCACAGGAAAGGGGCACGGCGGTCGCTATCTTTAACTCTGCGCAATACTTTGCCACCGTTATTTTCGCGCCAATCATGGGTTGGCTGACCCACGAAGTGGGTTGGTCGCACGTGTTTTTCTTTATGGGCG
This sequence comes from Citrobacter sp. wls757, assembly GCF_005280935.1. Taxonomy (NCBI): domain Bacteria; kingdom Pseudomonadati; phylum Pseudomonadota; class Gammaproteobacteria; order Enterobacterales; family Enterobacteriaceae; genus Citrobacter; species Citrobacter sp. wls757. The sequence goes on along the minus strand of NZ_SZWU01000049.1, from coordinate 126,495 downwards.
GTCTTGGGATTGTTATCAGCTTCGTCTGGCTGAAGGTGATTCATGAACCGAACCAGCACCCGGGCGTAAACCAAAAAGAGCTGGAGTACATTGCCGAAGGTGGGGCGCTGATCAACATGGATCAGGCGGCAGCCAAAACCAAAGTGCCGTTTAGCGTGAAGTGGGGGCAAATCAAACAGATGCTGGGTTCACGGATGATGATCGGGATTTACATCGGCCAGTACTGCATTAACGCGCTGACCTACTTCTTTATCACCTGGTTCCCGGTTTATCTGGTGCAGGCTCGCGGTATGTCGATTTTGAAAGCTGGCTTTGTTGCTTCGGTTCCGGCCATTTGCGGATTCGCCGGCGGCGTGCTCGGCGGCATTATTTCCGACTGGCTGATGCGCCGTACCGGTTCGCTGAATATCGCCCGTAAAACGCCAATCGTACTCGGTATGCTGCTGTCGATGGTGATGGTGTTCTGTAACTACGTCAATGTGGAGTGGATGATCATCGGCTTTATGGCGCTGGCCTTCTTCGGCAAAGGTATCGGTGCGCTGGGATGGGCAGTGATGGCTGATACCGCACCTAAAGAGATCAGCGGTCTGAGCGGCGGTTTGTTCAACATGTTTGGCAACATCTCCGGCATTGTCACGCCAATTGCTATCGGCTACATCGTCGGGACTACCGGCTCGTTTAACGGCGCGTTGATTTACGTCGGGGTACATGCGCTGATTGCGGTGGTGAGCTATCTGGTGCTGGTGGGCGATATTAAACGTATCGAACTGAAACCTGTCGCAGGACAATGATGATGACAACACAATCGAGTCCCGTTGTTACCGATATGAAGGTCATCCCGGTGGCCGGTCATGACAGCATGCTGCTCAATATTGGCGGCGCGCATAACGCATACTTTACTCGTAATATCGTGGTGCTCACCGATAATGCCGGAAACACCGGTATCGGTGAAGCGCCAGGTGGCGAAGTGATTTATCAGACGCTGGTGGATGCGATTCCGCAGGTGCTGGGCCAGGAAGTGGCGCGCCTGAATAAGGTGGTGCAGCAGGTGCATAAAGGCAACCAGGCCGCTGATTTTGACACCTTTGGCAAAGGCGCCTGGACCTTTGAACTACGGGTCAATGCGGTAGCGGCGCTGGAGGCCGCATTGCTCGACCTGCTGGGCAAGGCGCTCAACGTGCCGGTTTGTGAACTGTTAGGGCCGGGCAAGCAGCGCGATGCGGTCACCGTACTCGGTTATCTGTTCTACGTGGGCGATCGCACAAAGACCGATTTACCGTATCTGGAAAGTACGTCGGGAAACCATGAGTGGTATCACCTGCGTCATCAGCAAGCGATGAACAGTGAGGCAGTGGTACGTCTGGCTCAGGCTTCGCAGGATCGCTACGGCTTTAAAGATTTCAAACTCAAAGGTGGTGTACTGCCTGGCGAGCAGGAAATCGACACCGCTCGTGCGCTGAAAAAATGCTTCCCGGATGCGCGTATTACGGTTGATCCCAACGGTGCCTGGCTGCTGGATGAAGCCATCTCCCTGTGTAAAGGGCTGAACGATGTTCTGACCTACGCCGAAGATCCATGCGGCGCTGAACAGGGTTTTTCTGGCCGTGAAGTGATGGCCGAGTTCCGCCGTGCAACCGGTCTGCCGGTAGCAACGAACATGATAGCTACCAACTGGCGTGAAATGGGCCATGCGGTGATGCTGAATTCAGTAGATATTCCGCTGGCCGATCCGCACTTCTGGACCCTTTCTGGCGCGGTACGCGTGGCACAGTTATGCGATGACTGGGGCCTGACCTGGGGCTGCCATTCTAACAATCATTTTGATATTTCGCTGGCGATGTTTACCCACGTCGGTGCGGCTGCGCCGGGTAATCCAACGGCTATTGATACCCACTGGATCTGGCAGGAGGGCGATTGCCGCCTGACCAAAAATCCGCTGGAGATTAAAAACGGAAAAATTGCGGTACCCGATGCGCCCGGTCTGGGCGTGGAACTGGACTGGGATCAGGTACAGAAAGCGCATGAAGCCTATAAGGCGCTGCCCGGCGGCGCGCGTAATGACGCAGGCCCAATGCAGTATCTGATCCCCGGATGGACTTTTGACCGTAAACGTCCCGTTTTCGGCCGCCACTAATTTTGAATAAGGACTTAATTATGAGCGCACAATTTTCTACCCCATTGGTTACCTCTATGCAGGTTATTCCGGTTGCGGGTCATGACAGCATGCTGATGAACCTGAGCGGCGCACATGCTCCGTTCTTCACGCGCAATATTGTGATTATTAAAGATAACTCCGGTCATACCGGCGTGGGTGAAATTCCCGGCGGCGAAAAAATCCGCAAAACTCTGGAAGATGCGATCCCGTTGGTGGTAGGTAAAACGTTAGGTGAATACAAAAACGTGCTGAATGCAGTACGCAATACTTTTGCCGATCGTGATGCGGGCGGTCGCGGTTTGCAGACCTTCGATTTACGTACCACTATTCATGTGGTTACTGGGATCGAAGCGGCCATGTTGGATCTGTTAGGTCAGCATTTGGGCGTAAACGTCGCCTCTTTGCTGGGGGATGGCCAGCAGCGTAGCGAAGTTGAAATGTTGGGTTATCTGTTCTTCGTGGGTAACCGTAAGGCAACGCCGCTGCCGTACCAGAGTCAGCCGGATGATAAATGCGACTGGTATCGTCTGCGTCATGAAGAAGCGATGACCCCGGATGCGGTAGTGCGCCTGGCGGAAGCCGCGTATGAGATGTATGGTTTCAACGACTTTAAACTGAAAGGCGGCGTACTGGCCGGGGAAGAAGAAGCGGAATCTATTGTCGCGCTAGCGAAACGCTTTCCGCAGGCCCGCGTCACGCTGGATCCGAACGGCGCGTGGTCGCTAAATGAAGCGATTAAGATCGGCAAATATCTGAAGGGTTCTCTGGCCTATGCGGAAGATCCGTGCGGTGCCGAGCAGGGCTTCTCTGGTCGTGAAGTGATGGCGGAGTTCCGCCGCGCCACCGGTCTGCCGACCGCCACCAACATGATCGCCACCGACTGGCGTCAGATGGGGCATACGCTGTCGTTGCAGTCTGTGGATATCCCACTGGCGGACCCGCACTTCTGGACCATGCAGGGTTCTGTCCGTGTGGCGCAGATGTGCCATGAGTTCGGGCTGACCTGGGGATCGCACTCTAACAATCACTTTGATATTTCGCTGGCGATGTTTACGCATGTCGCGGCGGCGGCTCCGGGTAAAATAACCGCTATCGACACCCACTGGATCTGGCAGGAAGGCAACCAGCGCTTGACCAAAGAGCCGTTTGAAATCAAAGGCGGCATGGTGCAGGTTCCGGCAAAACCGGGTCTGGGCGTGGAGCTGGATATGGATCAGGTCATGAAAGCGCATGAACTGTACCAGCAACATGGACTGGGTGCGCGTGATGATGCGATGGGTATGCAGTATCTTATCCCGAACTGGACGTTTGATAATAAGCGTCCGTGCATGGTTCGCTAAGTGATCCAGGACCGCTCCTATAGAGTGAGCGGTTTTGCTCCTGGTGTATGCTTAACATAATCAACATGCGTAAGGATGCTTTATGAAAATAGTAATCGCACCCGATTCCTATAAGGAAAGTTTGAGTGCGCTTGAGGTGGCAACGGCTATAGAGCTGGGGTTTCGTGAGATCTGGCCCGATGCGGATTACGTGAAGATTCCGGTTGCAGATGGCGGTGAAGGAACGGTCGAAGCGATGGTTGCCGCAACGCAAGGTCACCTTGTGCATGTTGATGTTACCGGCCCTTTGGGCAACACAATTCAGGCATTTTATGGTTTATCTGGTGATGAGCGCTCGGCGTTTATCGAAATGGCGGCCGCCAGCGGACTGGAACAGGTTCCTGTGGGGTTACGCGATCCGCTGAAAACGACATCCTGGGGAACCGGGGAGTTAATCCGTCATGCGCTGGACGCTGGCGTTGAGCATATCATCATTGGGATTGGCGGTAGCGCCACCAATGATGGCGGTGCCGGGATGGTGCAAGCGCTGGGAGCAAAACTGCTGGATGCGCAAAATAACGAAATTGCGCAAGGCGGAATCGGTCTGGAATCTCTGTCCCGGATTGATATTTCTCAGTTAGACAGCCGTCTTGCCGGGTGCCTTATAGAAGTGGCTTGCGATGTGACCAACCCGTTGACTGGAAAAGAGGGCGCATCTGCGGTTTTTGGTCCGCAAAAAGGGGCTACGCCGGAGATGATTACCCGCCTGGATCGGGCGCTCACGCACTATGCGCGACTTATTGCCCGCGATCTGGACGTCAACGTGCTGGATCTGGCCGGTGGTGGTGCGGCGGGTGGTATGGGGGCGGCACTGTATGCGTTTTGCGGCGCACAGTTACGCTGCGGTATTGAGATAGTGACCGATGCGTTACACCTTGATGCCTGCGTTGCGGATGCGGATTTAGTGGTCACAGGTGAAGGGCGCATTGATAGTCAGACCATTCACGGTAAGGTTCCGGTTGGCGTGGCGAAGGTCGCAAAGCGTTACAACAAGCCGGTTATCGGTATCGCAGGTAGCCTGACGGCCGATGTGGGGGTCGTACACGAGCATGGGCTGGATGCGGTTTTCAGCGTCATCTACTCCATTTGTACCCTGGATGAGGCGCTGAAGAACGCGAGCGACAACGTACGAATGACGGCGCGAAACGTAGCCGCAACGCTCAAAGCAGGGCAGCAATTACGCTGAATTGTTAGCCGCATTCGGCGATGTGCCCGATGCGCGACGCTTATCGGGCCTACGGTAAACAGCGAAACCTGTAGACCGGATAAGGCGTTTAC